>NZ_JBHFHM010000007.1:0-216457 GCF_041927815.1 Paracoccus zhouxuedongae
GGGGCGGCGTGGGGACGATTCAGTGTTTGGAAGGTCGGGGATGGTTCTGGGGGGGTGGGCAGGGTGTGGGGGCTGGCTCCCCCCGCACCCCCGCGCGTATTTGGCAAGGAAGAAGGGGCGGATCATGGGTTTTCACCTGCGTGCGTTTGAGCCGGGCGATGTCGCCGCGCTGACCGAGATGGTGAACATGCCGGGTGTCATCCACGGCACCTTGCAGCGGCCGTTTCAGTCGCTGGCCGACCGGCAGCGCCGCAATGAGGCGTTTCAGGCTTTGGTGCAGATCGCGGCGGTGGATGGCGATGACCGGCTGGTCGGGCATCTTTCGCTGACGGGCAATGCCAATCCGCGCCGTGCCCATGCCGCTGATCTGGGCATGGCGGTGCGCGATGACTGGGTTCGCCGCGGGGTCGGCTCGGCGCTGCTGGCCGCCGCCGTGGTGCAGGCGCGCGATTGGCTGGGCCTGCGGCGGCTGGAGCTGACGGTCTTTGCCGACAACGGCCCGGCGATCGCGCTCTATCGCAAGCAGGGCTTTGTCGAGGAGGGGCGGTTTCACGGCTGGGCTTTGCGCGCGGGCCGGTATGAAGATGTGATCGCCATGGCCATCACCCTGAACTGACCGGTTTGTGATGGGCCGGGACGGGTGCTGCGGCATTTTGTCCTTGTGTGTCGCGGCGTGGCGTGCTGAAGGGCGCCCGACGAAAACACTAAGGATTTAAGGGGTATTTGACATGCAGATTTTTGACAATCCGCTGCGCTATGGCACCATCACGCGGCTGCTGCATTGGGGGATCGGGGCGCTGATCCTGTGGCAATTGCTGGGCATGGCGATCAAGCTGGTGGCGGGGCGCGATGCGGAACTGACCAAGCTGGTTGCGGGCAACCATTCCGCGATGGGGTTCACGATCTTCATCCTGGTCCTGCTGCGCGTCCTCTGGGCGGGGGTGAACGCCGGGCGGCGTCCGGCGCATGGCACCGGGCTTTTGGCGCTGGCGGCGCGGGCCGGTCACGGGGCGCTTTATGCGCTGATGCTGGCGGTGCCGGGGATCGCGCTGCTGCGCGCCTACGGCGGTGAGCGCGGCATGAATGTCTGGGGGATCGAGCTGTTCGCCCCCCGCCCCGAAGGCCAGGCCGTGTCGTGGATGGTCGAGCTGGGCAACACCCTGCACGGCACGCTGGGCTGGGTTCTGGCGGCGCTGATCGCGGGGCATGTGGTGATGGTGGTGATCCACCACCGCATCCTCCGTGACGATACCCTGCGCCGGATGGCGGGCAAGTAAGCCCTAGACCCGCCGCAGCCGCTGGCGCAGGTCGCCATAAAGGCTGCGGCGCTCGGCCGGGGTCAGGAAAGCGGCCAGTTCCACGACGCGCGGGCCGCCGTGCAGGGTCAGGTAGAACGGCACGGGGGCGTGGCCTGCGTCCATCTGCACCTGGGCGCGGTCCAGCGGTGCCTGCCAGAGGCGGGGCGGCTGGCCGGGGTCGTGGCGCGTCAGGGTGAGGGTGCCCGCCTCGATGCGCAGCACCTCACGGCAGGCGCTGCGGCGGCGGTGCAAATCCAGCGCCCACCAGACACCTGCCAGGGCGCCGAGCGCAAAGACCAGCAGCACCCATAGCGCCGGACTGCCGATCAGCGCCAGCAGCGCCAAGCCCAGCAGACCGGCGGTGGTGGCGATGAAGCCGGTGAACAGGCCCGGCGTCAGCGACTGATGCGCCGTGGCCTGCATCACCTCGGCATCCGGCGTGGTCATCCAGCGATAGGGCATGGCGGCAGCCCCTGGTTGATCGGGGTTTCCCCCATGAAAAAGGCCCCGGATCGCGCCGGGGCCTTGATGATCTTCGGCCCGTCTTAATGGGCGTGGCTGTGATCCCAATCCTCGCGCTTGGGCAGTTGCTCGAACGTATGTTCGGGCGGCGGGTTGGGCAGGGTCCATTCCAGCGTGTCGGCATATTCGTTCCAGTAGTTGTTCTGGGTCACGCGGGCGCCGAAGCGCAGGGTGTAGAACACCACGCCGATGAAGAACAGGAAGCTGGCGAAGCTGATGAAGGCGCCGATCGAGCTGATATAGTTCCAGGTCGCGAAGGCCTCGGGATAGTCGATATAGCGGCGCGGCATCCCCTGACGGCCCAGGAAGTGCTGGGGGAAGAAGGTCAGGTTCGAGCCGATGAACATCATCCAGAAGTGCAGCTTGCCCGCCCATTCGGGATACTGCCGGCCCGACATCTTGCCGATCCAGTAATAGATCCCGGCGAAGATCGCAAAGACCGCGCCCAGCGACATCACATAGTGGAAATGGGCCACGACGTAATAGGTATCGTGATAGACCCGATCCAGCGGCGCCTGCGACAGCACCACGCCGGTCACGCCGCCGACGGTGAACAGGAACAGGAAGCCGAAGGCCCACAGCATCGGTGTCTTGAACTCGATACTGCCGCCCCACATGGTTGCGATCCAGGAAAACACCTTGATGCCGGTGGGCACCGCGATCACCATCGTCGCCAGCATGAAATAGGACTGCTGGGTCAGCGACATGCCCACGGTATACATGTGGTGCGCCCAGACGACGAAGCCCAGCACGCCAATCGCCACCATCGCATAGACCATCGGCAGATAGCCGAAGATCGGCTTGCGCGCGAAGGTGGAAATGACGTGGCTGATGATGCCGAATCCGGGGATGACGATGATATAGACCTCGGGGTGGCCGAAGAACCACAGGATGTGCTGATACAGGATCGGGTCGCCCCCGCCCGCCGGGTCAAAGAAGGCGGTGCCGAAGTTGCGATCCATCAAGAGCATGGTGATGGCACCGGCCAGCACCGGCAGCGACAAAAGGATCAGCCAGGCGGTGACGAAGACCGACCAGGCAAACAGCGGCACCTTGTGCAGGGTCATGCCCGGCGCGCGCATGTTCAGGAAGGTGGTGATGATGTTGATCGCCCCCAGGATCGAGGACGCGCCCGAGACGTGGACGGCGAAGATCGCCAGATCCATCGAAATCCCGTCTTCCTTTTGCGACAGCGGCGGATACAGCACCCAGCCCACGCCCGACCCGGGCTGACCATCTCCGCCCGGCGCCAGCAGCGAGGCGACGCCAAGCGCCACACCGGCCACATACATCCAGTAGGACAGGTTGTTCAGTCGCGGAAACGCCATGTCCGGCGCGCCGATATGCAGCGGCATGAAATAGTTGCCGAACCCGCCAAACAGCGCCGGGATGACGACGAAGAACATCATCAGCACCCCGTGATAGGTGATCATGACGTTCCACAGATGCCCGTTCGGGGTGCATTCCCCGGCGGCGGCGGCGGTGAACCTGGCGCCCTCCAGGCACATGTACTGGACGCCCGGCTCCATCAGCTCCATCCGCATGTAAACGGTGAAGGCCACCGAGATCAGGCCGACCAGGCCCGCGGTGAACAGATAAAGGATCCCGATATCCTTGTGATTGGTCGACATGAACCAGCGGGTAAACCACCCGCGGGTGTCATGGTCGCCATGCCCGTGAACGGCGGCATCTGCCATGCGACTCTCCCTCAGTCTTGCGACAATCCCGACGGTGCCGGGCCTGTTGTCGGTGATCGGCAGCCTCTCCCAAGCGGCCGATGGGGCAGTTTATGCAGAAAAAAACCGCCCGGGCAACGGGGCAAAAGGCGGATGCCGGGCCGGGTGTCACTTTTGCGCGACCGGGCGGGCGACGGGCATGAAAAAACCGCCCGGCGCGATGCCGGGCGGTTCAGGATCTGCCAGCGGCTTACTGGGCCGGCGCGTCGGGCGAGACCGAACGCAGATAGGCGACCAGATCTTCCTGACCCTTGGCCAGCTTGAAGGTCATCTTGGTCTTCAGGCTGGGATCGCCGACCTTTTCCTCGGTGTATTTGTTCGGGTCGGTGATGTAATGGGCCAGATCCTCGTCGGTCCAGACCTCACCGGCCTCGCCCAGCTTCACCAGAGCGTCGGAATATTTGAACCCTTCCAGCGTGCCCGCCTTGCGGCCGACGATGTTCCACAGGTTCGGGCCGACCTTGCCGCCCTTGACGATTTGGGTGCCGTCCGCCGCGACGATGGCGTGGCAAGCCTTGCACTTGTTGAACTCTTTCTCGCCCTTGGCGACGTCGCCCGCAGCAAAGGCCGGGGCGGCCAGCACGACGGCAGCCAGCGAGGCAATGATGGTGAGTTTCATTTTGGGTCCCTTCCTCAAGACGATCGGCGCGCGTGCGGGCGACTCGCCCACGGCGCTGATTCCCCCAATGGCTAACACACCGGCGGGGCAGCGCGAGATAACAAAAGTCAATTCGCGGCCTACATGCGACTTTTCGCCAATGCCTCAGCGTGCCGCTTCGCGCTGATCCCAGACCTGGCGCAGGGCGATGTCCAGGTCAGCCATGCTGACCGGCAGGCCCAGGTCGACCAGGCTGGTCACGCCGTGCCCGCTGATGCCGCAGGGCACGATGCCGGCGAAATGCGACAGGTCGGGTTCGACATTGATCGACAGGCCGTGAAAGCTGACCCAGCGGCGCAGACGGATGCCGATGGCGGCGATCTTGTCCTCGCGCATCGTGCCATCGGGCAGGGGGGGCTTGTCGGGGCGGGCCACCCAGACGCCAACACGGCCACAGCGCCGCTCGCCCGTGATGCCGAAACCGGCCAGGGTCTCGATCACCCAATCCTCAAGCCCGGCGACAAAGCGGCGCAGATCGCGGCCGCGCGCGGCGACATCCAGCATGACATAGACAACGCGCTGACCGGGGCCGTGATAGGTATATTGCCCGCCGCGCCCGGCGTCATAAACCGGAAAGCGGTCGGGTTGCAGCAGATCGGCGGCATCGGCGCTGGTGCCTGCGGTATACAGCGGCGGATGCTCGACCAGCCAGATCAGCTCATCCGCGCCGTCATCGCGAATCGCGGCCGCCCGCGCCTCCATGAAGGCCAGGGCCTCGGGATAGGGCACCAGCCCCGGTTCGATCCGCCATTCCACCATCCCCGCGATATGCCGCTGCCCGCCGCGCAAGGCAAGCCCGCGCCTTTCTTCTTGGCCCAAATATCCCCCGCGGAGCGTCCGCACCCTCAACCCGCGCGCCGCCAGACCGGCGGCCCGCACCCAAAAACCGGCTTTCCTTCCGCCCCGCCGCGCGCTATATGCGCCCCCACCTGCCCGGATCGTGCGGTCGTGGCGAAATGGTAGACGCGCAGCGTTGAGGTCGCTGTTCCTTAACCGGAGTGGAAGTTCGAGTCTTCTCGACCGCACCATCCAGGCCCTTGGCCAGGCCCTTGGCCGAATGCCCGGTTTTCGGGCGCATCGCCCGGAAAATACCCCCTTCATCAGCCCGCTGACGCCACGTCGCCTTTGCGCGACAAAGCGCCGCTTTCGCATGTTGCAAAGCCAACGGCCATCCGCTTAAGTCGGCGGGCGGGAAACGATAACACCAAACGGGGGGCCGCTTTTGTCCACTGCTGCAACGGACGATGGTTTCGTCGTCTTCGACCACGTCCAGAAAAGCTACGACGGCCAGACGCTTGTCGTGAAAGACCTGAACCTTTCGATCGGCAAGGGTGAGTTCCTGACCATGCTCGGCCCGTCGGGCTCGGGCAAGACCACCTGCCTGATGATGCTGGCGGGCTTCGAGACCGCGACCCATGGCGAAATCCGCCTGGCCGGGACCAACATCAACGATCTGCCCCCGCACAAACGCGGCATCGGCATGGTCTTTCAGAACTATGCGCTGTTTCCCCATATGACGGTCGGCGAAAACCTGGCCTTCCCGCTGGAGGTGCGCGGCATCGGCAAGGCCGAGCGCGAGGCCAAGATCGCCCGCGCGCTTGACATGGTGCAGATGGGCAGCTTTGCCAACCGCCGCCCCGCCCAGCTTTCGGGCGGCCAGCAGCAGCGCATCGCCCTGGCCCGCGCGCTGGTCTTTGACCCGCAGCTTGTGCTGATGGATGAACCGCTGGGGGCGCTGGACAAGCAGTTGCGCGAACACATGCAGTTTGAAATCAAGCACCTGCATGACAGTCTGGGCATTACCGTGGTCTATGTCACCCATGACCAGAGCGAAGCCCTGACGATGAGCGACCGCATCGCCGTCTTCAACGATGGCCGCATTCAGCAACTCGCCAGCCCGGCCGATCTGTATGAGCGCCCCGACAACAGCTTTGTCGCGGGCTTCATCGGGGAAAACAACAAGATGCCGGGCGTGATCGAGGCGATCGAGAACGGCCGCGCCACCGTGCGGCTGACCTCGGGCGAGGTGATCGACGCCACCGCCGTCAACGTCACCCAGCCGGGGCAGAAGACCGTCGTCTCGATCCGCCCCGAACGGGTCGAGTTCCGCGAAAGCCTGTTGCCGCCGGGCGCCCATCTGATCGACGCCGAAGTGCTTGAGGTCATCTATATGGGCGATATGTTCCGCACCCGGCTGCGTGTCGGGGGGGATGACAATTTCATCCTCAAGGCGCGCAACACCGTGGGGCAGCGCAAGTTCACCGTGGGCGAACATATCCGCATCGGCTGGCTGCCGCAGGATGCGCGCGCGCTGGACCCGACCTGAACCGATCCTGCGGGCCAAGTTGGCCCGCCTGTGCCGTCGTTGATCCACCCCTTAACCGAACCTTGCAGGAGGCCAAGACCGTGCGAATCCACCTTCTACTGGCAACCACCGCCCTGATGGCCGCAGGCTCTGCCGCGCAGGCCGAAGGCACCGTGAACGTCCTGTCCTGGGGCGGGGCCTATGGCAAATCCCATCTGGAAGCCTATGCCAAACCGTTTGAGGCGAAGTCCGGCACCCGCGTGGTGATGTCGGATGCCGACAACCCCGCGACCCCGATCAAGGCCCAGGTCGAGGCCGGCAATGTCAGCATCGACGTCGCCTCGGTCGAATATGCCGATGCGGTGCGGCTGTGCGACGATGGCCTGCTGGAGGCGATCGACCCCGCCATCCTCGAGGCCGGGGCCGATGGCACCGCCGCCGCCGATGATTTCATCGAGGGCGCGGTCAGCGAATGTTTCGTCGCCTCGGACGTGTTCTCGACCGTGCTGGCCTATGACAAGAGCAAGTTCCCCGATGGCGCGCCGACCAAGCTGGCCGATTTCTTCGACCAGCAGAAGTTCCCCGGCAAGCGCGCCATGCGCAAGGGCGCCAAGGTGAACCTGGAAATGGCGCTGATGGCCGATGGCGTGGCGCCGGGCGATGTCTATGCGATGCTGGACACGCCAGAGGGGCTGGACCGCGCCTTCGCCAAGCTGGACACGATCAAGAGGGATGTCGTCTGGTGGGAGGCCGGCGCGCAGCCGCCGCAGCTGCTGGCCGATGGCGAAGTCACCATGGCGATCGCCTATAACGGCCGGATCTTCAACGCCGCCGTCACCGAGGGCAAGGCCTTCGACATCGTCTGGGACGGCCAGGTCTATGAGCTGGAAGGCTGGGTGATCCCGAAGGGCGCGCCGAACCTTGACAATGCAAAGGCCTTTGTCGGCTTTGCCACCGGGTCCGAGCCGCTGGCGCGGGCGGCGGAATGGATCAGCTATGGCCCGCCGCGCAAGTCCTCGGCGGCGCTGGTCGGCGTGTTCCAGCCTGATGGCAAGACCGAGATGACCCCGCATCTGCCCACCAGCCCCGACAACATGACCAATGCGCTGGCCTCGAACCTGGAGTTCTGGGTCGACCACGCGGGCGATCTGGAGGAACGGTTCAACGCCTGGCTGGCGCGGAACTGATGATCCTGACCGGGGGCGGCCCGCGCCCCCGGTCCTTGCACAAGGACAACCATGAAGCGCGACCCGACGACGATCCTTGGCCTGATGACCCCGTTTCTGGGGCTGGCGCTGACCGCGATCCCGGCTGGGGCGGCGGATCCGCCCGAACTGGCAGTCATGTCCTATGGCGGGGCGTTTTCGGCGGCGCAGGTCGAGGCCTGGAACCGGCCCTTCACCGAGGCGACTGGCATCAGGGTGCGGATGATCGACAGCGACAATCCGGCGCTGCCGATCAAGGCCATGGTCGAGGCGGGCAATGTCAGCATCGACGTGGCCGCCGTCGACAGTTCCGATGCCGTTCATCTGTGCGCCGAGGGGCTGGTCGAGCCGATCGACGCCGCGCGGCTGGCACCGGCGCCTGATGGCACCCCCGCGGCGCAGGATTTCCTGCCCGAGGGGCTGGGCGATTGCTTCGTCGCCACCGATGTCTATGCAACCGCGCTGGCCTATGACGCGCGCGCCTTTGAAGGGCGAAAAGCGCCCGCCAGCCCCGCCGATTTCTTCGATCTGGCGGCCCTCCCCGGCAAGCGTGGCGTGTCGAAACAGGCGCGCTTCACGCTGGAACTGGCGCTTTTGGGCGACGGCGTGCCGCCCGATCAGGTCTATGACCTGCTGGCCACGCCCGAAGGTCAGGACCGCGCCTTTGCCAAGCTGGACACGATCAAGAACCAGATCGTCTGGTGGGAGGCCGGCGCCCAGCCCCCGCAACTGCTGGCCGATGGCGAGGTCTCGATGACCTCGACCTATACTGGGCGCATCTTCACCGCCGTGGTCGAGGATGCGATGCCGTTCCACGTCATCTGGAACGGCCAGATCTATGTGACCGAAGGCTGGGTGATCCCCAAGGGCGCGCCGAACCCGCAGGCCGCGATGGACTATGTGGTGGCCACCACCACGACCCCGGCGCAGGCCGCCTTCACCCGCTTCATCAGCTACGGCCCGCCGCGCGCCTCGTCGCAGGGGCTGGTCGGGCTTTACAAGGATGACAAGACGCCGATGGCGCCGCATCTGCCCTCATCCCCCGCCAATATGGTGGGCGCGCTGGCCTATGGCACCGATTTCTGGGCCGATCACGACGCCGAACTGACCCAACGTTTCACCGCCTGGCTGTCCAGGCCCTGACCTGCGCGGCGGGCCATCGCCCGCCGGCTGCCCGCTGCGGGCCAAAACCAAGAACCGGCCAAAGCGCCATCATGACAACGGGAGTAATGTGACGATGAAGAAACTGATGATCCTGACCACCGCTCTGACCGGCCTGGCCTTCGCGGCCACCGCGCAAGAGGTCAACGTGGTGTCCTGGGGTGGCGCCTATGCCAAGTCGCAGGTCGAGGCTTACAACAAGCCCTTTACCGCCGCGACCGGCATCAAGGTCAACATGATCGACGCTGATAACCCGGCCACGCCGCTGAAGGCGCAGGTCGAGGCGAAGAACATCAGCGCCGATGTGTTCGACATCGAACTGTCCGATGCGATCCGGCTGTGCGACGAAGGTGCGCTGGTCGAGATCAACCCCGACGACCTGCCGCCCGCCCCCGATGGCACCCCGGCCAAGGATGACTTCGTGTCCGGCGCGCTGGCCGATTGCGCGGTCGCCAATATCGTCTGGGGCACGGTGATCGCCTATGACACCACCAAATTCGCCGAAGGTGCTGCCCCGACCACGGCGGCGGATTTCTTTGACACCGCCAAGTTCCCCGGCAAGCGCGGCCTGCCCAAGAACCCCAAGCGGACGCTGTATCTGGCGCTGTTGGCCGATGGCGTGGCCGCCGACAAGGTCTATGAGGTGCTGGCGACGCCCGAAGGCGTGGCGCAGGCCCTGGCCAAGCTGGACACGATCAAGGGTGATGTCGTCTGGTGGGAAGCCGGTGCCCAGCCGATCCAGTTGCTTGCGGATGGCGAAGTGGCAATGACCACCGCCTATAATGGCCGTGTCTTTGACGCCATCGTGGCCGAAAAGAAGCCCTTCCAGATCATCTGGGACGGTCAGTTCATGGATTACGACCTGTTTGCCATCCCCAAGGGTTCGCCCAATCCCGACGCCGCGATGGAATATCTGAAGTTCGCCACCGCGACCGAGCAGCTGGCGAAACAGGCCGAATGGATCGCCTATGGCCCGTCGCGCAAATCCTCGGCGGCGCTGGTCGGCAAGTATAATGACGGCGTGACCGATATGGCGCCGCATATGCCCACCAACCCCGAGAACATGAAGAATGTCGTCTGGTCGGATGCCGAGTTCTGGGCCGATCATGACGCCGAACTGACGGAACAGTTCAACGCCTGGCTGGCGAAGTAAGCCCGCCAACCGCCGCCCCGCCGATGATCCGGCGGGGCGGCCCACCGGACCTGACCGCTGAACGAAGGAAGCCCCATGGCGCTTGATCCCCATGCCGCAGTCGCCACCCAGGCCGCAGGCGTCGCCGCGCCGCTGACTACCGCCGACGGGGTGCCGCTGGCGCGCGCGCTGGCGCAATCCTCGGCCCGTGCGCGCCGCCGCGCGTTCCTGCTGGTCGCGCCGCTGTTGCTGTTCGTGGTGGTGACCTTCGTGGTGCCGATCTTCCAGATGCTGCACCGGTCGGTCTATAACGACGCCTTTTCGGCAAACATGCCGCAGGTCTCGGCCTGGTTCGCGCAGAACCCGCCCGGCACCCAGCCCGATGAGGCCGCCTATGCCGCCTTGGTCGCTGACCTGAAAACCGCCGCCGAAGCCAAGACCATCGGCATGGTTGGCACCCGGATCAACTATGAACGGCCCGGCTCGCGGTCGACCTTCACCTCGACCGGGCGCAAGGCAAAGAACCTGGAGGCGCCCTATCAGGCCGCGCTGACCGAGGCCGATGCGAAATGGGCCGACCCGTTGATGTGGCAGGCGATGCGCACGGCATCGACGCCCTATACCGGCAATTTCTATCTGTCCGCCGTCGACCGCACCCGCGCCGCCGATGGCCAGATCGTGCAGGTCGAGGAACAGGGCCGGATCTATCTGAAGCTGTTCACACGCACCTTCCTGCTGTCGGCGGCGATTACCGGGCTGACCTTTCTGCTGGGCTTCCCGATCGCGCATCTGCTGGCGACGCTGCCGATGCGCTGGTCGAACCTGCTGATGATCCTGGTGCTGCTGCCATTCTGGACCTCGCTTCTGGTGCGCACGACCGCCTGGATGGTGCTGTTGCAACAGCAGGGCGTGATCAACAACGCGCTGGTGGCGATGGGCATCATCGGCAACGATGGCCGGTTGAACATGATGTACAACCAGATCGGCACGCTGATCGCGATGACCCATATCCTGCTGCCGTTCATGGTGCTGCCGCTGTATTCGGTGATGCGCACCATCAAGCCCGCCTATGTGCGCGCCGCCCGCAGCCTGGGCGCGACCTCCTGGACGGCGTTCCGCCGCATCTATTTCCCGCAGACGCTGCCGGGCCTGGGCGCGGGGTCGCTGTTGGTCTTTATCCTGGCGGTCGGCTATTACATCACGCCCGCGCTGGTCGGCGGTTCGACCGGGCAACTGATCTCGAACCTGATCGCGGTGCATATGAACGAGACGCTGAACTGGTCGCTGGCCGCGGCGCTGGCCTCGATCCTGCTGGGCTGCGTGCTGGTGCTTTACTGGATCTATGACCGGCTGGTCGGCATCGACAACATGAAGCTGGGCTGAGGGGAACGATCATGGCACTTCCGAAATATGCGACGCCCCTGGAACGGATCTGGCATTACACCTATCTGGCGATCTGCGTGGCGATCTTCACCTTTCTGATCGCGCCGATCCTGGTGGTGATCCCGCTGTCGTTCAACGCCGAGCCGTTCTTTACCTTCACCGAAAAGATGCTGGCGCTGGACCCGGATGGCTACAGCCTGCGCTGGTATGACATGCTGCTGACCTTCGGGATGCAGAACCCCGACGCGCCGCGCGATGCCGCCTGGTGGGGCGATGTCTGGCGCAATGCGACCTGGGTCCATGCCGCCAAGAACTCGGTCATCATCGGCTTCTTCTCGACGCTGGTGGCGACGGTGCTGGGCACGCTGGCGGCGCTCGGCCTGTCGCGGCCCGAAATGCCGTTCCGGCGCATCATCATGGCGGTGCTGATCTCGCCCATGATCGTGCCGATCATCATCACCGCGACTGGGCTGTTCTTCTTCTATTCCAAGGTCGGTCTGGCCAACAGCTATACCGGCATCGTGCTGGCCCATGCGACGCTGGGCATCCCCTTTGTCATCATCACCGTCACCGCGACGCTGATCGGCTTTGACCAGTCGCTGAACCGCGCCGCCGCAAGCCTGGGGGCGAACCCGCGCACGACATTCTTTCGCGTGACCATGCCGCTGATCCTGCCGGGGGTCATCTCGGGTGCGCTGTTTGCCTTTGTCACCAGCTTTGACGAGGTGGTGGTGGTGCTGTTCGTCGCCGCCCACGACCAGCAGACGATCCCGCGGCAGATGTGGAACGGCATCCGCGAACAGATCAGCCCGGCGATCCTGGCGGTGGCGACGATCCTCGTCGTGTTCTCGATCGCGCTGCTGACCACGGTGGAACTGTTGCGCCGCCGGTCCGAGCGGATGCGCGGCGTGACGCCGTCGTAAGGTGAGTATTTAGTCAAAGAGGAAGGCCATGCCATTTCCTCTTTGCACAAATACTCACGGTAGCACGGCCAGCCAGAACCAGATCGTCAGGACCGAGGCGGCGGTGGCCACCAGCACCGAACTGGCCGCGACCCGCCGCGCCGCGCCATACATGTTGGCGAAAAGATAGGCATTCACCCCCGGCGCCATGGCGGCGGTCACCACAGCCGAGCGCATTCCCGCCACATCGGTGCCAAAGGCGCGGGTCAGCACATAGGCGATGGCCGGGTGCAGGATCAGCGCGGCAAAGGCGACGACCGCGACCAGCTTCATGTCGCCCTCGGGGCGGTAGCGGTAAAGCACGCCGCCTAGGCCGAACAGCGCGGCGGGAAGGGCTGCGCCCGCGACCATGGTGACCGCCGCCCAGATCGGTTCGGGCAGGTCATGGCCGCTGGCGCGCATTCCGATATTGGCGGCAAATCCCGCCATGATGCCGATCACCAGCGGCGTTTTCAGCACCCCGGTCAGGGCGCGCCGCGCGATGGTGGCCAGCGGTGCGGGCTGGCCGCGCGCCAGTGTGAACTCCATCATCGTGATGCCAAAGGTGTAAAGCAGCGGCGAATGGATCGAGATGATGGAATAGTTCCCCGCGAGCGCCTCGGCCCCATAGGCGCGTTGGGTGATCGGGATGCCAAGCAGCAGCGAGTTCGAGAACAGCCCGCAAAAGCCGATGGCGATGCAGTCCGGGCCAGGGCGGTGAAAGACAAAGCGCGCGATCCCGGCGGCGAAGAAGAAGCCCGCGAAGGCCCCGGCGTAAAAGGCCGTCAGCAGGCCCAGGTCATAGGCCGCGCCCAGGTCGATCTGCGCGATGGATCGAAACAGCAGCACCGGCACGGCGAAGTTCTGGGCAAAGCGCATGATGCCCTCGATCGCGGGATCGGCGATCAGCCCCGACCAGCGTGCGCCGTAACCATAGCCGATCACCAGAAAGACCGGCAGGATGACGGTCAGCAACGCCTCCATCTCAGAGCTCCAGCACCAGCCCGTCATGGGCCGGGATCACGCCCTGGGGCAGTTCGGCGCAGAGCGTGGCATAATCCATGTCGATATGCATGTTGGTCAGCACCGCGCGGGCGGGCGCGGCGCGGCTGATCCAGTCCAAAGCCTGCCCCAGATGGGCATGGGTCGGATGCGGGCGGCGTTGCAGCGCGTCGATGATGAACAGATCAAGGCCGTTCAGCGTGGGCCAGGCGTCATCGGGAATGGCCGAGACATCGGGCAGATAGACGGCATTGCGCCCCTCGGCCGCGATGCGAAAGCCAAGCGCGGGGATGCCGCCATGGGCGACGGCAAAGGGGCGCAACTGGATCGGGCCGCCGGGGCCGTCGATGGCGAACCGCCTGGTGATCGCGTGCATCTCGCAGATCGGGGGGTAGGGGGAACCTGCGGGGGTTTCAAAGATATAGCCGAAGCGGGCGCGCAGCACCTCGGTCGTGGGGGCATCGGCGTAAAGGCGGATGCGCGACCGCATCAGATGCACGACCTGGCGCAGGTCGTCGATGCCGTGGATATGGTCGGCATGGGGGTGGGTATAGACCACGCCGTCCAGCCGGGTGATGCGGCCCAGCAGCAGTTGCCGGTGCAGGTCAGGGCCGGTGTCGATCAGCACGCTGGTGGTGCCGGACGGGCCGATGCGTTCCACCATCAGCGAACAGCGCATCCGGCGGTTGCGCGGCTCGGCCGGGTCGCAATCGCCCCACAGGCCCGCGCCGTCCGGCCCGCCCGCGCGCGGCACGCCCCCCGACGATCCGCAGCCCAGGATCGTCAGCCGCATCATCGCGCGGCCTTGGCGAACAGCCGGTCGAAATTGGCGGTTGTCGCGGCGGCGAAATCATCCAGGCTGATGCCGAACACCTGCGCGCCCACGGCGGCGGTATGGGCGACATAGGCCGGTTCGTTGCGCCGTCCGCGATGCGGGGGCGGGGCCAGATAGGGCGCGTCGGTTTCCACCAGCACCCGGTCAAGGGGTGCTGCGGCGAAGATGTCGCGGATCTCCTGGCTTTTGGGGAAGGCGGCGATTCCCGACATCGACAGGTAAAAGCCCAGATCCAGACAGGCCCGCGCCAGTTCGGGGGACGAGGAAAAGCAGTGCATGACGCAATCATAGGCGCCCTTGCGGTGTTCCTCGGTCAGGATGCGCGCCATGTCGTCATCGGCGGCGCGGGCGTGGATGATCAGCGGCAGGCCAGTCAGCCGCGCGGCCTGAATATGGGTCAGCAGGCTTTCGATCTGCGCATCGCGGCTGTCGGCGCTGTAGTGGTAGTCAAGGCCGGTCTCTCCGATCCCGACCATTTTCGGATGCGCGGCGATTGCGACCAGCTCGTCGATCCGGGCCTGAGGTTCCTCGCCCGCGCTCATCGGATGGGTGCCGACCGCGTAGAACACGCCTTCATGCGCCTCGGCGATGGCGCGGACGGCGGGTTCGCTGCGCAGGCGGGTGCAGATGGTCACCATGCGGCGGACGCCTGCGGCGCGGGCGCGGGCCACAAGATCGGGGATCTGGCCGTCAAAATCGGGAAAGTCCAGGTGGCAGTGGCTATCCACCAACTGCGGCAGGTCGGGATGATCGGTCATGGCGCCTCGCTTCGTCGGCCCGGTATCGCGCCCGCCGCGGGGCGGGTCAAGCGGGCAGGCTGCCCGCCGTTGCCGCCATGTCAAGGAAGGCATCCAGCAGCGCCGAAGCCGCATCGAGGTTCACCGCCCGGCCATGGCGCAGCCGCGCGCCGATGCGGATCTGCGCCTCGGCCCAGATGCGGGCGGCGGTGGCATCGGGGCAGAGGCGGGTCAGGATCGCGGCCTCATCGGGCGTGGCGGCGGGATCGGGCGGCAGGCCCAGACCGCAGCGCGCCAGCCGCGCCAGCATCAGGTCGATCAGATCATGGGCAAGCGCCAGCCGCGCCTCGGCCCCGCGTTGGGCGTGGCTTTCGGCAAATGACAGGGCGGCGGCGCGATCCAGCCGGGGCAGGCTGGCGGCCAGGTCAATCAGCGCGCCGTAGCTGGCCAGCCCGTCCAGATTGATCAGCCGCATCGCCTCACCCACCGAGCCGCCCGAGAGCGCGGCCAGCGGCAGCGCGTGGCGCGCGGCCACATCGGCATCGGCCCCGGCATCGGCCAAAGCCTGCGCGATGTCATCCGGTGCAAGTGCCGCCAGCCGCAGCGTGCGGCAGCGCGACCGGATGGTGGGCAAAAGCCCCGCCGGTTGATGGGCGATCAGCAGCAGCACCGCGCCGGGGGGCGGTTCCTCCAGCAGCTTCAGCAGCGCATTGGCGGCGGGCGTGTTCAGATCGTCGGCGGCATCGACAATCGCCACCCGCCGCCCGCCATCGGCAGCCGTCATCTGGAAAAACGACTTCAGCTTGCGGATCTCATCGACGGTGATGTCCTGCCGGTGGCGGCCCGCCTTGTCGTCCCAGGGGCGGCGGGTCAGATGCAGGCGCGGCTCGGCCAGTTGCGCCAGGCGGCGCGACAGCGGGTCATCGCCGGGATCGCGCAGCGCCAGGCCCTGCGGTTCGGGGGCGCCGAACAGGCCGTCATCCGGCGCCGTGTCGGTCAGCAGCGCGCGGGCGATGCGCCAGGCCAAGGTGGCCTTGCCAACACCACGCGGCCCGGTCAGCAGCCAGGCGTGATGCAGCCGCCCGGCGCGCGCGGCCTGAAGAAAGGCATCCTCGGCGCGGGCCTGCCCGAACAGGCGGCGGGTGACGCGGGGATGGGGCGCGCCCTCGATCCGGTCAGCCTCGGGCGGGGGGGCGGCGTCGTCCAGGACGGGGGCGCGGGCCATCGGTCAGATCCCCAGCCGGTCGCGCAGCAGCGCGTCGATGCGGCCCGCGATGGAATCCGGCGCGTCGGCAGCATCCAGCAGCGCCACGCGGCCCGGGGCCTCGGCGGCCAGGGCCGCGAAACCGGCACGCAGCGCCTGCTGGAAGGCCAGGCCCATCTCCTCGAACCGGTCCTCGCCCGATCGGCGGGCAAGGCCGCGGCGCAGCGCCTCGGCGGGGTCCATGTCCATGACCAGCGTCAGGTCGGGTTCGGTGCCGATCATCAGCGCGTGCAGCCGGTCGACAAGCCCGCGCAGATCGGCCCGCGCCGCGCCCTGATAGACGCGGGTGCTGTCAGCGAAACGGTCGGTGATGACCACCGCGCCACGGGCAAGCGCGGGGCGGATGGTGCGTTCCAGATGGTCGCGGCGGGCGGCGGTGAACAGCAGGATCTCGGTCTCGGGCGACCAGCGGTCGGGGTCGCCCTCGACCAGCAGGCGGCGGATGTCCTCGGCGCCGGGGCTGCCGCCCGGCTCGCGCGTCAGCACGACATCGCGGCCACACGCGCACAAGCGGTCGGCCAGGGCGCGGGCCTGGGTCGATTTGCCCGACCCGTCCATCCCCTCGAACGAGATGAAGATGCCCTGCGCCACCGGGTCAGCCGTCCAGATCGGCGGCGTCGGTCTGGTTCGCTTCGGGCGTCGCTTCGGGTGTGGGGGCCGTGGTCGCAGGCGCCGTCACCGCCGGCGCCGTCACCGCGGGCGCGGTAACGGCGGGCGAGGTCACGGCGGCGGGCATCGGCGGGGCCACGCCCACGGCCTGCATGCCAAGGCCGAACAGACGACCGGCGGCGGTCTGCATCCGACCAACCACACCGGCCTTGCCCACTGCGGTCTCGGCGGTCAGCGGCACACGGGTCTGCGCTCCGCCGGGGATCGTCACGACCAGCGTGCCGACCTCGGCCCCGGCCTCGATCGGGGCTTGCAGCGGGCCGTCGAATACCGCCTCGGCACTGACGCCATCCTGGCTGAGCGCGGGCACCATCACCGTCACATCGCGCGGCACCACAAGGCCCACGCGCGCCGACGACCCCAGCCAGACCGGCGCATCCGCGACCTTGGTGCCCTGCGTCACCAGCGTCTTTTCGACGAATTGGCGAAAGGCCCAGTTCACGATCCGCTCGGCCTCTTCGGCGCGGGCCTTTTCGCTGGGCAGGCCGGTGATGACAAAGACCACGCGGCGGCCGTTCTGCACGGCGGACCCGACCAGTCCATAACCGGCCTCCTGCGTATGACCGGTTTTCAGCCCGTCCGCGCCAATTCCCAGCCGCAACAAGGGGTTGCGGTTGTGGCGATTATCGGGCGCGCGGTTGTCGAACGCATATTCGCGCATCGCGAAATAGGGGTAGAAATCGGGGAAATCCTGGATCAGATGCAGCGCCAGCTTGCCCAGATCCTCCATCGACATGACCTGACCGGGCGCGGGCCAACCCGAGGCATTGGCGAAATGCGAATGCGTCAGCCCAAGCGCCTTGGCGCGTTCCGTCATCTGCGCGGCAAAGGCGTCTTCCGACCCCGCCAGATTTTCCGCCACCACCACGCAGGCGTCATTGCCCGACAGGACGATCATGCCCTTGATCAGTTCCTCGACCGTGGGGCGGTCGCGTTCGTTCAGGAACATCGTCGATCCGCCCATGGCGCGCGCCTTGCTGGACACGGCAAAGCGGGTGTCCATCGCCACCCGGCCATCCTTCACGGCCTCGAACAGCATCGAGATCGTCATCAGCTTCGACATCGAGGCCGGCGGCAGCGGCTGATCGGCATTCTTCGACAACAGCACCGTCTGGGTGCCGACGTCATAGACCCAGGCGGCACCGGCCTGGGTGTCAAAGGCGCGCGCGGGCAGGGCGGCAAACAGCGCCACCATCGCCATCAGCGCGGCAACAAGGCGGGGCAGGCGGGTCGTCAGGGGCATCGGTGTCCTCGGTCTGGTTGGGGCGACCATAAACCCAGCCGCGCGCGGTGAAAACCCTGCCCAAGCCCGCGCCGCCCCGTCGCGGCGGCGATTTGCCGCCACCGTGCCCGCCACCCTTTCAGAATCGCGTGAGCGCGTCTAACAGGGCGTCACGGAAGTGTGGCCGAGTGGTTTAAGGCTCTGGTCTTGAAAACCAGCGAGGGGGAGACCCCTCCGTGGGTTCGAATCCCACCGCTTCCGCCAGCCCCCATCACCCTTTCGTGCCCAGCCCGCTTCGTGACCGCCCGCCGCGTGACATCGCCCGCGGTTTCGGGCAACCTGCGCGCGAAAACCACAGGACCACGACATGCAGACCGATACACCCGCCGCCAACCAGTTGATCCTGGTGGTCGAGGACGAACGCGAGATCGCCGAGATCCTGACCGCCTATCTGGAACAGGCGGGCTTTCGCACCGTCACCGCCAGCGATGGCGACACCGCGCTGACCCATGCCGCGCGGCTGCGGCCCGATCTGATCCTGCTGGATCTGCGGCTGCCGCGCCGCGACGGGTTTTCGGTGCTGTCGACGCTGCGGGTCGACAATACCACGCCGGTGATCGTCATCAGCGCGCTGTCGGATGATCTGGACAAGCTGTCGGCCTTGCGCATTGGTGCCGATGATTACGTCACCAAGCCCTTCAACCCGCGCGAGGTCGTGGCGCGGGTTCAGGCCGTTCTGCGCCGCAGTTCGGGCGTGGTGCAATCGGTCAAGCGGATCGGCAATCTGACGCTGGACCCCGATGGCCACCGGGTCGAGGTCGCGGGTCAGGAACTGCTCTTGACGCCATCGGAATATTCCCTGCTGGCGGGACTGATGCGCTATCCTGGCCGGGCCTATAGCCGCGCCGATCTGCTGGATGCCTGCCTTGAATCCAGCGAGGCGCTGGAACGCACCGTCGACAGCCACATGTCGAACCTGCGCCGCAAGCTGGCGCAGGCCGGGTCCGAGGCGCGGCTGGTGACCGTGCGCGGCCTTGGCTATCGGCTGGAAACCGGCTGATGCGGCGTCTGTCGGTCTGGCTGCTGCGGGTCGGCCTGCTGGCGGCGCTTGCGGCGCTTGCGGTCAGCGTTGCGGCGCTGATGCTGGGCGACTGGCTGCTGCTGATGCGGCTGGAAGCGGCGCTGACGCCCGAGATGCAGGCGGAATTGCAGGGCACCGGCCCGCTTTCGGTCGAGCTGGCGGCGCGACTGGATGGTTATTACCAGACATGGCCCGCGCGGCTGGTCACACCGGCCGCGGTCATGCTGGGGTTGATCGCGGGGGCGGCGGTGGCCCTGATCCCGGCGCGGCGGCTGGTGGCGACCTTTGGCGATCTGGCCGATACGGCGCGCCGGATCGGGTCGGGCGATCTGTCGGCGCGCGCCGCCCCGCCCACCATCCGCATCGACGAGATCGAACGGTTCCGCCGCGATTTCAACACTATGGCGGCCTTTGTCGAACGCGCTGATGGCGAACGCCGCGACAGCTCGGCCGCGATTGCGCATGAATTGCGCACGCCCCTGACGGTGCTGTCGGGGCGGCTGCAGGGGATGCTGGATGGCGTCTTTCCGACCGATGCGCGCAGCCTTGCGGCGCTGCTTGCGCAGGCGCAACTGCTGGCGCGGATCGTCGATGACCTGCGGCTGCTGACCCTGGCCGACAGCGGGCGGCTTGAAATGCAGCTTGCCCCGGTCGATCTGGCCGCCCCCGCCCGCGATGTTAAGGTGGCGATGGCGCCGCTGTTGCAGGTCGATGGGCTGGCCGTCACCGCCGCGCTGTCGCCGGCGCGTGTCGATGGCGATGCCGACCGGCTGCGCCAGGCGGTGCAGGCCTTGATGACCAATGCCGCGCGCTATGGCGGGGCCGAGGTGCGCGTCGAGACCGGCCAGGACGACAAGACCGCCTGGGTCAGCGTCATGGATCGCGGCCAGGGCCTGTCGGCGGCGGATGCGGCGCGCGCCTTTGACCGGTTCTGGCGGGCCGATCCGTCGCGCGGGCGGGCGGGGGGCGGCTCGGGTCTGGGCCTGTCGGTCGTGCGCGCTATCGCCCAGGCGCATGGCGGGCAGGTGACCTATGCCGACCGTCCCGGCGGCGGCGCGATCTTTACCCTGCGGCTGCCGCGCGACCATGCGCATCTGGCCAAGGCCTCGGACGCGGACCCCGCCGCGACCTGACCACCTCCATCATTCCTGCATGGAATGCCCGCAGGATCATGGCATTGCCCGGTCATATCGGCACCATGATCGACCTTGCGCTGAAATCCGTCCGACATGATTGGCGCCGCTACCTGCCGGTGGCGGTGGCGATCGGCATCTCGGGCCTGTTGATGGTGATGCAGCTTGCTTTTGCCATGGGGGCCTTTTCCACCGCCGCCGCGCCGATCGGGCTGTCGCGGGCGCAGATCTGGGTGGGGCCGGCCACGGCCACCTCGCTGGATGAAAGCGCGGGGATCGGCGCGGCGCAGGCCTCGGCCCTGTGGATGGTGCAAGGGGTTGAGCGGATCGAGCCTTACCAGACCAGCTTTGCCGAGGTCAGCCGCGAACGAAAGGTCGGCCAGGCCGAGGAATCCCCGCGCTATGGGCTGATCGTGGGCCTGGATGTGCGGCCGGGGGCGGCGCTTTATGCAGGCGTCGTGTCGGGCGCCGCGCGCCGCGCTTTGGCCGAGCCCGACACGGCGGTGATCGACCGCAGCCTGGCCGCCGATCTGGGCCTGCGGCTGGGCGACCGTGTGTCGGTGTCGAAACGGCCGCTGCGCATCGTCGGCATCAAGCGCGGCCTGCGCGGCATGGGCATGACCAGCGTGCTGGTCTCTGAACCGACGGCGCGCAGCCTGGCGGGAAGTGCGACCTCGGACCCGGCGTTCTATCTGCTCACCCTGGCCGATCCGCGCGATGCGGCGCAGGTTCAGGCCGAACTGGACCGGGGCCGCGTCGCCTCTGAGCTGCGCGCCTGGAACGCCGACGACCTGCGCAATTCGACGATCCGCACCTGGGCCTTGGGGTCGGGGGCGGGGACGATCTTCCTGGCCTCGACCGGGATCGCGCTGACCGTCACGCTGCTGATCGTCAACCAGACGCTTGGCGCGGCGGTCGCGGCGACGATGCGCGAATATGCGGCGCTGCGGGCCTATGGCCTGTCCTTTGGCCGGGTGCAGCGCATCGTGATGCGGCAGGGGCTGTGGGTGGGTCTGGGCGCGATGGTGCTGACCGGCCTTTTGGCGGCGATCCTGCTGATCGTGCTGCGGATGCGCGACGTCGCGGTGGTGATGACCCCGATCATGGCGGCGGGCACGGCGCTTGCGCTGCTGGTGGTCGTCATCCTGTCCAACCTCATGGCGCTGCGCCGTCTGCGCCATGCCGACCCGGCGAGCCTTTTGCGATGACCATGCCCCTGGACCATGCCACCATGACCCACCCGCTGCTGACCACCCCCGCCATTGGCACGCCCGAGGCGCCGGCGCTGTCGGCGCGGATGCTGGGCAAATCCTTTCCCAACGGGCCGGTGATGGTGCCGGTGATCCGCGATCTGGACCTGACCATCCCCGGCCATTCGATGACGCTGGTCAAGGGGCCATCGGGCTGCGGCAAATCCACTCTGCTCGCGATGCTGGCCGGGCTGACCGAACCCGATCATGGCGGGGTGCAGATCGGCGACACCGACCTGTGGGCGCTGCCCACGGCGGCGCGCGATGCGTTCCGGCTGGCGCAAATGGGCTTCATCTTTCAGGGGGCGGTGCTGTTTCCGGCGCTGACGGCGGCGGAACAGATCCGCTTCGTGCTGGAACAGATGGGCATTCCCGCGGCTGAGGCCCGCGATCGCGCCCATGCCGCGCTGGATGACGTCGGCCTGACGCCGCGTCGCGATCTGCGCCCCGCCGCGCTGTCGGGCGGCGAAAAGCAGCGCGTGTCCATTGCCTGCGCCTTGGCCAAGCGCCCGCGCGTCATCTTTGCCGATGAACCCACAAGCGCGCTGGACAGCGAAAATGGCCGCATCGTCGGCACCTTGTTGCGCGATACCGCGCATCGCAGCGGCGCGGCCGTGGTCTGCGTCACCCATGACGACCGCCTGACCACCTATGCCGACCGCATCCTGCACATGGAGGACGGCCGCATCACCGCGACCAACCATCGCCCGCAGGCCCAGACGATTACCGAGAACGGACAGAACCGATGAAGATTGCCCCGAAAATCCTGCAATTCGCCTTGGTCATCGGGCTGATGGCACTGCTGGCCCTGGCCGCGCCGCGCCCGGCCCCCGCGCAAGAGGCCGGTGGTGATGCCACCGCCGACATGGCCGCCGATGCCGCCCAAGGGGGCTGGCTGGCCGTCGCGCGCGGCAAGGTCGATGTCGAAGGCGGGCTGATGCGTCTGGCCGCACAGCGTGAGGGGCTGATCGCCGAGGTCTTCGTCAACGAAGGCGATCACGTCAAAAAGGGGCAAGAGCTGGCCCGGATCGACGATGCCGGCCCCCGCCTGCAACGCGACATTGCCACGCGTGAGGTGGCCCAGGCCGAGCTTCAGGCAGACCTGGCGCGCACCCGCGCGGCCCAGGCCCAGGCCGAACACGACCGGCTGGCGCCGATGGCGCGGCAGGATGCGATCCCCAAGCGGCAGGCCGACGAGGCCCGCCAACGCGCCGAACTGGCCGCGATGGAGGTCAAGACCGCCGAGATGTCGGTCGACCTCGCCCGGCAGCGGCTGGCCCTGCAAGAGCAGGAGCTTCAGGCCCGCATCGTGCGCGCCCCGGTCGATGGGGTGATCCTGCGCCGATCCGCCCGGCCCGGCGACGGCACGACGACCCAGACGGTGACCGAACTGTTCCTGCTGGCGCCCGATGGCCCGCGCATCGTGCGCGCCGATCTGGACGAACAATTCGTCGGCATCGTCGCGCCGGGGCAGGGCGCCGATATCGTCTTTGAACGCGACGACGGCACCGTGCTGACCGGTCAGGTGGTGCGCGTCGCGCCGGTCTTTGGCACGCCGGGCAAAGAGGCGACCGACGCGCGCACCGTGGAAATCACCATTCGCATCGACGGCCCCGAAGCCGCCGCCCAAAAGCTGGTCCTGGGCCAGCGCATGATTGTTCGGATCAAGAAATGAGTATCAGGATCAAGCTGTTGACCCCGGCCTTGCTGGCCATCTCGCTGGCCGGTTGCGGGGCGTTCCCGGAACTGGACGGCCAACCCGTCACCGCCATTCGCGCCGCCGATCTGCGCCAGAACCAGGCCCCGGTCTGGACGCTGGACTTCGCCGATCCGGGGCTGCGCGCGATGCTGGCCCAGGCCGATGTCGGCGGCCTTGACGTGCTGACCGCGCGGGCGCGGGCGCGGGCCGCCGATGTCAGCCTGCGCCAGACCGCCGCCGGGCGGCTGCCCAGCCTGGGGGCCTCGGGCGGGGTGTCGGGCGATGTGACCGGCTCGCGCACGCCGTCCTCGACCAATGTCGGGCTGTCGACAAGCTGGGATGCCGATCTGTCGGGCCGGCTGGAGGCCGCGATCCGCGCAGCCGCGCTGGAAAAGGGCGCGGTCGGGGCCGATCTGGTGGCCGCCCGCCGCACCGTCGCGCGTGAGATCGTGACCACCTGGGTGGGCCTGGCCGAGGCGCAATCCCGCGCCGCACGCGCCGAGGATCGCGCCCGGCTGGCCGAACGCGCGCTGACGCTGCAATCGGCGCGCGCCGCCGGAGGTGAGACCACGACCGGCGACATTTCGACCCGCACCCGCCGCCTGATCGAGGCCCGCACCCAGGCCGCCGAGGCCGCGGGCCAGATCGCCGTGGCCCAGGCGCGGCTGCGCGCCTTGGGCGCGACCAGCCTGCCGGGGCAGGTCAATCTGCGCGCCCGCAACCGCCCGGCCGTTCCGGCGCAGACCGATCTGGCGGGCCTCGACAACCGCCCCGATGTCTGCGCCGCTTGGGCGCGCTTCCACGCCGCCGATGCCAGCCGCGCCGAGGCTTTGCGCGCCAGCCGCCCACGCGTCGCGGTCAGTGGCTCGCTGGCGGCGGCGGCGCGCACGCTGGCGGGGCTGGCGGCAGGCAACGCCCTGGCGATCAGCCAAAGCGTCTCGGTCGAGGGGTCGGTCTTCGATGGCGGCCAGTCGCGCGCCCGCGTCGATCAGGCCCGCATCGGTCAGGCGCAGGCTGAAATCACCTGGCTGCAAACCCGCGCCCGCGCCGAGGTCGCGCTGCTGGAAGCGGTCGTCGAACGCCACGGCGCCGAGGCGCAACTGGCCGCCGCGCTGAAGGGCTATGAGGCCACGGCGGCGGAACGCAACCGGGTGCGGCTGCGCCATCAGGGCGGGATCAGCGACGGGCTGGAACTGGCCGATGCCGAAGGCGCGCTTGCCGATGCCCAGGCCGAGGTCGACACCGCCCGCGCCCGTGCCTTCCGCGCGGCGGCCACCTGGGCCGAGGCGCAGGGCGTGCCCGGCCTTTGCCCCGCGCCGGTGCGTCCCTCTGCGGCGGGCTAGATCCGCCGCAGAACACCGATTGCCGTTTCAAAACGATCTGTTAGCTTGCCGATGTGCCTTGATTTGCCCCACCGTTACGGACCCGCCGCCATGCATGAATTGATCGCCGCTTTGTCGGACCCGGACGACCAGCCCGCCCGTGCCTATGCGGCGCTGGAACGCCATGTCGACCGCCTGATCGGGGTCCGGCTGTTCACCGTGACCCGCTTTGACCCGACCGCCGACAAGGTGCGCCGCGTCTATTCCAACATGCCCGACGCCTATCCGCTGGCCGGCGAAAAGCCCATCGGCCAGGACCGCTGGAGCGATCTGGTGATGCGCCGCGGCCGGACCTTTGTCGCCGACACCCCGGTCGAGTTCGAGGACATCTTTTCCGATCACGAATTGATCGTGTCGCTGGGCTGCCAGTCCTGCCTGAACCTCCCGGTCTTTGTGGCGGGGCAGTTCCTTGGCACGCTGAACTGCCTGAACGCCGCCTATCACTATACGCCCGAGCGGGTGACGCAGGCCGAACTGCTGAAGCTGCCCGCCGCCGCCGTGTTCCTGATGCAGGACCGGCTGGAAGGGCGCGGCTAGGCGACCGGCGCCCAGATCACGTCGTCGATGCGCGGCGCCCCGGTTGCCAGCATCACCAGCCGGTCAAAGCCAAGCGCGATGCCGCTGGCGGGTGGCATCTGGTCCAGCGCCGTCAGGAAATCCTCATCCAGCGGATAGCGTTCGCCATAGACGCGCTGCTTTTCGTCCATCTCAAGCCCAAAGCGGCGGCGCTGTTCGGCGGCGTCGGTCAATTCGCCAAAGCCATTGGCCAGCTCGACCCCGCAGGCATAGACCTCGAAGCGTTCGGCAAAGCGCGGGTCATCGGCACAGGGCCGGGCAAGGGCGGCCTCGGCCACCGGATAACGGTCAAGGATGGTGGCGCGACCCAGGCCCAGATGCGGTTCCACCTTGTCGACCAGCACCCGCGACAGCATGTCGGACCAGGTATCGTCAGGGGCGGCGCGCAGGCCCCGCGCCGCCATCTGCGCGGCCAGGGCGGTCGCGTCGGGCGCGCCATCGGCGGCCAGCGTCGCGGCCAGATCGATGCCCGCATGATGCAGAAAGGCGTCCTGCACCGACAGCCGTTCGGGTGCCGCGAACGGATCACAGGTGCGGTCACGGAACCGCAGGACAGGGCTGCCCGCCCCCTGCGCGGCAAGGCGCAGCAGCGTGGTGATGTCAGCCATCAGCACGTCATAGCTTTCGCCCACTCGATACCATTCCAGCATCGTGAACTCGGGGCTGTGCAGCACGCCGCGCTCGCGGTTGCGGAACACATGGGCAAAGGCGGCAATCCGGGTTTCGCCCGCCGCCAGCAGCTTTTTCATCGCGAATTCGGGGCTGGTATGCAGATACATCCGCCGCGCCTGCCCGTCATTGCCGATCGCATCCGTGGCAAAGGCATGCAGATGCGCCTCATTGCCGGGGCTGACCTGAAGGATGCAGGGATCGACCTCGGTGATCCCCTCATCGTCGAACCAGCTGCGGATCGCCCGTTGCATCCGGCTGCGCGCCCGCAGGATGCCGGTTCGGTCGGCATGACGGTCGGGATGCCACCACGGGGTCTGGGTCATGCGCCTCTGGCCTTTCGACTGCTTTTGCACTAGGCAAATCCGGGATCGCGCCTTACAGCGGCGCCACAACAATCGCAATGGACAGACCATGAAAGTCATCGCCTCTACCCTGCGCAAGGGTAACGTGGTCGAGCTGGACGGCAAATTGTATGTCGTGCTGACCGCGCAGAACTTCCACCCCGGCAAGGGCACGCCGGTCACCCAGGTCGACATGCGCCGCATCGCGGATGGCGTGAAGGTCAGCGAACGCTGGCGCACGACCGAACAGGTCGAACGCGCCCATGTCGATGAACGCAGCTACAACTTCCTTTACGAAGACGGCGAAGGCTTTCACTTCATGGAGCCGGAAAGCTATGAGCAGGTGACCGTGCCCGCCGATGTCGTGGGCGACGGCAAGGTGTTCCTGACCGATGGCATCTCGTGCTTCCTTCAGGTGCATAACGGCGTGCCGATCGCCATCGAACTGCCGCAAAAGGTGACGGTCGAGATTGAAACGACCGAGCCGGTGGTCAAGGGCCAGACCGCTTCGTCGTCCTACAAGCCCGCGATCTGCACCAATGGCGTGCGGGTGATGGTGCCGCCGCATATCGGTGCGGGCACGCGCATCATCATCAACACCGAAGACCTGAGCTACGTCGAACGCGCCAAGGATTGATGGCGTGGAAAGGGGGCTTTGCCCCTTGACCCCCATCCGCCACAGCCGCGCCCTGAAAGGGGCGCGGCTTTTTCGATGCGTGTCGTCGCCTGTCAGCAAAAAGCCCGGCCTGAGGCCGGGCTTTCAGATGGCCTGGGAAGCGGCGATTACTTCGGCAGGTCCGCGGTGATGCCCTCGACCAGGAAGTTCATCCCGGCCAGATCCTCGTCGCTGGCGGTCTGGCCCTCGGCCAGCCAGTCGCTGCCGTCCTTTTTCTTCAAGGGCCCGGTGAAGGGGTGGTATTCGCCCTTGCCGATGGCGTCGCGCAGGGCCTCGGCTTCGGCCTTGATCTCGGCGGGGACGGCCTCGGTGATCTCACCGATTTCGACCATGCCGGTGCCGATCCCGCCCCAGGTGGCTTTCGACTGCCAGGTGCCGTCCAGCATCGCGCCGACACGTTCGATGTAATAGGGCGCCCAGTTGTCGATCGTCGCGCTGACGCGCGGGGCGGGTTTGAAGGCGGCCATGTCGCTGGCCTGGCCAAAGCTGATGATCCCGGCCTCTTGCGCCTTGGCCTGGGGGGCGGTCGAATCGGTATGTTGCAAGATCACGTCGACGCCCTCGGCGATCAGCGCGGCGGCGGCGTCGGCCTCTTTCGCGGGGTCGAACCACGAGGACACCCAGACCACCTTGATTTCCACTTCCGGGTTCACCTTGCGGGCGTGGATGAAGGCGGCGTTGATGCCCTGCACCACCTCGGGGATCGGGAAGCTGCCGATATAGCCGATCTTGTTGGTCTTGGTCATCCGCCCGGCGATGGTGCCCTGAATGGCGCGCCCCTCATAGAAGCGGGCGTCATAGGTCGAGACGTTATCGGCGCGCTTGTAGCCAGTGGCATGTTCAAAGCGCACATCGGGGAACTTGGCGGCGACATTCATCACCGAATCCATGAATCCGAAGGACGTGGCGAAGATCAGCTTGTTGCCGGCAAGCGCCATCTGGGTCAGCACCCGTTCGCTGTCGGCGCCCTCGGGGACGGCTTCGACGAAGCTGGTCTGCACGCGGTCCCCGAACTTTTCCTGCACGGCCTTGCGGCCCTGCTCGTGCTGGAACGACCAGCCCATGTCGCCGACCGGGCCGACATACATGAAGGCGACCTTCAGCGGCTCATCGGCGGCAAAAGCGATGCGGCCCGACAGCGGCAGCACGGCGGCGGATGCGGCCAGAAGGCCCAGGGTCTTGCGGCGGGACAGGGTGGTCATGGCGATCTCCATCAGCAGGGTTAACGCAGGGCAAGGAAGGGGCGGCCCAGGGCGGCGGGTGCGGCGCTGCCCTGTTTCTGGCGGGCCGACATGATCACCAGCACGATGATGGTGACCAGATAGGGGGTCATGGCCAGGAATTGCACAGGGATGGCAAAGCCCGCCGCCTGAAGCCGCAGTTGCAGCACGGTGACGCCTCCGAACAGGTAGGCCCCCAGCAGGATGCCGCCGGGGCGCCAGGCGGCGAAGACGACGATGGCAAGCGCGATCCAACCCGCCCCCGCCGTCATCCCCTGCGCCCATTGCGGCACGCGCACCAGCGACAGATAGGCCCCGCCCATCCCCGCCAAGGCCCCGCCAAAGGCGAGCGCCGCGATGCGGATGGCGATGACGCGGTAGCCAAGGGCATGGGCGGCGTCGGGGTTTTCACCGACGGCGCGCAGGATCAGGCCGGGGCGCGAGCGCAGAAACAGCCAGACCCCCGCCAACAGCGCCAGCGAGGCATAGACCACCCAGTCATGCGAAAACAGGATCGGGCCGATCACCGGCAGATCGGCCAGCGCGGCGAAGGGGGCGCCCGGCATGGCGGGCGGCTTGACGCCGTTGAAGGGCTGGCCGATCAGCGCCGACAGCCCCAGCCCGAACAGCGTCAGCGCCAGGCCCGATGCGACCTGGTTGGCCATCAGCACCTGGGTCAGAAAGGCAAAGATCATCGCCATGCCCGCGCCTGCAACGGCGGCCATCGCATAGCCTGCCGCCGGGCTGCCGGTCATCACCGCGGCGGCGAAGCCGGCGATGGCGCCCATGATCATCATGCCCTCGACACCGAGGTTCAAGACGCCCGATTTCTCGGCCACCAATTCGCCGGTCGCCGCCAGCAGGATCGGCGTCGAGGCCGAAATCAGCATGACGATCAGCGACACCAGATCAAGCCCCAGAACGGTCATGCGCTCGCCCCCCAGCGGATGCGGTAATGGGTCAGCATGTCCAGCGCCAGAAGGAAGAACAGCAGCATCCCCTGAAACACCTGGACAGCGGCGATCGGCAGTTGCAGCGTCAGTTGCGCCAGTTCGCCGCCGATATAGGTCAGCGCCATCAACAGCCCGGCGGCGACGATGCCCAACGGGTGCAACCGGCCCAGAAAGGCCACGATGATCGCGGTGAAGCCATAGCCCACGCCCAGCTTGTCGCTGACCTGACCGGCGGGGCCTGCGACCTCGAACAGGCCCGCCATCCCGGCCAAAGCGCCCGACAGGCCCAGGCACAGGGCGACCAGCCGCTGCGGGGTGACACCGGCGAAACGGGCGGCGCGCGGGGCCTCGCCTGCGGCGCGCAGATGCAGCCAGAAGATGTGGCGGCGCATGACGACATAGGCGGCAAGCGCCACCACAAAGGCCATCACTACGCCCCAATGCGCGCCGGTGCCCGCGATCAGTTCGGGGTTCGCGGCGGCAGGGTATTGTTGCAGGTTGCGCGATCCCGGCATCCCGAAGCCCTCGGGGTTCTTCAGCGGCCCGAAGGCCATGTATTTGGCAAGTGCATCCGCGACATAGACCAGCATCAGCGAGACCAGCACCTCCGAGGCGCCGAAGCGGTTCTTCAGCACCGCCGGGATCATCGCCCAGGCCCAGCCGCCAAGCGCGCCCGCGATCACCATCGCCGGAAAGATCAGTCGGTTGTCCAGCGGATACAGCGCGAGCGCGACCGAGGCCCCGGCAAGCGCGCCCATGATGTATTGCCCCTCGGCCCCGATGTTCCAGATGCCCGCGCGAAAGCCGATGGCAAGGCCGGATGCGATCAGGATCAGCGGCCCCGCCTTGACCAGCAGTTGCGGGCGCGAATAGCCGGCGTTCGGGCCGAACAGCGGATCCCAGAACAGCGCGCGCAGGGCCTCAAGCGGGTCGGCGCCCAGGATGGCGAACAGGATGCCGCCCGCCAGCATGGTCAGCGCGACGGCCAGGAACGGCGTCGCCCATTGCCAGGCGCGCGACGGCGCGGGGCGCGGTTCAAGCCGCAACATGGCCCGTCCCCCCCTGCATACTGCCTCCGTGCACGCCGCCCAGCATCAGGCCGATTTCGTCAAGGTTCAGATCAGCGGTCGGTCGCGGCGGCGATAGCCGCCCTTCGTTCAGGGCCGCGAACCGGTCCGAGATTTCCAGAAGCTCGTCCAGATCCTGCGAGATGCAGATGATCCCCGCGCCGCGCCCGGCCAGATCCAGCAGCGCCTGACGGATCGCCGCGGCGGCGGCGGCATCGACGCCCCAGGTGGGCTGGTTGACGACCAGCACCTCGGGGGCCTGCAAGACCTCGCGGCCGATGACGAACTTTTGCAGATTGCCCCCCGACAGGGCGCTGGCCTTGGCCTCGGGTCCGGTGGCGCGGACGTCGAACAGCGACATGATGCGGCGGGTAAAGGCATCGGTCGCGGCGCGGTCGATCCAGCCGCGACGCGCGACAGGCAGGCGCGCGGGGGCGGTCAGCAGGGCATTCTCGGCCAGGCTCATGCCCGGCACGGCGGCATGGCCCAGCCGTTCCTCGGGTGCCGCCAGCAGGCCGATGCCATCGGCGCGGCGGTCGCGCGGCCCTTCATGGCCAATGTCGCGGCCCAGCAGGAACACCTGCCCCGGCGCGGCGTGGCGTTCACCCGACAGCGCGGCCAGCAGATCCTCTTGCCCGTTGCCCGCGACGCCGCCGATGCCCAGAATCTCGCCCCGGTGCAGATCAAAGGTGACATCGCGCAGCCCGATGCCAAAGGCATGTTCGGGCGGCAGGTTCAGGCCGCGCACCGACAGCAGCACCGGACCGCGTTCATGGGGCGGGCGCGCGGTCGGGGTCAGGCTGTCGCCCACCATCGCCTCGGCCAGATCGCGGGCGCTGGCGGTGCGCGGATCGGCGCTGCCCACCACCTGACCGCCGCGCAGGATGGTGGCGCGGTCGCAGATCGCCCGGATCTCGGTCAGCTTGTGACTGATATACAGGATCGCCGTGCCCTCGGCCGCCAGCTTGCGCAGGGTGGCGAACAGGATCGAGACCTCGGGCGGGGTCAGCACGCTGGTCGGTTCGTCCATGATCAAGAGGCGCGGGTTCTGTAGCAGGCAGCGGATGATCTCGACCCGCTGGCGCTCGCCTGCCGATAGCCCGCCGACGATGCGGTCGGGGTCCAGCGGCAGGCCGTAATCGGCGCTGACCTGACGGATGCGGGCGGCCAGATCGCGCATCCGGGGCGGGTGTTCCATGCCAAGCGCGATGTTTTCTGCCACGCTCAGCGCCTCGAACAGCGAGAAATGCTGAAACACCATCGCCACCCCGGCCGCGCGGGCGGCGCGCGGATCGGCGGGGGCATAGGGGCGGCCCGCCAGCCGCATCTGCCCCTGATCGGGGCGGATCAGGCCGTAGATCGTCTTGACCAGCGTCGATTTGCCCGCGCCGTTTTCACCCAGCAGGGCGTGAATCTCGCCCTTTTGCACGCTGAAGGAAATGTCGTGATTGGCGCGCACCCCCGGATAGGATTTGCCAAGGCCCTGCACATCAAGCAGCGCGGGGCCGCCCGTCGGGGCTGGCGCAAGGGGGCGGTTCGGGTCGGAATCAGCCACGCGGTCGGTCACCTGTCTGTTACGCGGCCTTCTGTAACGGCGCGCGGCGCGCGCGGCAATCACTAGGATCGCTGGGGGCGTTTTGGGGGCTGGAAGGGCGGCGCAAAGGGCGGCAGATTGGCGCCATGTCCCAGATTGCCGCCCCCCGATTCATCCACCTGCGGGTGCATACCGAATATTCGCTGCTGGAAGGCGCGGTGCCGGTCAAGAAACTGGTCAAGATGTGCGCCGAATCGGGAATGCCCGCTGTGGCCGTGACCGACAGCAACGCGCTGTTTGCCGCGCTTGAGTTTTCGACCATCGCCAAGGCCGAGGGGGTGCAGCCGATCGTCGGCATCCAGATCGCGCTTGCCTATGACCCCGCGCCGCAGGGCGAACGCCCGCGCCCGCCTGCCAGCCTGGTGCTGCTGGCGCAGGACAAGGCCGGCTATGCCAATCTGATGAAGCTCGGCTCCAAGCTGTTCCTTGACCCGGCGGGGCTGGAACCCCAGGTCAGCCTGGACGATCTGGCCGCCCATGCGGAGGGTCTGATCTGCCTGACCGGGGGCGCCGACGGCCCGCTGGGGCGGCTGTTGCAGGCCGGTCAGGACATGCGCGCCCGCGCCCTGGCCGAACGGCTGGCCGCGATCTATCCAACCCGCCTTTACGTCGAGTTGCAGCGCCATCCGGGCGAGGGTGGCGTGCTGATGGCGGCGGAACGGCTGACCGAGCCGGGGCTGGTCGAGATCGCCTATGCGCTGAACCTGCCACTGGTCGCCACCAATGACGTGCATTTCCCCAAGCCCGACATGTATGAGGCCCATGACGCGCTGCTGTGCATCCGCGACGGCGCCTATGTCGATCAATCCGCCCCGCGCCGGCAGTTGACGCCGCAGCATTACCTGAAATCCCCCGCCGAGATGGCCGCGCTGTTTGCCGACCTGCCCGAGGCGGTCGAGAACACCGTGGAAATCGCCCGGCGCTGCGCCTTTGCGGTGCCCAAACACGCGCCGATCCTGCCGCGTTTCGCCGAAAACGAGGTCGAGGAACTACGCCGTCAGGCCCGCGAAGGCCTGGCCGCGCGGCTGGCCGTCATCCCCCATGCCGCCCCGGTCGAGGATTACGAAAAGCGGCTGGCCTTCGAGATCGGCATCATCGAACAGATGGGCTTTCCGGGCTATTTCCTGATCGTGGCCGATTTCATCAAATGGGCCAAGGCGCAGGGCATTCCGGTCGGCCCCGGTCGCGGATCGGGGGCAGGCTCGCTGGTGGCCTATGCGCTGACCATCACCGACCTTGACCCCTTGCGCTATAGCCTGCTGTTTGAACGTTTCCTGAACCCTGAACGGGTGTCGATGCCCGACTTCGACATCGACTTCTGCATGGATCGGCGCGGCGAAGTCATTCATTACGTTCAGGAAAAATATGGCCGCGACAAGGTGGGCCAGATCATCACCTTTGGTGCGCTGCTGTCCAAGGCCGCGGTGCGCGACGTGGGCCGCGTCTTGCAGATGTCCTATGGCCAGGTCGACCGGCTGTCGAAGATGATCCCGGTCGAGGGGGTGAAGCCGGTCAGCATCACCAAGGCGCTGGCCGACGAACCCCGCCTGCGCGAGGCTGCCACCGCCGAGCCGGTGGTGCAGCGCCTGCTGGATTATGCCGCCCAGATCGAGGGGCTGTTGCGCAACGCCTCGACCCATGCCGCGGGGGTGGTGATCGGTGATCGCCCGCTGGATCATCTGGTGCCGCTGTATCAAGACCCCCGGTCCGACATGCCCGCCACCCAGTTCAACATGAAATGGGTGGAAAGCGCGGGTCTGGTGAAGTTCGACTTTCTGGGGCTGAAGACCCTGACGGTGATCCAGAACGCCATCGACCTGATCCGCGGCGGCGGGCGGCATCTGCATGAGGCGGCGGACGGGCGCACGCTTTATACCCCCGCCGCAGGGGCGATGGATGACATCGGCCATATCCCGCTGGACGATGCCGCCACCTATGACCTCTATGCCCGCGCCCAGACCGTCGCGGTGTTCCAGGTGGAAAGCGCGGGCATGATGGATGCGCTGCGCCGCATGAAGCCCACCTGCATCGAGGATATCGTGGCGCTTGTCGCCCTCTATCGCCCCGGCCCGATGGAGAACATCCCCACCTATTGCGAGGTCAAGAACGGGCTGCGCGCCATCGAGCCCTTGCACCCGACCATCGACCACATCCTTGCCGAGACCCAGGGCATCATCGTCTATCAGGAACAGGTGATGCAGATCGCGCAGGTGATGGCGGGCTACAGCCTGGGCGGGGCCGACCTCTTGCGCCGCGCCATGGGCAAGAAGATCGCCGAGGAAATGGCCAAGGAACGCCCGAAGTTCATTCAGGGCTGCACCGAGACGCATGGCATCGACCCCAAGAAATCGGGCGAAGTGTTTGATCTGCTGGAAAAGTTCGCCAATTACGGCTTCAACAAAAGCCATGCGGCGGCCTATGCGGTGGTCAGCTATCAGACCGGCTGGCTGAAGGCGAACCACCCGGTCGAGTTCATGGCGGCGGTGATGAACTGCGACATCGACCTGACCGACAAGCTGGCGGTCTACAAGCGCGAGGCCGACCGCATGGGGATCGCCACCGTGCCGCCCTGCGTCAACCGCAGTCTGGCGACCTTCAGCGTGGCGGATGGCAAGATCGTCTATGCGCTTGGGGCGCTGAAGAATGTCGGCGTCGATGCGATGCGGCTGATCGTGCGGGCGCGCGGCGAACGGCCCTTTGCCGATCTGCATGATTTCGCCCGGCGCTGCGATCTGAAGCGCATCGGCAAGCGGCCGCTGGAAATGCTGGCCCGCGCCGGTGCCTTTGACGCGCTGGAGGGCAACCGCAAGCGGGTGATCGACAGTCTGGACGGGCTGGTCGGCTGGTCGGCGGCGGTGGCCGAACAGGCGGGATCGGCGCAGGTCTCGCTGTTTGGCGCCTCGGGCGATGATCTGCCGCCGCCGCGTCTGGCGCGCTGCCCCGACTGGATGCCCGCCGAACGCATGGCCGAGGAACACCGCGCCGTCGGCTTTTACTTGACCGGGCACCCGCTGGAGGATGACCTGGCCGCGCTGCGCCGCAAGAAGGTGATGACCCTGACCGAGGTGACGGCGGCTGCGGCGCATGGCCCCTTGGTCGCCAAGATGGCCGGCACCGTCTCGGCCCGGCAGGAACGCAAATCGGCCAAGGGCAACCGCTATGCCTTTGTCGCCTTGTCCGATCCGACCGGGCTTTATGAGGTCACGGTTTTCTCTGAAACGCTTGAGGCCACGCGCGAGCATCTGGACCCCGGCAGCGCCGTGGTGCTGACGGTCGAGGCGACGATGGAGGCCGAGACGCTGAAGCTGCTGGCGCGCGGCGCGCAGCCGCTGGCCGAGGTGATCGCCGATGCCGGCCCGAACGCGCTGCGGGTTGAGGTGGCGACGACCGAGGGCGTGGCGGGCATCGTGATGGCCTTGGCCCATGCCGATGCGCTGCATCCGGGCGCGCGCAAACGCACCGCGCTGCGCTTTGGGGTGCGTGATCCGGCGGGCCGCCTGATCGAGATCGACAGCGGCGTCAGCGCCCCGGTGATCCCCAACCTGAAAGCCATGCTGCGCGCCCAGGCCGGTGTGGTCCAGGTCGATGAGGTCTAGGCCAGGGCGACCCGGTCCTGCCGCGGCGTGCCACCGCGTCCCGCGCCGGCGCGCACATCTGCCGCCAAGCCCGCTTTCGCCCTGCCGCGCAATCGGCTAGGAGGGGGCCAGCACATCCGTCGCGCGGCCCGTCAGCCGCCCCCATGGGAGTTTCGCCATGCCCGCCACCCTGAAAGCCGCCGTCATCACCTTTCCCGGTTCCAACTGCGACCGCGATCTGGCGCAGGCCCTGCGCCTGGCCGGGGCCGAGGTGACGCGGGTCTGGCACAAGGATACCGACCTGCCCACGGGCACCGATCTGGTGGCGGTGCCGGGCGGCTTTTCCTATGGCGATTACCTGCGTTGCGGCGCGATTGCCGCGCGCTCGCCCATCGCGGCGGCGGTCAGCGCCCATGCCGGGCGCGGCGGCATGGTTCTGGGCATCTGCAACGGCTTTCAGGTGCTGACCGAACTGGGCCTGCTGCCCGGCGCGCTGATGCGCAACGCGGGCCTGACCTTCCTGTGCCGCCCCGAGGCGCTGATCGTCGAGGCGACCGACAGCCCGTTCACCGCAGGCTACAGCGTGGGTCAGCGCGTGACCTTTCCGATTGCCCATCACGACGGCAATTTCACCATCGATGCCGAGGGCCTGGCCCGGATCGAGGGCGAGGGGCGCGTGGCCTTGCGCTATGCCACCAATCCCAACGGCTCGGCCGCCAGCATCGCCGGTGTGCTGAGCGCGAACCGCCGGGTGCTGGGCCTGATGCCGCATCCCGAACGGGTGGTCGAGGCCGCGCATGGCAATACCGACGGCCGGGCGATGTTCGACGCCGTGGCTGGCGCGCTGGCGACCGCCTGAGCCGGGCTGCTTGTGGCGGCGGCCGCAAGCGCCTATCTTTGGCCCCTGCTGTCCCGGCCCGCGTGCCGGGGCGGGACGTGATGCGAAAAGCCGGACCGCGTGAACCAGAACCAAAGCCCTGCACCGCGTGACCCAAGCGCTGCCGATCCGGCGGCTGAACCGGCTGGCGCTGCGGTAATCGACGCCGCGCCCGAGACCCCCGCGCCCCAAACCGCCGCGGCCGAGACCGCCGCTGATGCCGTCCCGCAGCCCGATCCCGCGCCGCCCCAGCCGATGCCCCCCTCGGCAACCCCGGCGGCCAGCTTGCGCAGCCCGTGGTGGTTGCGCATCACCGTGGTCTTGATCCTGTGCCTGGCCGGGCTGGTGTTCTGGATGACGAATGTCTGGCTGTCGGACCGCTTCACCGAGACGACGCGGGTGCGGTCGGAACTGCGCGGCACGCTGTATTCGGGCAATATCATGTCGGAATTGCAGCGCACGGCGGTGGTGCCTTTGCTGCTGGCGCGCGACCCGGCGATGATTTCCAACCTGTCGCTGAACGATTTCACCCAGACCTCGGCGCGGCTGATCTCGGCGCAGAAGGACATCGGGGCGGCGTCGATCCGGCTTCTGGATGCCTCGGGGCGGGTGGTGGCGGCGACCGACCGGGCGCTGATCGGCACCAATTATGTGCAACAGCCCTTCTTCGTCGAGGCGATGCGCGGCCGCGACACGGTGTTCACCGTCTCGCCGGGCGAACACGGCGGCAATGATTATACCTATTCGCGCGCCGTGCTGGCCGATGGCAAGGCGGTCGGCGTGATCGTGGTGGGGGCCGATCTGTCGCGGCTGGAACGCGGCTGGGCGGGGATTTCGGATGCCGTCGCGGTGCTGGACAGCGAGGGCACGATCATCCTGGCCACCGAGGCCCGCTGGCGCGGCCTGACGCTGGAGGAGGCACTGGCGGTGCGCGATGCGCCCTCGGCCATCGAGCGGGCGTTTCAGCTGACCGGCGACTGGTCCATCGCGCCGCCCGACGCCTATCTGAAGGGCAAGGCGGTGATGCAGACCGAAACCCGCATCCCGTTCCGCGGCTGGCGGATGCTGACATTCACCAGCTACGATTCCGTGCGCGAGCGGGTGAATGCGGTGTTGGCGCTGGAAATCATGGCCTTTGCCATCCTGCTGGCGGCGGCCTTTTACGTGCTGTCGCGCCGCGCGCGCGAACAATCGGCGGCCTATCTGAAGGAATCGGTCGAATTGCGCGCCCTGAACCAGCGTCTGCGGCGCGAGATCGCGGCGCGCGAGCGGATGCAGAAGGATCTGGCGGTGGCCGAACAGACGCTGGCGCAGTCATCGAAACTGGCGGCCTTGGGCGAGATGTCGGCCAGCGTCAGCCATGAGCTGAACCAGCCGCTTGCCGCGATGAAAACCTATCTGGCTGGGGCGCGGCTTCTGCTTCAGCGCGACCGCCCGGCCGAGGCTTTGTCGTCATTCCAGCGCATCGACGATCTGCTGGACCGGATGGGGGCGATCACGCGCCAGTTGAAATCCTTTGCGCGCAAGGGCGGCGAGGCGGTCGAGCCGGTGGACCTGCGCCATGCCTTGTCCTCGGCCCTGGCGATGATGGAGCCGCAGTTGCGCGCCCGGCGGGTGCGCATCGACCGCAGCCTGCCGCGCCGGGCGGTGATGGTGATGGCCGACCGGGTGCGTCTGGAACAGGTGATGATCAACCTGATCCGCAACGCGCTGGATGCCACGCGCGGGCGTGAGGATGCGCGGATCGAACTGGTGGTCAGCGCCGGTCACGCCGCCGATGGCACGCCCGCCAGCCTGCGCGTCACCGACAACGGCCCCGGCATCAGCGATCTGGACAAGCTGTTCGAGCCCTTCTGGACGACCAAGAAACCGGGTGAGGGGACGGGCCTTGGGCTGGCCATCTCATCGGGGATCATGGCTGATCTGGGGGGGCGGCTGACGGCGCGCAATCCCGATGGCGGCGGGGCCGAGTTCCTGATGCTGCTGCCGGTGCAGGGCGGCCCGCCGCTGACCGAGATCGGGGTGGCGGACCCCGCCGATGGTGCCGACGGTTCACGCCCGGCGCGCGAAAGCGTGACTGGCGGGGCGGGGTCGGCGGCGGCTACACCCGCCGACGGCACGGCGCCCGCCGACCCGCCCGCTGCGAATGAGCGGTTGCAGGATCGCGCGCCGGATGGAATGGATGCAAGGGGCGCTGCCCCGGTCGGCGCGGGCTTCTCCGCGCCCGCCGGCCCGGCCGGCGCCTGACGGAAGGAGGCAGGCCATGGCCCGCATGATGAAGATCGCCATCGTCGATGACGAAGACGACATGCGCGAATCGATCAGCCAGTGGCTGACGCTGTCGGGATATGATTGCGAAACCTATGGCAGTGCTGAGGACGCGCTGAAGGTGATCGGCCCGGACTGGCCGGGCATCGTCATCTCTGACATCCGAATGCCGGGGATGGATGGCATGGCTTTCCTCAAGCGGCTGATGGGGCAGGACAGCGGCCTGCCGGTGATCCTGATCACCGGCCATGGCGACGTGCCGATGGCGGTCGAGGCGATGCGTCTGGGGGCCATGGATTTCATGGAAAAGCCCTTCAACCCCGACCGTATGACCGATCTGGCCAAACGCGCCACCCAGGCGCGCCGCATGACGCTGGACAACCGCGCGCTGCGCCGTGACCTGGCCGAGGGCGCGCAGGTGATGGGCAAGCTGATCGGCACCTCGCCGGTGATGGAGCGGCTGCGCGAGGATATCCTTGATCTGGGCCAGGCCGACGGCCATGTGCTGATCGACGGCGAAACCGGCACCGGCAAGACGCTGGTGGCCCACGCCCTGCACGCGGTCGGCCCGCGCGCGGCGCGCAAGTTCGTCGTGGCATCCTGCGCCGCCTGGGCCGAGGACGCCTTGGCCCTGCGCCTGTTCGGCCCGGTCGAGGACGGCGCGACCCTGCCCCTGGTCGAGGAAGCGCGCGGCGGAACGCTGTGTCTTGAGGATATCGACAGCCTGGGCGAGGGGCTTCAGGCCCGCCTGCTGGCCTTCATCAACGATCAGGGCAGCCCCGCCGAGACCCGGATCATCGCGATTTCCAACGCGCGGGGCGAGGGGCGGCGGGTCGAGGACGCGCTGCGCCCCGATCTGTTCTATCGTCTGGCCGCGCTGAAGATCACCGTGCCGCCGCTGCGGTCGCGCGGCGAGGACATCCTGACCCTGTTCACCCGGATGTCCGAACAATTCGCCGAAGAATACGGCTGCGACGCCCCCGAGGTGACGGCGCAAGAGGCCGCGCAGCTGTTGCAGGCCCCCTGGCCGGGCAATGTGCGCCAGTTGATCAATGTCGCCGAACGCGCGGTCTTGCAGAACCGTCGCGGGTCGGGGTCGATCGCCAGCCTGTTGATGGCCGATAGCGAGGAAACCGGCCAGGCGATGACCACCGAGGGCAAGCCACTGAAGGAATATGTCGAAAGTTTCGAAAAGATGCTGATCGACAATACCATGCGCCGCCACAAGGGTAGCATCACTGCGGTGATGGATGAATTGTGCCTGCCGCGCCGCACCCTGAACGAGAAAATGGCGAAATACGGGCTGAGCCGGGGCGATTATCTGTAAGCGGCCGATACGCGGGGCCGACACGCTGCGGTTGTGCGGGCGAGGGTGTCAGGGCAGAACCCCATTGTCTTTTGCTGTCTTTCCCCGCTAATGTCGCCCCATGATCCGGGTTGCGCCTGCTGCGCGCCGGGATCCGCCCTATTCGCGGCGCCGTCGCGGCCCATCGGGACCGCAGGCTGCGCCTGGAATTGGCCGCAAGGCCGAAGACCTGCCCGCCCGGCCTCGCCGGTTCGGGTTTTAGCTTGGGCGCCGCCGATCGCACAGAACGGCGCGCGTCTGGAATGGAAACGTGATGCAACAGCTTGTCGTTCGGCAGGGTCAGGGGCACGGCAGACTGGCCGTCATGCCCCCCGACATGCGCCGCGACATGTTCCATGACATGCCCCGTGAACGGGCAGGCTGGCCCATCGACACAATCGAACATGCCCCAACCCGCGACCCGGCCTGGCCGGGGCCGCGGGCGCGCGCATGTGAAAAGAGCTTGAATGACAAAGAAAATGCTGATCGACGCCACCCACGCGGAGGAAACCCGCGTCGTGGTGGTGGATGGGAACAAGGTCGAGGAGTTTGACTTTGAAACTGCCAGCAAGCGCCAGCTTGCCGGCAATATCTACTTGGCCAAGGTGACGCGGGTCGAACCCTCGTTGCAGGCGGCCTTTGTGGATTACGGCGGCAACCGCCACGGCTTTCTGGCCTTCGCCGAAATCCATCCCGATTATTACCAGATCCCCGTGGCCGACCGTCTGGCCCTGCTTGAGGAAGAGCGCGCCTATGCCGAGGCCGAAGCCGCTGCCGAAAACGGCCGTGAGCGGGGTGAGCGCAGCGAACGCGGTGGCCGTGGCGACCGCGAAAGTGGGCGCGATGGCGACCGTGAAGGTGGGCGCGATGGTGGTCGGCGGTCGCGGTCGCGCAGCCGGTCGCGGTCGCGTAACCGCGATGAGGGTGCGGCTGAGGATGTGGCCGAGAACCTGACCGCCGACGATGTGAACGCCGAGGCCCAGACCGAGGCCCCGACCGAGGGCCAGACTGAAGCGACCACCGACGCCGCCACTGATGCCGCGCCGCAGACCGGCCTGATCGCCGCAGCCGCCGAAGTCGTGGCCGAGGCGGAAGCCGAATCCACCCCCGAAGCGGCGGACGACGAACCGCGCGCGCCGCGTCCGCCGATGGCCGCCCGCACCGAGGGCAGCGATGCCGTCACCCATAGCGACGACATCCCCGGCATGGGCCTGCGTGACCTGTCCGAGGGCGAGGACGACGCCCCCTATGTGGCCGCCGACCATGCCACCGATACCGACGACAGCATCGAATCGGTCGCTGACGAGGACGTGGCCGAGGAAATCAGCGCACCCCGCCGCCCGCGCCCGCGCCGCTACAAGATCCAGGAGGTCATCAAGGTCCGCCAGATCATGCTGGTGCAGGTGGTCAAGGAAGAGCGCGGCAACAAGGGTGCGGCGCTGACCACCTATCTGTCGCTGGCCGGGCGCTATTGCGTGCTGATGCCGAACACCGCGCGCGGTGGCGGGATCTCGCGCAAGATCACCAATGCCGCTGACCGCAAGAAGCTGAAGGAAATCGCCGGTGAGCTGGAGGTGCCGCAGGGCGCCGGCCTGATCATCCGCACCGCCGGATCGCAGCGCACTCGCACCGAGATTCGCCGTGACTACGAATATCTGATGCGGCTGTGGGAACAGGTGCGCGACCTGACCATGCGCTCGATCGCGCCGGCCCCGATCTATGAGGAAGGCGATCTGATCAAGCGGTCGATCCGCGATCTGTATAGCAAGGACATCGACGAGGTTCTGGTCGAGGGTGAGCGCGGCTATCGCGCCGCCAAGGACTTCATGAAGATGATCATGCCGTCCCACGCCAAGAACGTGAAACATTACGCCGAGGCGCTGCCCCTGTTCGCGCGCTTCCAGGTGGAAAGCTATCTGGGCGCGATGTTCAACCCGGTCGTGCAGCTGAAATCCGGCGGCTATATCGTCATCGGCGTGACCGAGGCGCTGGTGGCCATCGACGTCAACAGCGGCCGCGCGACCAAGGAAGGCAGCATCGAGGATACCGCCTTCAAGACCAACTGCGAGGCCGCCGACGAAATCGCCCGCCAGTTGCGCCTGCGCGACCTGGCCGGCTTGATCGTCATCGACTTCATCGACATGGAAGAGCGGAAAAACAACGCCGCCGTCGAAAAGCGTCTGAAAGAACGGCTGAAAACCGACCGCGCCCGCATTCAGGTGGGCCGCATCTCGGGCTTTGGCCTGCTGGAAATGTCGCGCCAGCGGCTGCGTCCGGGGATGCTGGAATCGACCACGCAGCCCTGTCCGCACTGCCATGGTACCGGGCTGATCCGGTCGGACAACTCGATGGCGCTGCAAATCCTGCGCCAGATCGAGGAAGAAGCCACCCGCCGCCGGTCGCGTGAGGTGCTGGTGCGCGTGCCGGTCGCCGTCGCCAACTATCTGATGAACGCCAAGCGCGAACATATCGCGCTGATCGAGGCGCGTTACGGCATGTCGGTGCGGATCGAGGCTGACCCGGCGCTGATCTCGCCCGATTTCACGATGGAACGGTTCAAGACCGCGACCCGCAACGTGCCCGAAGTCAGCGCGCCGGTGGTGTCGGTCGACAGCCGTTTGATGGCGGCCATTGACGAGGAAGGCGTGGCCGAGGTCGATGAGGATGACGAGGATCTGGTCAGCGCCGCTGATGAGGGCGATGACGAGGCCGATACCGGTGCCGAGAACGGTGGCGAAAACGGTGGCGAGAACGGCGATGGCGGCAAGAAACGCAAGCGCCGCCGCCGCAAGCGTCGGCGTGGCAATGGCGAGGGCGCCGAGAATGGCGGCGATGAGGCCGCAGCCCAAGACGACAGTGCGATGGCGGTGCAGGGCGATGCGCCTGAGGCGCCCGAGGTGGTGGCCGTTCCCGAAGCCGAGGTCGAGGACGAGGCCCCGGTGAAGCCCGCGCGCCGTCGTCGCCGCACCAAGGCCGAAATCGCTGCCGCCGCCGCGCCCGCCGAGGGCGAGGTTCAGGCCGCTGTGACCGACCCCGCCGTGATCGACCCTGCCGCGCCCGAGGCCGAACCGGCCCCGAAAAAGCGGACCCGCCGCAAGCCGAAAGCTGAGGCGGAAACCGTCGCGGCACCGGTCACGGAAACCGCCGATCAGGCCCGCAGCGATCAGGCCGTGGAAGCCGAGGCGCAGGTGGCTGAACTGGTGGCCGAAGAAGCCGTTGCAGCACCTGACGAGGTGGTGCCGGATGAGCCGGTCGCGCCGCTGGCCGAGGTGACGCCCGCACCGGAACCGCAGCCAGAACCGCAGGTCGAACCTGTGGCCGAACCCAAGCCGGAACCCGAGCCGGAAGACCCGAACAAGCCCAAACGCCGGGGCTGGTGGTCGGTCGGCCGCTGACGAACAGCAAAAAGGGCGCCACACGGGGCGCCCTTTTTCGATTGGGGTCGGGTGAAGTGGCGCGATGATCGCGGATACCCTCATTCGGCAAAAGACATGTAGATCAATGCGTTGCGACGTGGTCAGGCGTGTCTGCTACCAGTCAGACTAGGGCAGGCGCCGTGTTCCGCCTTTCAAGTCGGTGCGGCGGGGCGCGACCGGGTATCTGCCTTTCCGGGCTGGTCAGCCCCCCGCGTTTCGCCCTTGAATGCGGCGCGTCGCGCGGGCGCCTCTGCCAGCCCGTCTGGCCCGGCAGCCCCTAGTCGCCCTTCTTCGCCAGCAGATCGGCCAGCACGGCAAAGGGCTTGGGGGCGGGGTCATCCTCGGACGGATCGGCGTCAACGGGCGCCTCGAAGTTCGCCCCTTCGGCGCGCGGATACAGCGGCAGCGCCAGTTCCAGCGCCTCGACCAGCACAAGGCCCAGGTCGATCGTGGGGCCAAGCGGCTCAAGCGTGTCATCCTCGGGCATCTCGACCTCATCGCCCTCGGGCGTGGTGACATGCGGGCTGTAGCGGCGGCGGATGTCGTCGCTGATGGGGCTGGTCACGGGGGCGAGGGTGATGACGCAGGGCTGCACCACGCGGCCGGTCAGCCGCGCCGTCAGTTGCCAGTCATCCCGCCCAGCGGGCGCGATCTGGCCCTGCATCCGCAAGGCCGGGATCGCGGAGATCCCCGCCCATTCGGCCAAAGCCGCGCGCTGATCCGCGTCGGGCGCGACGTCAAAGGGCGTCGGGTTGCGCCCGTCCAGATGCGCCACGCGCAGGCGCGGGCCAAGGCCCGAGGGGGGCGGCGGCGGCAGATCGGGATGCGGGTCGGGGCTATGTCCGGTCATGGTTTCTCCTGCAATCACGCGGCGGTGTCGGGCTGAACCCGTGACAGTCCTTGAGGCAAGGCCATTCCTGATGTATCGGAAGTGAAACCGCCAAAGACAAGAGGGGACGGCGCGCATGGCAAGGCTGACGATGCTGGGCAGGATCGCCCTGGTCATGGCGCTTGGCCTGATGGCCGCTTGCACCTCGATGTATCAGAACCACGGCTATATTCCGCCGGAACAGGATCTGGCGCAGATCGTGGTCGGCCAGACCACGCGCGAGGATGTGGTCACGCTGGTCGGGCGCCCCGGCACTGCCGGGCTGCTGGAAGGGGCGGATTGGTATTATGTCGGCTCTCGCTGGCGCTATTACGGCGTGACCGAGCCGAAAGAGATCGAGCGCCAGGTCGTCGCCATTCGCTTCACGCCTGAGGGCGTGGTGCGCAATGTCGAACGCTTCGGGATGGAGCGGGGCCGCGTCGTCGCGCTGTCGCAGCGCATCACCACGGCCAATATCGAAGGCCTGTCGATGATCCGCCAATTGCTGTCGGGCCTGGGCCGTCTGAACCCCGGTCAAATGCTGGGCGGCAGTTCGGGCGGCGGCAATCCGGGCCAGCTATAGGCGCCGGCCCGGTCGCGCGATCAGTCGGCGTTGGGCGTCCAGTCCAGCGCCACGCCATTGATGCAATAGCGCAGACCGGTCGGGCCGGGGCCATCGGGAAACACATGGCCCAGATGCGCGTCGCAGCGGGCGCAGCGGATTTCGGTGCGAATCATGCCATGGCTGGTGTCGCGGCTTTCGCTGAGTGCCGCGCCGCTGGCGGGGGCGGTAAAGCTGGGCCAGCCGCAATGCGATTCGAACTTGGCCTCGGCACCGAACAGCTCGGCCCCGCAGCAGGTGCAGAGGAACCGGCCCGCGCCTTGCGGAAAGCCGGGGTGGCTGAACGGGCGTTCGGTGCCCGCCTGGCGGGTGACGCGGTAGACCTCGGGCGAAAGGCGGTCCTGCCAGTCGGCATCGGTCAGCGTGTCGGGATCGTCGGGATAGGGGCGCATCGGGGGGCCTTTCGGATTGTCTTTGCGCTGTTGTCGCGCTGTCATATCGGGGATGTAGGGTGCGGGGCAGGCGATGTGTAGCGGGGGGCGCGGATGGAACCGCTGATCCGGGGGCGTTATCGGGCAAGGCTGGCGCAGGGGCAGGCCGATCTGCGCGCGGCCCAGGCGCTGCGCTGGCAGGCCTTCCGCGTCAAGCGCGGCCTCGCTGAGGATGGCGGGCTGGACGCCGATGATTTCGACGCCGCCTGTCATCACATGCTGATCGAGGACAGCGCGACCGGCGATCTGGTCTGCTGCTCTCGGCTGCTGATGATCGAGGGCGGCGCGGGGCTGGCGCGCAGCTATTCGGCGCAATATTACAACCTTGCCGCGCTGCGCCGCTATCCGGGGCGGATGGCCGAACTGGGGCGGTTCTGCCTGCGTCCGGGCGTCACCGATCCGAATGTGATGCGGCTGGCCTGGGGCGCGCTGAGCCGCCTTGTCGCGGATCGCGGGGTCGATCTGCTGTTTGGCTGCTCCAGCTTTACCGGCACCGAAGTCGCGGATTACGAAGATGCCTTTGCCATGCTGAAGGATCGCCATCTGGCCCCGCGCCGCTGGCTGCCGCGGGTCAAGGCGCCCAATGTGTTCCGCTTTGCGCGCGCGCTTGCCCGGCGTCAGCCCGACAGCAAAAAGGCGTTGCTGTCGATGCCGCCCCTGCTGCGCAGCTATCTGGCGATGGGCGGCTGGGTCAGCGATCACGCGGTGGTGGATCGTGACCTGAACACGCTGCATGTGTTCACCGGGCTGGAAATCCGGGCGATCCCGCCCGCCCGCGCCCGCAGTATCACCGGCGCGGCAGCGGGCTGAGGTCGCCTAGCGTAGCCACAGCCGGGCATAGGGGGGCAGGGCAAGCTCGTCGCCCCGGGTGCCGACGGCCCCGTCCGACAGCGCGTCCCACGCACCGCTGACACCCGCGGCGCGCAAGCCCGCGAGCGGCAGCGCCGTCCAGCTTTCGGTGAAATTGTAGATGCAGGCCAGCGTGCCGGTCGGGGCGTGGTGCAGTTGCACGAACACCCCCGGCACGCCGCTGTCGAGGATCGCAATCGGGTGATCGGCGTGCAGTTCCGGCGTCGCCCGCCGCCGCGCCAGGATCTGCCGCAGCCCGGCATGGATGCGGCCGGTCGGCGTGGCCGGGTCGTGGCGCGCCTCGGCCAGGGTCCAGTCCATCACGGGGCGGTGGATCCAGCGGCTGTCATGGGCGTGATCGGGCACCGACAGATAGCTGCGGTCGTTCAGCATCCCCAGCTCATCGCCCATGTAGATCAGCGGCACGCCGCCCCAGCCCGCGATCAGCGCGTGACCCATCAGGATGCGCTGGATCGCCAGATCGACGGCCACCGGGTCGTCGCCTGCGCGCTCCAGCCCGCACAGGGCCGCGCAGGAACCTGAAATCCGCTTGTCGCCCGTCGCCTCATTCACCTGAAACAGCGCGCCTTCCGCGAAGCTGCCGGGAAAACTGCCCTCATAGAAATCCGACAGAAAGGCGCGGTGGCCGGGACCGGAGAGGCCGACGGCGGCTGCGTCCTCATCCGTCACGGCCCAGCCGATGTCGTCATGGCAGCGCAGATAGGTGGCATAGGTGGCATTGGTCAGCCGGGCCGGGAAATGCGTGGACATGACATGGTTCATCAGCCCCACATCGCGCGCCGCAAGCGCCGACCAGAATTGCACCATCAGGCTGTTGTGATAGGCAAGGTTGCCCTCGGCCCCGTCATGTTCGCCGCGCCCCAGATAGGGCAGCATCTCGGCGGGGGCGACGATGGCTTCCTCAAGATGGATCATGGCGGGGGCGGCGATGCGGCTGGCGGCACGCAGCGCGCGCAGCAGCATGTGAACCTCGGGTTCGGATTGGCAGCGCGTGCCCATGCGTTTCCACATGAAGGCCACCGCGTCAAAGCGCAGCACATCCACGCCCTTGTTGGCCCAGAACAGCATGATCTGCACGAACTCAAGGAACACCCAGGGGTTCGCCCAGTTCAGATCCCATTGGTGTTCGTTGAAGGTCGTCCAGACCCATTTGCCGATCTGGGGATAGTGAGTGAAGCTGCCAGGCGCGTTGTCGGGAAACACCTCGATCAGGCTGCGTTCGTATTGATCTGGCAGATCGGGGCTGTCGAACATCAGGTAGTAATCAGTGAAGGGCGCCTGACCCTTGGCCGCCGCCTGCGCCCAGGCATGTTCCTTGGCGGTGTGGTTCAGCACCAGGTCGATGCACAGGCTGATGCCACGCGCGCGCAAGGCGCGGGCCACGTCCTGAAAATCCTTCATCGACCCCAGGCGCGGATTGATCTTGCGATAATCGCGCACCGAATAGCCGCCGTCGCTGTCGCCGGGGCGCGGGTCAAGACAGGGCATGATGTGGACATAGCTGATGCCCAGTTCGGTCAGGTAATCCAGCTTGTCCAGAATGCCGCGCAGATTGCCGTTGAAGCGGTCGGCATAGAACACATAACCCGCCATGTCGGGGCGCTGGAACCAGTCGGGGTTCAGATCGCGCGCCAGATCCAGCGCCTTCAGATCGGCCGGGCGCGCCGCCCAGGCCGCCGACAGTGCGCCGCGCAGCGCGGTGCAGAAATCGGCGTAATCGGGGCGGTTCCCATACAGGCGATCCAGCATCCCCCACAGGTCTGCCGCACTGCGATCGTGGCGCAAATCGAAGATCAGGGAATCGTTACGGGCCACGGGATCACCTTTCAAAGCGCTTTGGATGAAGATGCCGCAAGTCCCGCAGCCGGGCAAGCGGGATGCGGCTGGCGCGCGTGCATTGACTGTGGCGCACAGCCCGGCTAGGCCGCGCGCATGGCCCGCGCACCGCTTTTGCAACTGTCCGACATCGCCCTGACCTTTGGCGGCAATCCTGTCTTTGACGGGCTGGATCTGGTTGTCCAGCCGGGCGACCGCCTGGCGCTTGTCGGGCGCAACGGGTCGGGCAAATCGACGCTGATGAAGGTGATGGCGGGTCTGGTCGAGCCTGACCGGGGCGCGCGCGTGGTGCCGACCGGGGTGCGCGTGGGCTATATGGAGCAGGAACCGACCATGGCGGGCTTTGCCACGCTGGGCGATTATGCGTCCTCGAACCTCGCAGCGGATGATCATTACCGGGTCGCCATGGTGGCCGAAGGGCTGAAGTTCGACCCCGCCGCGCCGGTCGCCACGGCATCCGGCGGCGAACGCCGCCGCGCCGCTTTGGCCAAGCTCTTGGCCGAGGCGCCCGAGCTGATGCTCTTGGACGAGCCGACCAACCATCTGGACATCCAGGCGATCCGCTGGCTGGAGGATGAGCTGGCCCAGACCCGCACCGCCTATGTGCTGATCAGCCACGACCGCGCGCTGCTGCGCGATCTGACGCGCGCGACCCTGTGGGTCGATCGCGGCCAGGTCCGCCGCCAGGATCGCGGCTTCGAGCATTTCGAGGAATGGCGCGAAACCATCTGGGCCGAGGAGGACGAGGCCCGGCACAAGCTGGATCGCAAGATCAAGGCCGAAGCGAAATGGGCGGTCGAGGGCATCAGCGCCCGTCGCAAGCGCAACCAGGGCCGGGTGCGCGCTTTGGCTGCGCTGCGCGCCGAACGCGCGGGCCAGATCCGACGTCAGGGCAGCGCCGCGATGGCGCTGGAGGCGGGCACCCAGTCCGGCAAGCGGGTGATCGAGGCGCAGGGCCTGACCAAGGCCTTTGGCGGCAAGACCATCCTGCGGCCCTTTGACCTGCGCGTGCTGCGCGGCGACCGGGTGGCCTTTGTCGGCCCCAATGGCGTCGGCAAGACCACCGTGCTGAAGATGCTGACCGGCGAGATCGAACCCGATGCCGGCACCGTCACACTTGGCACCAATCTTGAGGTGGCGGTGTTCGATCAGGCCCGCGCCACGCTGGACCCGAACGTGACCCTGTGGGAGGGGCTGACCAGCGATCCGGCGATGGCGGTTTCGGGCGCGTCCGATCAGGTGATGGTGCGCGGTCGGCCCAAGCATGTCGTCGGCTATCTGAAGGACTTCCTGTTCGACGAGGCGCAGGCCCGCGCCCCTGTCGGCAGCCTGTCGGGGGGCGAACGCGCGCGGCTTTTGCTGGCGCGGATCATGGCGCAGAACTCGAACCTGCTGATCCTCGATGAGCCGACCAACGATCTGGATGTCGAAACGCTGGACCTGTTGCAGGATCTGATCGCCGATTACGACGGCACCGTGATCCTGGTCAGCCACGACCGCGATTTCATCGACCGCGTGGCCACCATCACCATCGCGATGGAGGGCGATGGCCGCGCCACCGTCTATCCCGGCGGCTGGTCGGATTATCAGGCGCAGCGCCCGGCGGATACCGACCCCGCGCCAAAGCCCGCCGACAAGCCTGCGGCCCCCGCCGCCAAGCCGAAAGAGGCCGCGAAGGCCCCCGGTCTCAGCTTTACCGAACGCCACCGGCTTGAGGCCTTGCCCGGCATCATCGACCGCCTGGGCGCCGAGATCGACAAGCTGTCCGAGTTTCTGGCGCAACCCGATCTTTACGCCACCGCCCCCGCGAAGTTCGCCAAGGCAAGCGAAGGTCTGGCCGAACGCCAGATCGCGCTTGCCGCCGCGGAAGAGGAATGGCTTGATCTGGCCGGGCGGGACGAGGGCTAGGGGCAGGGGGCTGGCATGTCCGAAGGTTACTACGCCAATGCCAATCCCGACCTGCTGATGCGCCTGCCCCTGTCGGCGCGCCGCGTGCTGGAAATCGGCTGTGGCGAGGGGGCTTTGGCCGCGCGCTATCGGTTGCGCAACCCGGTCGCGCATCTGACCGGGATCGAGCCGCATCCCCCATCCGCCGCCCGCGCGCGCGTCCATTTCGACCGGCTGATCGAAGGCGACGCCGAGCAGATCCGCGATGCCGATCTGGGCGGGCCGTTCGACCTGATCGTGATGGGCGACGCGCTGGAACATCTGGCCGACCCGGTGGCGATGCTGCGCCGCCTGCATGGGCTTTTGCTGCCCTATGGCGTGCTGGCGCTGTCGGTCCCCAACATCGCGCATTGGTCGGCCATCGCGCAACTGATCAAGGGCGATTGGCCCGATGCCGATCAGGGCCTGTTCGACCGCACCCATCGCAGCTTCTGGACCCAGCCCAAGCTGCTGCGCGTGCTGGAGGAAACCGGCTTCATCTGGCGCAAGATGGCGCCGCGCAACATCGCGCTGGACACGGCCGAGCGCGACCGCTGGCTGCCCGCCCTGTCCAATCTCGCGCGCGATCTGGGATTAAGGCCCGATGAGGTCACCCGCCGGGCCGAGGCGCTGCAATACATCGTCATCGCCCAGCGCGCGGGGGCCGAGGCCGAGAGGCCGATGATGGTCGACATCGTGGCGCGCGATACCCGGCTGCTGGCGGCGCGTGGATCGCGGCCCCTTCAGGCCTTGCAGGCGCAGCCGAATGTGCGCGTTCACAGCCGCAGCCGTGACACGGCGGCGCAGGGTGGCGGCAGTCTGCCGCGCGCCGTGGTGTTTCAGCGCTACGACCAGCGAGAGCCGGAAAAGATGCTGGATCTGCTGGCCCGCGCGATGCGGGCGGGCTGGGTCTGCGTGCTGGATCACGACGACAGCCCCGATCTGATGGCCGCCAATCTGACGACCTTTGACCGGCGCGTCTTTGACCGCCTGCTGCCCGCCTTTCATGCGCTGCAACTGTCGACGCCGGTGCTGATGGAGGAACTGGCGGCGCTGCATCCTGAGCGGCGGCTGCGGCTGAATGCGCTGCTGGATCTGGCGCCGATCCGCAAGCCCGATCCGCGCGCGCCGGTGCGGGTGTTCTTCGGGGCGCTGAACCGGGCCAATGTCTCGGTTGCCTTGGCACGGTCGCTGGCCCCGGTCATCGCCGCCCACCCGACGGTCGAGTTCGTAGTGGTCCACGACCGCGCCTTTCACGACGCCCTGCCCACCGATCGCAAGACCTGGCATCCGCTGGTCAGATACGACCGCTATCTGTCGATCCTGGGGGGCTGCGACATCGCGCTGATGCCGCTGGCGGGCGGGCCGGGCGAGGCGGCGAAAAGCGATCTGAAGTTTCTCGAAGCCGCGGCGCAAGGGGTGGCGGCGATCGTCTCGCCGCTTGTCTATGGCGCGACGGTGCGCGACGGCGAGACAGCCATCATCGCGCGCGGGATGGATGACTGGGCACCGGCGCTGGAACGGCTGCTGCGCCGCCCGCGCCGGCGGCGGCAGTTGGCCGAGCGGGCGCGGGCCTATGTCGCGGGGCTGGATGGCGGCGCGGGGCGGATGCTGTGCCACGACATCGCCGCGGACGAGGCCTGGCTGCGCGATCTTCACACGCGCCAGGCCGAGCTGACAGCACAGGCGCTTGAGCGATCGGACGGGCTGCGGGCGGCGATGGCGCGGCTTGCGGCGCAGGATTAGGGGGATCACATGGCCGGACCGTTGCAGGGGCTGCGCATCGTCGAAATCGCGGGTCTTGGCCCCACGCCCTTTGCCGCGATGCTGCTGGCCGATCTGGGGGCCGATGTGATTCGCATCGCGCGCCCCGGCGCCGGTCCCGGCGATGGCGGGCATGTGCTGGGCCTTGCGCGTGACGTGCTGGACCGGGGCCGCGACACGATCGCGCTGGATCTGAAATCCCCTGATGGCCTGGCCGCCGCCCGCGATCTGATCGCCCGCGCCGATGCGCTGATCGAGGGGATGCGCCCCGGCGTGACCGAACGGCTGGGCCTTGGTCCCGGCGATTTTCCCGACCATCCGGCGCTTGTCTACGGGCGGATGACGGGCTGGGGCCAGTCCGGGCCGCTGGCCGCGCGCGCGGGCCATGACATCACCTATCTGGCGATCACCGGCGCGCTGCATCTGGCCGGGCCTGCTGACCAGCCGCTGCCGCCCGCCAATCTGCTGGGCGATTTTGGCGGCGGCGCGATGTATCTGGTGGTGGGGATGCTGGCGGCACTGATCCACGCGCGCGCCACCGGGCAGGGACAGGTGGTGGATGCCGCGATCTGCGACGGGGTGGCGCATCTGGGGGCGATGATCTTTGGCATGGCCGGGCAAGGCGCCTGGACCGACCGGCGCATGGCCAATGCGCTGGACGGGGCCGCGCCCTGGTATACGACCTATGCCTGCGCCTGTGGTGGCCATGTCGCGGTCGGGGCCATCGAGCCGGCCTTCTGGGCCGCGCTGCTGGCGGGGCTTGGGCTTGACCCGGCGGGCCTGCCCGACCGCGCCGATCCCGCCAACTGGCCCGCGCTGCGCGACATTCTGGCCGCCCGCTTTGCCACCCGGACGCGCGACGACTGGGACGCGATTTTCGCGTCCACCGATGCCTGCGTGGCCCCCGTCCTGACGCTGGCCGAGGCGCCGCTGCATCCCCATAACCGCGCCCGCGCCACCTTTGTCACCCATGACGGCCTGACCCAGCCCGCCCCCGCGCCGCGGCTGTCGGCCACACCCGGCGCGATCGGCGCGGGCCGCCCCGAGGCGCGGCTGACCCTGTCCGAGGCGCAATCCCGCTGGCCGCGACGCTGAAAAAGGCACGATAAAAAAAGGCACCCCGAAGGGTGCCCTTTTCGACGGATCCTTTGGGGGCCTTAGCCGCCCCAGTGGCGGATCGGGCCGCAATCCATGTGAACGAAGTTCGACCCGGAATATTTGCCGACGCCACCCGCATTGCACGAGGCCGCCGCGCGATAGATCTGGTTGACCGAGCGCGACTTCAGCCGCAGGTCAGCCGCCTGGCCACGGATATGCAGCGAGTTGCGCGCCACGCCGCGCATCTGCGAGCGCAGCATCGAATTGGTCTGCGGCGAGCGGTAGCCCGACAGCATCATATAGGGTTCGTTGGTGCCCATCAGCCGGTGCGAGGCGGCGGCGATGTCGACGGTGCGCGGGTCGATGCCCTTGACCTGATTGTTGCGCCAGTCGCGCATGAAGTAATTGATCTCGTTCAGGGCTTCCTTGACGTATTTGCCGTCGATCCAATAGATCGTGTCGATGCTTTCGCCAGTGCGGCCCGAATACATGCGGATGCGGCGGATGTCGCCTGCGCCGCGCAGGATGCCAAAGGCGTTGGTCGCCGTGGGGGCCGCCGCGACCATGGTCGCCGCGAAGATGCCCATCAGACCGCGCCGCGAAAGGGAAGAAGTCGTCATGATCTGTTGCCTGTCCTGCTTTTTGCCATCGGGTCTGGAACCCTTTGCGCCGGGCTGCGTTGGTCCGACGGGGAAATCTATGCCACGTTTGCCCCCTTGTTCCAACGCCGAAGCGCACGGCTGCCTCGCGCGGCTGTGAAGATCGGCGGGATTTTGCTGAAATCCGATCCAGATTACCGCCAAGGCGGACAAATTGTTGCCGCGATGCCGCGATGTCACAGCGGTCTGGTGCGCATCTGTCACAATCGCGTGGCGGGCGCCGGGCCGCTCTGGACCCTGTGGCGGGGTCTGCGCAAGATGAACGGACGGCAATAAGGGGGGCATCGGCATGGCATTGGGGGCGTTTCGGGCACGGACATTGGGCCGGTCCGGCCAGGCGATTCTGATCGCGCTGTGCCTGACCCAGCCGCTGCGGGCCGAGCCTCTGGGCTTTGGTCAGGTCGCTGCCGACACCGCCGCCGTGGCGTTCTCACCCCGTTTGCGGCTGGACATTGCCGAACTGGCCGACCCCACGCGGCTGGCGCTGATCGAAGCCAGCACCGCCGTCGATGACACTGCTTTGGCCGCCGATCTGCGCGCCGCCTATGCCACGCGCGGCTGGCAGCCGTTCTGGACCCTGCCCAATGCCGCCCCCCTGCGCGCCGCGCTGACCGAGGCGATGGCGGGGGCCGCCGCCCAGGGCCTGTCGCCGCTGCGCCACGACCCGGCGGCGCTGCGCGATCGGATCGCGGGGGCCGATCAGGCCGGGGCCGAGGTCGCGCTGATGGCGGCCTTTCTGTCTTATGCGCGTGATCTGTCCAGCGGTCAGCTTGACCCGGCAAAGGTCGATGGTGGCATCGTGCGCGACATCACCCGGCCCGATCCGGCGGCGCTGCTGGCCGCGCTGCAAGCGGCTGACAGCCCGCAGTCGTTCTTTCGCAGCCTGATCCCCGCCGATCCCGCCTATGCCGTGCTGCTGGCCGAAAAGCTGCGGCTTGAAGGCGCGCTTGTCCAAGGTGAGCCGCCGAAAGTGCCGCGCGGCACGGCGCAGCCGGGGCAGGGCGGTGCCACCGTCACCGCGCTGCACGACCGGCTGGCGGCGCTTGGCTATCTGCCGCCCGCGCGCCAGCCGGTGCTGGACGAGGCGCTGACCGCCGCCATCACTGCCTTTCAGACCGACAGCGGCATGGCCGCCACCGGCCAGATCAGCCAGGGCCTGATCGACCGGCTGAACCGCCCGCTCTCAACCCGCCTGCGCGCCACCATCGTCGCGCTTGAGCGGCTGCGCTGGATGAATGGCATCCAGCGGCAGGGCCGTTATCTGTGGGTGAACATCCCCGATTTCACCGTGCGACTTTACGACGATGCCGGGCTGACCTTTGAAAGCGTGACCGTGGTGGGCGAGGACGTGCCCGAACATCGCACGCCCGAATTCTCGCATCTGATGGATCACATGGTGGTCAACCCGTCCTGGAACGTGCCGCGATCCATCACCGTGCGCGAATACCTTCCGCGCCTGCGCGCCAATCCGGCGGCTGTCAGCCATCTGGAGGTGGTCGACAGCCGGGGCCGGGTGGTGCCGCGCGACCGCGTGAACTTTGCCGCCTATACTGACAAGACCTTCCCCTATCGGCTGCGCCAACCGCCGGCGGAACGCAATGCCCTGGGCGTCGTCAAGTTCATGTTCCCCAACAAGTATAACATCTATCTGCATGATACGCCGTCGAAATCCCTGTTCGGGCGCGAGGTACGGGCGTTCTCGCATGGCTGTGTGCGGGTGGGCGAGCCGTTCGATCTGGCCAAGGTGCTGCTGGACCCGCAAACCGACGATCCGCGCGGCCTGTTCCGGTCGCAACTGGGCAGCGGGCAGGAACGGGTGATCCGGCTGAACCCGCCGGTGCCGATCCACCTGGTCTATTTCACCGCCTGGCCCGACGATGGGGCGCGCATCCGCTGGCGCGCCGATGTCTATGGCCGCGACGCGCGGCTGGCGGCGGCTCTTGCCCGCATCGGGGTGGCGTTCGCGGGGGGCGATGATTAGATCGTCCCGATGACAGATCAGGAGGTGACGATGACCGGCCGTTCCGACCCCAAGGGCCCCTTTGCCGCGACCGTGGCGCAGATCGCCGAGGCGCTTGGTGCCGAAGCCGCGGGCGATCTGTCGATCCGCGTGACCGGCGGGGCCGAGCCGGGGCAGGCGCGCGCTGACCAGATCGCCCTGGCCATGTCGCCCGCATATGCCGAGGGGCTGGCCAAGGGGCAGGCGCGGGTCGCGCTGCTGTGGCCCGGGGCCGACTGGCAAGGGATGGGGCTGGCGGCGGCGGTCTTTGTCGCGCGCCCGCGCCTGGCCATGGCAGGGCTGACCCGCGCCTTTGACCCCGGCCCCGAGATCGCGCCCGGTATCCACCCGACCGCCGTCATCGATCCCGAGGCCGAGATCGGCGCGGGTGCCGCCATCGGCCCCTTCGTGGTGATCGGTCGCGGCGCCCGCATCGGCGCGCGCGCCCGCATCGCCAGCCATGTCAGCATCAGCGAGGGGGCGCAGATCGGTGATGACGCGCTGATCCTGACCGGCGCGCGCATCCTGCACCGGGTGGTGATCGGCCACCGTTTCATCGCCCAGCCCAATGCCGTGATCGGCGGCGACGGTTTCAGCTTTGTCACCCCCGAAAAGTCCGGCGTGGAACAGATCCGCGAGACCTTGGGACAGCGCGACGCCATCGTCGAACAGGCGCTGACCCGCATTCACAGCCTTGGCGGGGTCGAGATCGGCGACGATGTGGAAATCGGCGCGGGTGCCACCATCGACCGCGGCACGATCCGCGCCACCCGCATCGGGCGCGGCACCAAGCTGGATAACCTTGTCCATCTGGGCCACAACGTCACCGTGGGCGAGGATTGCCTGATCTGCGGCCAGGTCGGCGTCGCCGGATCATCGCAGATCGGCAACCGTGTGGTGCTGGCCGGGCAATGCGGCGTCAGCGACAATATCGCCATCGGTGATGACGTGATCGCGGGCGGGGCGACCAAGATCTTTACCCGCGTGCCTGCGGGCCGCGTCATCCTTGGCAATCCCGCCGTCAGGATGGAAACCCAGGTCGAGATCAACAAGGCGCTGCGCCGCCTGCCACGCTGGGGCGAGGAACTGGCGCGGCTTCGTGAAAACGTCATGAAACTGATGCAGGAACGAAGCTGAGACCACAGGGATGACATCATGACCCAGACCACCCCCGACGCGATTGCCGACCGCACCATCGCCATCATCGCCGAACATGCCATGCTGGACCCCGATCAGGTCAGCGCCGACATGACCCCCGCCGATCTGGGCATCGACAGCCTGGGCCTGGTCGAGGCGATCTTCGCGATCGAGGAAGCCTTCGACATTTCAGTGCCGTTCAACGCCAACGAGCCGGAAAAATCCGATTTCGACATTTCCTCGGTCGGCGCGATCATCGCGGCGGTGCAGGGATTGGTCGCCGCGCAAAAATCGGGTCACAGCCCCGCGCAGGGCTGATCCGATGGGCAAGAAGGATCAGGACAAGGCCGAAAAGCGCGGCAAAGCGGCGAAAAAGGGCAAGATCCGCAAGGTTGCCGGGGCAGCGGGGTCAGTCGCGGGCACGGTTGCCAGCGCCGGTGCCGGGCTGGCCAAGGCGGTGCTGTCGCGCGCCTTGCCCTGGCCTGCCACCACCGGCCCGCGCCGGGTGGCGATCACCGGGGCGGGGACGGTCAACGCCCTTGGCCAGGATGTCGCCAGCACCTTTGACGCCCTTGCCAATGGTCGCTGCGGCATTGGCGAGCTGGATTTCCGCGATGTGGCCCGGCTGGCGATCCGCATCGGCGCGCAGGTGCGTGGCTGGGATCCCGAGGCGCATTTCAACCGCCAGCAGATCACCCTGTTCGACAAGTTCACCCAGTTCACCCTGCTGGCCGCACGGCAGGCGGTGGCGCAATCGGGCCTTGAGTTCGGCACCGATCTTGGCCTTGTCTCGGGTGTCGTGCTGGGGACCGCCGGGGGCGGGGTCAACACCTGGGATGAAAACTATCGCACCGTTTACGAGGAGGGGAAGAATCGCGTTCACCCCTTTGTCGTGCCGAAGCTGATGAACAATGCCGCCGCAAGCCACGTCAGCATGGAGTTCGGGCTGATGGGCCCGTCCTTCACCGTGGCCACCGCCTGCGCCAGTTCCAATCACGCGATGGGGCTGGCCTTCCAGATGATCCGGTCGGGGGCGGCGCGGGTGATGCTGACGGGCGGCGCGGAATCGATGCTGTGCTTCGGCGGCGTCAAGGCATGGGAGGGGCTGCGCGTCATGTCCAAGGACGCCTGCCGACCGTTCAGCGCCAATCGCAACGGCATGGTTCAGGGCGAGGGCGCGGGGGTCTTCGTGTTCGAGGATTACGATCACGCCGTGGCGCGCGGTGCCGATATCCTGGCCGAAGTGGTGGGCTTTGCCATGTCATCGGATGCGGGCGATATCGTTATGCCCTCGGCCCAGGGGGCGGAGCGCGCGATCGCGGGGGCGTTGCGCGACGCGGGCCTGAACCCCGAGGATGTGGGTTATGTCAACGCCCATGGCACCGGCACGGCGGCCAACGACCGCACCGAATGCGCGGCCGTGGCGCGGGTGTTCGGTCATCACGCCGACCGGCTGATGATTTCGTCTACCAAGTCGATGCACGGCCACCTGATCGGCGGGACCGGCGCGGTCGAGCTGTTGGCCTGCTTGATGGCCCTGCGTGATGGTGTGATCGCGCCGACGATCAATTATGACGAACCCGACCCCGAATGCGCGCTGGACGTGGTGCCGAATGTCGCCCGTCAGGCGCAGGTCGATGTGGTGCTGTCCAATGCCTTTGCCTTTGGCGGCCTGAACGCGGTGATCGCGCTGCGCCGCGTTTAGCGCCCATGCAAAACGCCGCCCCGGAGGGGGCGGCGTTTGTGTTCCGGCATGCCGGATCAGTTCAGTTGCAGGCCCTCATTGGCCTTGGTCACGGCGTCGTAACCGGCGGTGAAACCGGCCAGCGACATTTTCAGTTCGACCTTTTCGCCGTTCGGCGCGCCGATCGGGGCGACCGCGACAGTGGCGGCATTGCCGCGCTTGAGCTGGTTCAGTTCGGCGTCGGTAAAGCCGATGCGCGACACGCAGCCGGTCACGGTGCAGAAGGCGAAGGGGTAAAGGCGCTGCTGGTTGCTGTCGACCTTGATCGCGATCTGTTCCAGAAGCGAGGTTTCCAGCGGCGTCACCACGGTGGCACCGGCAACCGCCTGACCGCCCTTGGGCAGCGCCAGAACGCTGATTTCAGCGACCGAATTGCCGTCCTTGTCCTTCAGCAGCTGATACAGCTCGCACGGATCCTTGCCGTCGGCGGTCTTCATGCAGCGCAGCGTCCAGTCGCCATGGGTTTCCTTGACATAGCTGGTGCCGACGCCATCGGCGGGGGCGGCGGGCGCCTCGGTGGCGGCCATGCCCTCCATGCCCTGCATCCCGGACATCCCGTCCATGCCCTGCTGTTCGGTGGTGGTAGCCGTGCCGGTCGTGTCGGCCATGCCGGTCATTCCCGACATGCCGTCCATCCCGGTCATGCCCTGCTGTTCGGTGGTCGCGGCCATGCCTGACATCCCCGACATGCCGTCCATGCCAGCCATACCCTGCGGGGCGGTGGTGCCCGCCATCCCGGTCATGCCCGACATGCCATCCATGCCGGTCATCCCCGACATGCCGGCGGGCGGCACGATGACGACCGGCTTGCCGTCCGGCCCAACGGCGGGGGCGGTGGTGGTTTGCGCGAAAGCCGCGCCCGCCAGGGTCAGCGAGGCCGCAACCATCAGCGATTTGGTCAGATATGCCTTCATGTCTCGTTTCCTATCAACAGACTTCTGGCGGGGTTTAGCACCTTGGCCAGCCTCTGTCAGCCGCCAAGCGCCGATTTCGCGCCCGTCCCGCCTGACGCTTTGGTGAGGTGTCGGCAGCCAAGCCGCTGGCGCAGAACGAAGTTTGCCACGCGCCTGATATGAAAAAGGGTCCGCACGCGGACCCTTTTCCATTTACCCCCTGTCGGACGGGCCGACTTCATTGTGCCGGACGCTACCGCTGCGTCCTGCGCAGGTCAACAACGGAAACGCTGCATTCTGATGCGTTGATACGGCATTTTGACAGGTCCGCATGACATGGATGCCGCATGAAAAAGGCCGCGGCAAAAGCCGCGGCCAGTGACAGGGAGGAAGCCGTCAGGTTCAGACCCGGCCCCGACAAGATCCACTCTGGCACAGAGGAATTAACATTGTATTGTCACGCCGTGCAGTGCCCGCCCGTCGCGGGCCGGATCGCAGCCAACAGCCGGACGGAGGCCCGATGACCAGCGAAACCCAACCCCAGACCGGCGCCGTCAACGCGTTGGTGGCCGATGGCGTGATCTTTGTCGGCGGTGGCGGCGACGGCCATGCGGTGCCGCAGCATCTTTTGCTGAAATACGCCAACCGCCACGGGCTGATCGCGGGCGCGACCGGCACCGGCAAGACGGTGACCCTGCAAACCCTGGCCGAATCGCTGTCGCAGGCGGGCGTGCCGGTGTTCATGTCGGATGTGAAGGGCGATCTGGCCGGCATGTCGATGCCCGGCGATCCGGCCCACAAGGCGCATGACGCCTTTGTCAAACGCGCCGCCCAGATCGGCGCGCCGCTGGATTATCAGGCCTTCCCGGTGACCTTCTGGGATCTTTACGGCGAACAGGGCCATCCCGTGCGCGCCACCGTGGCCGAGATGGGGCCGCTGCTTCTGTCGCGGCTGATGGGCCTGTCGGATGCGCAGGAAGGCATTCTGAACATCGCCTTCCGCATTGCCGACGAACAGGGGCTGGCGCTGCTGGATCTGAAGGATCTGCAGTCCATGCTGGTCTGGTGCGGCGAAAACGCCAAAGAGATCGGCCTGCGCTATGGCAATATCACCGCCGCCTCGGTGGGCGCGATCCAGCGGCAGTTGCTGGTGATGGAGAACCAGGGCGCGACGGCGTTTTTCGGTGAACCGGCGCTGGATCTGGACGACATGATGCTGACCGATGCCGATGGCCGGGGCCGTATCAACGTGCTGGCCGCCGATCGGCTGATGAACGCGCCGCGGCTTTATGCGACCTTCCTTCTGTGGCTCTTGTCCGAACTGTTCGAGCGCCTGCCCGAGGTTGGCGATCCCGACAAGCCGAAGTTCGTGTTCTTCTTTGACGAGGCGCATCTGCTGTTTTCGGACGCGCCGAAATCGCTGATCGACAAGGTGGAACAGGTGGCGCGGCTGATCCGGTCCAAGGGCGTCGGGGTCTATTTCGTCACCCAGAACCCCGCCGACGTCCCCGAGGTGATCCTGGGCCAGCTTGGCAACCGCGTCCAGCACGCGCTGCGCGCCTTTACCGCAAAGGATCAGAAGGCGCTGCAACAGGCGGCGGAAAACTATCGCCTGAACCCGGCATTCGACATTGCCGATGCGATCCGCGAGGTCGGCACCGGCGAGGCCGTGACCTCATTCCTTGAGGCGAAGGGCATTCCCGGCATGGCGCAGCGCACGCTGATCCGCCCGCCCCTGTCGCGGATGGGGCCGATCACGCCCGATGAACGAAAGTCGGTGATCGCGCGCTCGCCCCTTGGGGCGAAATACGACTGGGCGGTGGATCGCGAATCCGCCCATGAAATCCTGACCGCCCGCGCCGACAAAGCCGCCGCCGAGGCCGAAGCCGCCGCCAGCCGCGAGGCCGCCGAGAAAGAGTTCAACAAGGCCCGCCGCTATGATGCCGGCCTGAACCCCGAGATCGGCCGCGCCACCACCCGGTCGCGCAGCACCGGCGGCGCGTCGCGCAACGACACGCTGCTGACCGCCTTCGGCAAAAGCATGGCGCGGCAGTTGGGCACCCGCGCCGGGCAGGCGATGGTGCGCGGCATTCTGGGGTCAATCTTCCGCGCCCGCTAGGATGCCACCGGCCAAGGCGATCGCCCGGCCCTCGGACAGGGCCGCGATCAGCAGTTCCAGATGACGGCGCAGATCGTAATCGGCCCGCCCCTCGCGGCGGGCCGTTTCAATGGCGGCCTCCGCCGCCAGCAGGCGCGTCAGCGCCAGCACCGGGCCGGGCAGGGCGGGCAGGCCGGTCAGCCGCGCCAGCACCCGGCGGCGGTCGTAATAGGCCATTCCCAGACGCGCCGCACCGATCAGCTTGCGCGGCCTGCGCAGCGCCATCAGCTCGGCCACCAGACCCGCGGCGACATCCGCCTTGGGTGCGGGGGCGGGAAAAGCGACGATGGTGGCGGATTGGAAGTCACGGACGGCAGCGTGGCGCATGGGTCTGTCTTTCTGACGGGGGGCCGGGAATCACCTGAGGGCCCGCGTTAAGGATGTGTTCATCTTGACCCCGCACAACCGGGCGTTGCGCAAAATTGCCCATCAGCGCGCGGTCGGCAGAGGTTTCCTTATCACTTTGTCAACAATTCTCGGCGGCACGGGCCTTCGGAACGGCGTCGTTAACCAACGGGTAACGCGGCTGAATCGAAGGTTAAGCCAGAGCGCCACGTTGGCGCCGTTTCGTGACACACAGAGGACCAGTCAAACCATGACCACCTGCGATCCGTGCCGGGCCGCCGCCGTGGCGTCCAGCCCCGCCCGCGCCGTGCCCTGGCCCGCCACTCTTGCCGCCGAACCCGCGCTGGCGGCCTTGCCTGATGATGCGCGGCTGTATCTGGCGCATGTCGAAGGCGGCGTGCCGTTGCGTGAACTGGCCCGGTCGCTGGGCTGCCATCCCTCGACCATCCTGCGCCGCGTCCGCCGAACCGAGATCCGCCGCGAAGACCCGCTGATCGACGCCGCGCTGTCGCGGCTGGCCAGCACCACCCGCCACCCTGCCGCCCCCGTTTCTGCCCATCAGCCCAAGGACACCGCCATGACCGCCCCCCTGCGCAATGCCACTGCCACCTCGCTGCGTGCCGAAGACGAAACCCGGCGCATCCTGCGCCGTCTGGCCGAACCCAATGCCTGCCTGGCCATTGCCGAGGGCATGGACAAGGGCGTGGTGATGCGCGGATCGGTGCGCACCGCGATTCTGGATCGCCACCTGGCCGAGGCCTTCGCGCTGAACGACTGGATCGCCGCGCAGCCGCTGGCTGATGCCGAGGGCGGCGCGCGCCCCACCCGCATCGCGCGTTATCGGCTGACCGCCGCGGGACGCCAGCATCTGCGCGCGCTGATCGAGGAGGCCGATGCCCGCCAGCCCGGTTGCCTGCCGCGCGCGGGCGATTTCGGCCCCGCCGATCCGGTCTGCCCCCCGAATGCCGCGCCCGACGGCATGGCCGAACCCGCCGCGCAATACGACGCCCCCCATGCCGGGCCTGCGGCGGGGGCGGCGCACAAGATCTGGGGCGACCGGGTGCTGGCCGATCCGCAGGACGGTCGCCGCCGCCGGATGCGCGTCAACCTTGCCGAAAGCCCGCTGACTGCCATGGCGCGGCGGCGCGACCGCGATGGCACGCTGTTTCTGACCGATGATCTGGTGGCCGCGGGTGAACGCCTGCGCGAGGATTTTGAACTGGCGCAGATGGGGCCGCGCGTGGCGCAGAACTGGGAACGCTTCCTGACCGGCGGCGGTGATCGCGGCCAGTTTTCCCAGGCCGGTGGCGGCGGCACCAGTGGCGAGCGGGCGCGCGACCGGGTGGCGGCGGCGCTGCGCGATCTGGGCCCCGGCCTTGGCGACATGGTGCTGCGGGTCTGCTGCTTTCTGGAAGGGGTCGAGACCGCCGAGCAGCGCCTGGGTTGGTCGGCGCGGTCAGGCAAGATCGTGCTGCGCATCGCGCTGCTGCGGCTGAAGCGTCATTACGCCGACACCTATGGCGCGGCCAGCCCGATGATCGGCTGACGCCCGCAGAATGCCAAACGGGCCGCCCTTGGGCGGCCCGTTCCTTTGCTTCAGGCGCGATCAGCGATGCGCCGAGCGGGTGATCCCCATCCCGTGCAGCAGGCCAGCCAGGGCGCCCCCGGCCAGCGGTGCCGCGATGAACACCCACAGATCGGCCAGGGCCTTGCCGCCCACGAACACTGCCGGGCCGATCGACCGCGCCGGGTTCACCGACACGCCGGTCACGTTGATGCCGACCAGATGGATGCCCGCCAGCGTCAGGCCGATGGCCAGACCGGCAAAGCCCGCGGGCGCATCGGTCTGGGTCGCGCCCAGGATCACGGTGACGAACAAGAGCGTCGCCACGAACTCGAACACCAGGGCGGCCGTCAGGCTGTATTCGCCGTTATAGCCCGCGCCGAACCCGTTCTGGCCCAGCCCGTTTCCGGCCAGCGTATAGCCCGCCTTGCCCGAGGCGATCAGATAGATCACGAAGGCCGCCGCGATGGCGCCGATGATCTGGGCGATCACATAGGTGATGAAGTCGCTGACCGTCATGCGGCCCGACACCAGGAAACCCAGGCTGACCGCCGGGTTCAGTTGCGCGCCCGAAATCGCGCCCAGACCGTAGGCCGCCGCGACAATCGACAGGCCAAAGGCCATGGCGATGCCGTGAAACCCGATCTGCTGTCCCATCAGAACCGCGGAACCGACACCAAAGAACACCAGAATGAATGTGCCGATCATCTCGGCGATGGCTTTTTTGCTCATCTTGCTCTCCGCTTGGGGGGCGTCCCCCGTGTTTTCCGCTGCGCGATTGCGCCCGGACCGAACACAGACTATCTGAAAGACAGGCGAACCGGATGGGGGAAACTGCAATGGCAACGAACCGTGATGTGGATGCGGCAGCCATCGGCCATAACGGCGGCCCCGATCTGAACGCCGTCCAGCCGCCGCGCCTGCGCCACCCCGAAAAGGCCCATCGCCCCGATCAGGAGCAGCCCAAGAAACCGGCGTGGATCCGGGTCAAGGCGCCCACCTCGCAGGGCTACAAGGACACCCGCGACATCCTGCGCAAGGGCAACCTGTCCACCGTCTGCGAAGAGGCCGGCTGCCCGAACGTGGGCGAATGCTGGTCGCAGGGCCATGCCACGATGATGATCATGGGCGAGATCTGCACCCGCGGCTGTTCGTTCTGCAATGTCATCACCGGCAAGCCCGACGCGCTGGACGCCTTTGAGCCCGGTCGCGTCGCCCATGCGGTGCAGCAACTGGGGCTGAAACATGTCGTCATCACCTCGGTCGACCGCGACGATCTGGCCGATGGCGGGGCGGAACATTTCGCCCAGACGATCCGCGCCATCCGTCACCGCAGCCCCGGCTCGACCATCGAGGTGCTGACCCCCGATTTCCTGAAATGCAGCGCGCAGGCGCTGGAAACCGTGGTCGCCGCGCGCCCCGATGTGTTCAACCACAACCTTGAAACCGTGCCCGGCCTTTACCCGACCGTGCGGCCCGGCGCGCGCTATTTCCACAGCCTGCGCCTGCTGCAACGGGTGAAAGAGCTCGACCCGGCGATCTTTACCAAATCCGGCATCATGGTTGGCCTGGGCGAGGATCGCCAGTCGGTCTTGCAGGTGATGGACGACATGCGCGCGGCCGAGATCGACTTTCTGACCATCGGACAGTATCTGCAACCGACCCCCAAACACCACCGGGTCGACCGCTTCGTCACGCCGGATGAGTTCGCAAGCTACGAAAAATCGGCGTTCGGCAAGGGCTTCCTGATGGTTTCGGCGACGCCGCTGACGCGGTCGTCCTATCACGCGGGGGATGATTTCGCCCGGTTGCGCGCCGCGCGTCAGGCGAAGCTGGCGCAGAACTAGGGCCGCGCCAGCGATCCGCGCGGCGCCCCCTGCATCACCGCCCAGTCCGGCCACAGCCCCGCCTTTTCCAGCCCGACCAGCGCCAGGCCGATGGCGATCACCGCGAACACCAGGGCCACCATCCGCGCCGAAGGCGGATTGCGCGCCCATTGCGCCATCCGCAGCAGCCACCGCATGTCCATCTGACGCACCTTTCCGCGCAGTTCACCCTTGATCTTTGCCCCCTTAGCGGAAACTAAGGCGCAGGTCATCCAGTTGTTGCCATGCCCAAACACGCCGAAACCCGTCAACTGCCCTATAGCGCGCAACAGATGTATGATCTGGTTGCCGATGTCGCCCGCTACCCCGAGTTCCTGCCCTGGAACAGCGCCGCGCGGGTGCGCCAGGCCACGCCGCAGGGCGACGGCTCGGTTCTGGTCGAGGCCGATCTGGTGATCTCGTTCAAGGTGTTCCGCGAACGCTTCGGCAGCCGGGTGCGACTGTGGCCCGATGCCGATCCCTTGCGCATCGACACCGAATATCTGGACGGCCCTTTCCGCTATCTGACAAGCGGCTGGACCTTTGCCGACCGGCCCGAGGGCGGTTGCGACGTGGCCTTCCATGTCGATTTCGAGTTCCGCAACCCGATTCTGCAAAAGGTGATCGGCGTCGTGTTCAATGAGGCGATGCACCGCATCGTCCGCGCCTTTGAGGACCGCGCCCACGCGCTGTATGGCTAGGGCGCGGCGCGCAGTCGGGCGATGTCGCGGGCCAGCACCTCGGGGGCGATCTCGCCCAGATGCAGGCGCGCGACCTGACCATCGGTCCCGATGAACAGCGTCACCGGCAGGCCGCGCAGCCGGTAGTGGCTGGCCAGCCCGCTGGCGGGATCCAGCAGCATGTGATCGGGCATCGCCAGCCCCGCCTGGGTCAGGTGGTCGCGCACCACGCTGGCGGTTTCGCCCTGATTGGCGAACAGAAAGGTCACGTCAGGGGTGGCGGCGGCGGTGTCGATCAGCATCGGCAATTCGCGCCGGCAGGGCGGACACCAGGTCGCCCACAGGTTGATGACCATCGGCCGCCCGGCCAGATCGGCGGGCACCGTCGCGCCGCGGCCATCGACATGGGCCAGGGCCAGATCGGGCAGGGGGCGCGGGGCAGGGGCCGATGTCAGCGCGGTCATCAGCAGCACCGCAAGGCCCGCCGCCCCGACCGGCAGCGCCGCATGAGGCCAGAGCGCCACCGGGCGCAGCCGCCAGACCGTCCAGCCCCAGGCGGCGACCAGACCGGCGGGCCACCAGAAGCCGCCCTGCCAGATCGCCGCGATGCGCCACAGCCCCGGCCAGAAGGCGCCCAGGTTCAGCGCGACATGGCCCAGACGGCCCGCGATGACGAAGATCACCACCACCTGCCAGGCCCAGGTCGCGATCGCGGCCCGCCGCCCCCGGCCAATGATCTCGGCGGCGATCAGAAAGGCGGCGATGGCCAGAATGGCGGTGAACCGCTCGGTCGAAAACACCAGCGGGCCAAGGCTGACGGCGTTCATCGGGCCTAGATCGCGGCGATGACGCGGGTCAGGATCGCCTTGACCTCGGCCATGGCGGCGCTGACTTCGGGGTTGCCCACGGCTTTCATTGAGGCGACGGGATCCACCGCGCTGACCTCGACCCCGCCGTCAACCTCGCGCAGGATGACGTTGCAGGGCAGCATCGTGCCGATCCGCGGCTCGGCCGTCAGCGCGCGATAGGCATGGCCCGGATGGCAGGCGCCCAGGATGCGATAACCGGGCAGATCCTTGTCCAGCTTTTTCTTCATCGTTGCCTGCACGTCGATTTCGGTCAGCACACCGAAACCGTTGGCGGTCAGCGCGGCACGGGTGCGCGGGTCGATCTGATCCAGCGTCGCATCGGGGAACAGACGGTCGATGGAATAGCTCATGGCGCCCTCATGCGGTTAAAGGTCCATGGTGGCCGCGCTGTCCGCCGGGGTCAATGCGCCATCTGGCCGCGTGATTGGGTGGCTTGATCGGGTGGCGCGGGCGGGTCAGGATGGCGTGCCGATCGCGGCGCCGGTGCGCGTCGCACACCAGATGACGCGGGTGATCCCCGGTCCGGGGTTCAGCGTGGAAAAGCCGTGGCTGGCGCCGAAATGCAGCGTCTCGCCGCAGGCAAGCGGATGGCGCATCTCGCCCGCATCCACCACCAGCGAGCCTTCCACCACAATCAGCAACACATCGCCGGGGCAATGGTCGACCCGGTGGCGCTGACCCGGCTGGGCAATCTGCACGGCGGCGGTCAGATGGCCTTCGCCCATCTCGCGCGTCAGCGCCTGGATGCCGCTGCCGTTGATCGCCCCGGCCATGCTGCCGCGCATCGGCGCAAAGCCCTGATGCGTTGCGCCGCCCAGCAGTTGACTGGGCGATACCTCAAGCACCCGGGCGATCGCCGCCAGCGACGCCAGTGACGGAGCCGCAATGTCGCGTTCGATCTGCGAGATGAAGCCGACCGACAGACCGGTCGCATCGGCGACCTGCTGCATGATCATGCCCTTTTGCTTGCGTGCCCGCCGCAGCTTGTCGCCCAGTGACACCGCCATGATCCCGTCTTGCACCCTGACACCTGCTGACAAAAACAACCGTATAGACTGATTTATTTTCAGCCGTTTGCGAAAGTCAACAAGACTGTGATGAACAGTTCGCGCATTCCTGCTGACCGTGATATCCTGTTGCAGGTCACCTTGTGACGCGGCGTCATACAGAACGGTTCGTTTTCCCCGATTGTCATCGGGATGCGCTTGCCAAATCGGGGCGGGGCGGCCAAGCTGCGATTGCAGCCCGATCATAACGGGCCTTTCAGGGAGCAACCGACATGACCTATCTTCCCCGCGCGCGTGGCTTGCTGCTGGCCTCGGCTTTGGCGCTGTCGCCGGTTCTGGCGCAGGCGGTGTTTGCCGAAACCCCGGCGGATGTGCTGGTTGTCGCGGCCACGATCGACGACATCATCAGCCTGGACCCGGCCCAAAGCTTCGAGTTCTCGGGCAATGACGTCACCCAGAACCTTTACGACCGGCTGGTCGATTTCAACCCGCTGGCGCTGGACAAGGGCTTTCAGCCCAGCCTGGCCGAAAGCTGGACGGTCAGCGAGGATGGCAAGACCATCACCCTGAAGATGAAATCCGGCGTCACCTTCCAGTCCGGCAACCCGGTCCGCGCCGAGGATGCCGCCTGGTCGATCCAGCGTGCCGTCAAGCTGAACAAATCCCCCGCCTTCATCCTGAACCAGTTCGGGCTGACCGCCGAAAATGTCGATCAGATGGTCAAGGCCGAGGGCGACAGCGTGTCGATCACCATGGACCAGCCCTATGCGGTGTCCTTTGTGCTGAACTGCCTGACCGCCAGCGTGGCCAGTGTCGTCGACAAGGAAACCGTGATGGCCAATGTCAGCGGCGACGATCTGGGCAATGCCTGGCTGTCGACCAATTCGGCAGGCTCCGGCCCCTATGTGCTGTCGGCCTGGAAGCCGAACGAGGTCGTTCAACTGACTGCGAACGAGGCCTATTTCCAGGGCGCCCCCGCGATGAAGCGGGTGATCGTGCGCAACGTGGCCGAGGCAAGCGCGCAGCGCCTGCAACTTGAGGCGGGCGACATCGACGTGGCGCGCAACCTGACGCCTTCGGATATTCAGGGCATCAGCGGCAACGACAAGATCAAGGTCGTGGACGAGCCGCGCGGACGCATCCTGTATATGGGCCTGCAACAGAACGATCCCGTTGCCAGCAACCCCGCCGTGGTGCAGGCGATGCGTCACCTGATCGATTTTGACGGCATGGCGAACAGCTTCCTCAAGGGCCAGTGGAAGGTGCATCAGTCCTTCCTGCCCGAAGGCTATCTGGGCGCGCTGGCCGACAACCCGTGGACCTACGATGTCGAGGCCGCGAAGAAGATCCTGGCCGACGCCGGTGTGACCAATGCGACGATCACCACCAAGGTGCGCGATCTGCGCGAATATCTGGACGTGGCCCAGACCATCCAGGCCAGCATGGCGCAGGCAGGGATCACGCTGAACATCGAACAGATGACCGGCGCGCAGGTGCTGGATGCCTATCGCGCGCGGCAGGTGCCGATGTTCCTGGGCGAATGGGGGCCGGATTACGCCGACCCGCAGACGAACGCGGGGGCCTTTGCCGAAAACCCCGACAACAAGGCCGAAAAGGGCAGCACCCTGGCCTGGCGCAACAGCTATGACGTGCCCGCCGCCATGCAGGATGCCGTCAAGGCCGCCGTGCTGGAGGGCGACACCGCCAAGCGCACCCAGATGTATCTGGACATCCAGAAGCAGTATCAGGCCGAAGCGCCGATCCTGCCCTTGTTCCAGCGCATCGAACAGAACGCGATGCAGCAGAATGTGCAGGGCTGGTCTGCCGGGGGTGCGGTCACCTCGGTTCAGTATCGCTCGGTCACGAAGGGCGAATAAGCGGTGAGCAAGACCCTGGTTGAGGGCGGCGCGCCGCCCTCATTCCGTTCCGCCCGCAGGATGCGTCAGGCCCGCCAGATCGGCGGGGTTCTGGCCTCGCTTCTGCTGACCATGCTGGGGCTTTTGCTGGTGACCTTCGTCATTGGCCGGGTAATGCCGATCGACCCGGTGCTGAAGGTCGTGGGCGAACGCGCCACCCCCGAACAATATGAGGCCGCCCGCATCGCGATGGGCCTGGACAAGCCGATCTGGCAGCAATTCGTCATCTATATCGGTGACGTGCTGCGCGGCGATTTCGGGCGCTCGATTTCCACCGGCCACATGGTGATGGACGACATCCGCCGGGTGTTTCCGGCGACCGTGGAACTGGCCACGCTGGGCACGCTGATCGGCGTCTGCGTGGGCGTGCCTTTGGGCGTGATCGCGGCGGCGCGGCAGGGCGGCTGGATCGACCAGATCGCCCGCGTGCTGGCGCTTGTCGGCTATTCGATGCCGATCTTCTGGCTGGGGCTGATGGGCCTTCTGGTGTTCTACGGCACGCTTGGCTGGGTCGGCGGGCCGGGGCGGCAGGGCATCCTGTATGACGGGATGATCCCCTCTGTCACCGGCATGATCCTGATCGACAGCCTGATTGCCGGCGATTGGGGCGCGTTCAAGGATGCGTTTTCCCATATCATCCTGCCCGCCAGCCTGCTTGGCTATTTCAGCCTGGCCTATATCAGCCGCATGACCCGCAGCTTCATGCTGGAACAACTGTCGGCGGAATATATCACCACCGCCCGCGTCAAGGGCCTGTCGGAAAGCCGCGTCGTCTGGGGCCATGCGCTGCGCAACATCGCGGTGCCGCTGATCACCGTGATCGCGCTGTCCTTCGGCTCGCTTCTGGAGGGATCGGTGCTGACCGAGATCATCTTTTCCTGGCCGGGCCTTGGGCAATACATCACCAAGGCGCTGCTGTCGGGCGACATGAACGCGGTGCTGGGTGGCACGGTCGTGGTGGGCACCTGCTTTGTGGCGCTGAACATGCTCTCTGATCTGCTGTATCGCGTGCTGGACCCGAGGGCGAAATGACCACCATGACCCGCCGCGAGTGGCTTTTGACCGATGCGCCCCAGACCCGTGCCCAGGCCCGGCTGGGGGCGCTCTATCAGGGCTGGCTGACCTTCCGGTCGAACCATCTGGCGATGGTCGGGCTGGTGATCCTGGCCCTGCTGATCGGCATGGCGATTTTCGCGCCATGGGTCGCGCCGCATAACCCGGTGGCGCAGAACCTGGCCGACCGGCTGCTGCCGCCGGGAACCGCCGGGCATTGGCTGGGCACCGACAGCCTGGGCCGCGATATCCTGTCGCGCATCATCTATGGCAGCCGCGTCACGTTGTTCATCGTCGGCACCGTGGCCTTGGTCGCACCCGTCATCGGGCTGATGATCGGCACGATCGCGGGCTATGCCGGGGGCTGGGTCGATCAGGTGCTGATGCGCATCACCGACATCTTCCTCGCCTTTCCGAAACTGGTGCTGGCGCTTGCCTTTGTCGCGGCGCTTGGGCCGGGGATCGGCAATGCCGTGCTGGCCCTGGCGCTGACGGCCTGGCCGCCCTATGCGCGCCTGGCCCGGGCCGAGACTCTGACCATCCGCAATGCCGATTACATCGCCGCCGCGCGCCTGCAAGGGGCGGGGCCGGTGCGGCTGGTGGTCGGGCATATCTGGCCGCTGTGCATCAGCTCGCTGATCGTGCGGGTGGCGCTGGACATGGCGGGGATCATCCTGTCGGCGGCGGGGCTTGGCTTTCTGGGCCTTGGCGCGCAGCCGCCGATGCCGGAATGGGGGGCGATGATTTCCGACGGGCGGGCCTATATCCTTGACCACTGGTGGGTGGCGGCGATGCCGGGCCTTGCGATCTTCATCGTGTCGCTGGCCTTCAACCTGCTGGGCGACGGCTTGCGCGACGTGCTGGACCCGAAAGGCGCGAAGTCATGACGCTGCTGTCGGTTGAAAACCTGAACGTCAGCTTTCCCACGCGACAGGGCATCGCCCATGTCGTGCGCGGCGTCAGCTTTGATCTGGGCCGCGAACGGCTGGGGGTGGTGGGCGAATCCGGCTCGGGCAAGTCGATGACGGGCCGCGCGCTGCTGGGCCTTGTCCGCCCGCCGGGCCGCGTCAGTGCCGACCGCATGGCGCTTGGCGATACCGACCTGCGCAGCCTGTCCGAACGGCAGATGCGCGCGATCCGTGGCGGGCGCATCAGCATGGTCATGCAAGACCCCAAGTTCAGCCTGAACCCGGTGATGACGGTCGGCCAGCAGATCATGGAGGCTTACCGCCTGCACGCCGGGGGCGGTCGGGCCGCCGCCCGGCAAAAGGCGCTGGACATGCTGGCCGCCGTGCAGATCCGCGACCCCGAACGGGTCTTTGACGCCTACCCGCATGAGGTCTCGGGCGGGATGGGGCAACGCATCATGATCGCCATGATGCTGGCCCCCGACCCCGAAATCCTGATCGCGGATGAGCCGACAAGCGCGCTGGACGTCAGCGTCCGCACCGAGGTTCTGCGCATCATGGACCGCCTTGTCACCGATCGCGGCATGGGGCTGATCTTCGTCAGCCATGACCTGAACCTGGTGTCGCAATTCTGCGACCGGGTGCTGATCATGTATGCCGGCCGCATCGTCGAGACGCTGGACGCCAAGAACCTGCACGCCGCGCGCCACCCCTATAGCCAGGGGCTGCTGAACAGCCTGCCGCGCCTTGATCACCCGGTCGCGCGGCTGGCGACGCTGACCCGCGATCCTGCCTGGCGGGATGGTCCCCTTTCATGAACCTTGCCCTTCTTTCTTGCACAAATACGCATCAGGTCGCGCCATCATGCTGAACGTCGATCATCTGGATGTCTGGTTCGGCCGGGATGAGGGCCGGGTGCTGGCCGTTCAGGACGCCACCTTTTCCGTCGCGCGGGGCGAAAGTTTCGGGCTGGTGGGCGAATCCGGTTCCGGCAAATCCACCATCCTGCGCGCCATTGCGGGCCTGATCGAGGGCTGGTCGGGCCAGATCACCGTCGACGGCCAGCCGGTCAGCGGCACCAGCCGCGACCGCGCCTTTCACAAGACTGTGCAGATGGTCTTTCAAGACCCCTATGCCAGCCTGCATCCGCGCCATTCGGTCGACCGGGTGCTGTCGGAAACCCTGCATCTGCAAGGGATGGGCGGGATCGACGCGCGCATCACCCGGCTTCTGGACGATGTCGGCCTGGGGCGCGGCTTCCGCTTTCGCTATCCGCATCAGCTTTCGGGCGGCCAGCGGCAGCGCGTGGCGATTGCCCGCGCGCTTGCCGCCGAACCGCGCCTTTTGCTGCTGGACGAACCGACCAGTGCGCTGGACGTCAGCGTCCAGGCCGAGATCCTGAACCTGCTGGCCGATCTGCGCGCCGAACATGGCATGACCTATGTGATGGTCAGCCACGACCTTGCCGTGGTCGGGCATCTGTGCGACCGGTTGGCCGTCATGCGCGCCGGCCGCATTGCCGAGGTGATGACGGTTCAGGCCCTGCGCGCGGGCGGTGCGACCAGCCCCTATGCGCGCGATCTGATCGCCGCCAGTGCCGGTTACGACCGCACGGCCTAACCGCGCGGAACGCGCCGCTTAGCCGCGCGGAACGCGCAGGGGCCGCCCCTCGAAGATGGTTTCCATCGAAAACACGCCGGTCACGCGCTCAAGGTCCATGTCCTCGATCAGCGCCTTGTAGCAGCGGTCATAGCCCGCCATCGATGTGGTGACCGCCACCGCCATGTAATCCCATTCGCCGCCGATGCGGTGGAAGGCCACGATTTCGGGGATCGATTCCACCCGCGCCCGGAACCGCCGCGCCCAGGCGTCGTCATGGTGGCGGGTGCGGATCATGATGAAGACGGTCAGGTCCAGCCCAAGGGCGGCAGCGTCGATCACCGCCCGGCTGCCGCGCAGAACGCCAGCCTCGGTCAGCCGTTGCAGCCGCCGCCAGCAGGCATTCTGCGACAGCCCCACCCGTTCGGCCAGATCGCGCTGCGACAGACTGGCATCGGCCTGAAGCGCAGCGATCAGCTTTGTGTCAATATCGTCCATTTCTGCCATCAAATCGTGATGATGACCCAATATCGCCCCATCATACGGTGAAATAAAGATCATTTTTGCCGCAACCGTGGGTCATCCTGCCGCGATCTTCAGGGGGACCATATGACCGACGCTTTCGCCCGCTTTCGCGCCAGCCTGCCGCGCCCCGACCAGATCCATGACGGGCTGATCGGCCGCGACGCGGTGATCGAGGGGCCGTTCGGGCCGCGCCCGATGATCTATGCCGATTACATCGCCTCGGGTCGCGCGCATGAGGCGGTGGAACGCTTTGTCATGACCGAGGTGCTGCCGTGGTATGCCAACAGCCATACCGAGGCCAGCCATTGCGGCGGCACCATGACCCGCCTGCGCCGCGCCGCCCGCGCCGAGGTGCTGGCGGCGGTTGGCGGCGACGCTGATCACGCCGCGATCTTTTGCGGGGCAGGGGCGACGGCGGGGATCAACAAGCTGGTCGGGCTGTGGCGTGTCGGCCCCGGCGCGACGGTGCTGATCGGCCCCTATGAGCATCATTCCAACATTCTGCCCTGGCGCGAAAGCGGCGCCCGCGTGATCGAGATTGCCGAAGACCCGGTGACGGGTGGTCCCTGCCGTGCCGCGCTTGAGGCCGCGCTTGGTGCCGCCGAAGGCCCGCTGATCGGCGCGTTCTCGGTGGCCTCGAATGTCACCGGCATCCTGTCGGATGTCGCGGGGATCACCGCGCGGCTGAAGGCGGCGGGGGCGCGGGTGGTCTGGGATTATGCCGGCGGCGGCCCCTATCTGCCGATCGACATGGGGCAGGGGATGGATGCCATCGTGCTGTCGCCGCACAAGTTCATCGGCGGGCCGGGGGCCTCGGGGCTGCTGGTGATGCGCCGCGACAGCGTGTTGGCCGACCGCCCGACCACGCCCGGCGGCGGCACTGTGCGGTTCGTGAACGCCGAGGGGCAGGATTACGCCAACGCCCTGGAATCGCGCGAGGAATCGGGAACGCCCAATGTCATCGGCGACATCCGCGCGGCGCTTGCGCTGATCCTGAAAGGCGCGGTGGGGTGCGATCATATCGCGGCGCGCAATGCCGAACGCTGGGCCTTGGCGCGCGATCTGCTGGCGGCAGTGCCGGGGATCGAGCTGCTGGGCAACCGCGCCTGCGCCCGGCTGCCGATCCTGTCCTTCCGGCTACGCGACGGGAAGGGCGGCTTCGTGCATCAGCAACTGGCCACCCGGATGCTGTCGGATCTTTACGGCATCCAGGCGCGGGGCGGTTGCGCCTGCGCGGGGCCTTATGTCCACCGCCTGCTGGCGATTTCCGACGACCAGTCGGCGCGGATGCGGCAGGCGATCCTTGCGGGGGCCGAACTGGAAAAGCCCGGTTTCGTGCGCCTGTCGCTGTGCTGGGCCGCGCCCGACAGCGAGGTCACGGCGATCCTGGCCTCGCTGGCCGATCTGGCCGCACGCGCGCCGGGGCTGGCGGGCGATTACGCCGTCGATCCCGCGCGCGCCATCTTCACCCCGCGCGATGAGGCGGCCTAGGCCGCCTCACTGTTGCCATGCGCGGTCGGGTCGGGTTCCTCGGGCGGGGGGGCGTTGTCGCGGGGCGAGATCAGCGTATAGACCGTCGGCACCACGAACAGCGTGAACAGCGTGCCCACGGTGATCCCCGAAAAGATCACCAGACCCATGGCAAACCGCGCCGCCGCCCCCGCGCCATCGGCGGTCATCAGCGGCACTACGCCAACGGCGGTCGCGATGGTCGTCATCAGGATCGGGCGCAGCCGCAGCCGCGCGGCGCGCACCATCGCCGCCTCGCGCGTCATCCCCAGATCGCGGCGCTGCTGGTTGGCGAACTCGACCAGCAGGATGCCGTGTTTGGTGATGATCCCGATCAGCGCGATCATCCCGATCTGGGTATAGATGTTCAGCGACCCCAGCCCGACGTTCAGCGGTGCAATCACGCCGAAGATCGCCAGCGGCACCGACATCAGGATGATGAACGGGTCGCGGAAACTTTCGAATTGCGCCGCCAGCACCAGATAAATCACCAGCAGCGCCAGCACGAAGGCGGTGACGATGCCCGCGCCCTCGGACTTTTCGGTGCGCGACTGGCCGGAATAGTCGATGAAGAAGCCATCGGGCAGCAGCGGGCGGGCGATCTCCTCGATCTGGGCCAGACCGTCGCCGGTGGTCACGCCGGGGATCGGCAGCGCCGAGATGGTGGCCGCGTTCAACTGGTTGAATTGTTCGATATTGGCCGCGGCGACGCCGGTGGTGACGCTGGTCACCGCTGAGAGCGGCACCATTTCCCCGGTCAGCGACCGCAGCCGGAAATCCCCCAGCCGCTCGGGGTTGTCGCGATATTCCGCCGGCACCTGCATGATGATGTCATAGCTGTTGGAATCGCGGTCGAACTGGCCGATCGCGCCGCCGCCGACCAGCAGCGACAGCGTGGCGCCGATCTGGCTGGCGGGAATGTTCAGCGCCGCCGCGCGGTCGCGGTCGATGGTCAGCACCACCTGCGTCGTGTCGAAGGACAGCGAGTTCTGCACCACGATAAAGCGCCCGCTCTCCTGCGCCTTCTGCCGGATTTCCTCGGCCACTTCATAGACTTGCGATGCGGGACCGGTGGACTGGATGACCATGGTGATCGGCAGGCCGCCGCCCGCGCCGGGCAGCGAGGGCGGCGCAAAGACAAAGGCCTGCATCCCCGCCAACGGCGCGATCCGGCCTTGCAGATCGGCCTGGACCTCTTGCTGGCTGCGCTCGCGATCGGCCCAATCCGTCAGCGCCCACAGCGCGAAACCCGAATTGGTGCCGCCACCGAAACCCACGACCGAGAAGCTGGCGTCGACCTCGGGCAGGCCGCTGGTCAGCTCGTTGATCTGATCGACGTAACGGCGGGTGTAATCGGTGGTCGCATAGGACGGCCCGTTGATGATCGCCAGCAGCGCGCCGCTGTCTTCCTCGGGCGCCAGTTCGGTCGAGGTTTTCATGAACAGATAGCCGGTCACGCCCATCAGCACGACCATGATCATCACCGTGATCGGGCGATAGGACAGCGAACCCTCGACGCGGCGACCATACCAGCCCTCAAGCCGCAGGAAGTTGCGGTCGACCCATTGCTGGAACCGCGAATGCCCGCCCGAGGTCAGGATCCGCGCCGACATCATCGGCGAGACGGTCAGCGCGACGACGCCGGACAGGAACACCGCCCCGGCCAGCGTCACGGCGAATTCGCGGAACAACTGCCCGGTCAGCCCGCCGGTGAAGAACAGCGGCATGAACACCGCCACCAGCGTCAGCGAGGTGGCGATGATCGGGCTGACCAGTTCCTTCATCGACCGGAACGTGGCCTGCATCGGCGTCATGCCGTCATCGACATGGCGTTGGACGTTTTCGACGACGACGATGGCGTCATCGACCACGATGCCGATGGCCAGCACCAGGGCCAGCAGCGTCAGCAGGTTGATCGAATAGCCCATGACGAACAGCAAAAACAGCGTGCCGACCAGCGACAGCGGGATCGCCGCGACCGGCATGGCCACCGACCGCAGCGAGCCCATGAACAGCAAGATCACCACCGACACGATCAGCGTCGCCTCGACGATGGTGCGCAACACCTCGCGGATCGAGGCCGAGATCTGCTCGGTCGCGTCATACATCAGCGTGATCTGCATCCCGTCGGGCAGGCTGGACTGGATCGCGGGCAACGCGGCGCGGACATTGGCGGCGGTGTCCAGCGGGTTCGCGCCCGGCGTCGGGAACACGCCCAGAAAGGTGCCGCGCTCGCCGTTGAACTCGACGATCATGTCGGTGTTGGCGGCGGCCAGTTCGATGCGGGCCACGTCGCGCAGCCGCACCACATCGTCGCCCTGACCCGATATCGGCAGCGCGCCGAAGGCCTCGGGGGTTTGCAACGTCGATTGCAGCGTGATCGGATAGGCGGTCAGCGCGCCCTCGGTCTTGCCCGGCGCCGACAGGAAGTTCGCGGCATTGATCGAGGCCATCACCTCGGCCGCGGTCAGCCCGCGCCCGGCCAGTTTCAACGGGTCGATCCACACGCGCATGGCGTAATTCGCCGCGCCCATGATCTGCACCTCGGCCACGCCATCGATGGTGGACATCCGCGGCCGGATCACCCGTTCGATATATTCGGTGATCTGTTCGGGGGTCATGTTGGGGTTTTGCAGCGCCAGATACATGGTGGCGAACTGCATCCCCGTGCCCTTGACGATGGTCGGATCCTGCGCGTCCTGCGGCAGGCGGGATCGGACCTCTTGCACCTTCGACATGACTTCGGTCAGCGCGGTGTCGGGATCGGCCCCCAGCCGCATATGCACCGACACGACCGAGGCCGAGGGCCGCGACTGGGTGGACACATAATCCACACCTTCGGCGGTCGAGACCGCGCCCGAAATCGGCGAGGTGACAAAGCCCTGGATCAGGTCGGCGGCAGCACCGGGATAGATCGTCGTCACGGTGATGACCGATTCATCCACCTTGGGATATTGGCGGATCTGCAGGCTGGTAACGCCCATCAGCCCCAGCAGCATCAGGATCAGCCCGAAGACCGTGGTCAGCACCGGGCGCTTGATGAAGATGTCCGACAGGCTCATGGGGTGGTGGCCTTTTCGGCTGCGGGGGCGGCTTCGGTGTCGGTATCGATCGCGGGGGCGGTGTCAGTGGCGTCCTCGGGCGCGGCCTCGGTGGTGCCGCCGGGCGCGGTCGCGGGCTCCGTCGCGGGCGGCGGGGTCTGGCCCTGGCCGTCCGGCGTCACGGTATTGTCGATGCGCACCGGCGCGCCGTTCGACAGCCGGTTCTGGCCGCCGGTGATGATGATGTCGCCGGGCTTAAGCGCGGTTCCGGTGATCTCGACCAGACCCGCGGCGCGGCGACCGGGCGTCACAAACACCTGCCGGGCCTCCAGCTTGGGCTGGCCCTGATCGTCCTTTTCGCCGCTGTCGCGCACCGCATAGACATAATCGCCGTAAAGGCTGGATAGCACGGCGGTCTGGGGCAGGGCGATCGCGCCATCCTCGACCGGCAGCGACAGGGTGATGCGCACGAATTGCCCCGGCGTCAGCGCGCCTTCAGTGCCCGAAATCGTGCCGCGCAGCGCGACCATGCGGCTGGCGGCATCGACGCGCGGGTCGATGCCCGTCACCTCGCCGGGATAGCTGTCGCCGCCGCCGTCCAGTTCGACCGACAGCTTCTGGCCGATGGCCAGATGCGGCAGTTCCTGTTCCGGCAGGCTGAAATCGACGCGCATCTGTTCCAGATCCTGAAGCGTGGCGATCACCTGACCGGGCGTCACATAGCTGCCCGGATCGATGCGCGGCAGGCCGATGGTGCCACCAAAGGGTGCGGTCAGGCGCCGGGTCGACAGGCTGACCTCGGCGCGGGCCACGGCGGCCTCGGCGCTGCGCAGATTGGCATCCGCGCCCTCAAGATTGGCGTCCGAGGTCACGCCGCGCCGTTGCAGCGCGCGGGCGCGGTCCAGCGCGGTGCGCGCCACCTCAAGCTGGCTTTTGGCCGATTGCACATCGGCCTCTTGCGTGACGTCATCCAGCCGCACCAGCAGATCGCCCTGGGCAACCTTCTGGTTGGCCGCAAAGGCGATCTCGCGCACAAGGCCGGGCGCCTCGACCGTCAGATCGATGCCCTGCGCGGCATTGACCGTGCCGATCGCGCTGATCCCCGGCTGCCAGGTGGTCGGCTGCACCGTGACCGTCGTCACCGGCATCACCTGCACCGGCAGATTGGCGAAGATCTGCCGGATCATGTTGTCGCGGAACAGGTTGAAGCCGATCAGGCCACCACCGATCAGGATCAGGGCCACAAGGGCAATGATAAGACGTTTGATCACAAAAGGCTCCTGTCGGCGGGAATACGCTGGGAATACCGGCCCAAGATTGGGTTTTGGGGGCAAGTGTCAAGCCATGGTCGGCAGGGACTGGGCAGAGATTTTCCCGACAAAAACGCTTGACTTGCGATTTGGCGTAGTATTTTGGTCAGGTTAATCCCTGCCCAAAGGTGCCTAGATGACCCGCATCCCCACTCTGATCGCCGTGCTGCTGGCTGCTAGCCCGGCGGCTGCCGCCCCACCCACCGCCGATGCGGTCGTGGGCCATTACGCCGATCTGGCGCAGGCGAAATATGGCGACAGCCTGACCGCGGCAACGGCCCTGCGTGGGGCGGTTCAGGCGCTGATCGACGCGCCGTCCGAGGCCACCCTGACCGCCGCGCGGCAGGCTTGGACCGCCGCGCGCGTGCCCTATCAGCAGACCGAAGCCTTCCGCTTTGGCAACGCCATCGTCGACGACTGGGAAGGCCGCGTGAACGCCTGGCCGCTGGATGAGGGGCTGATCGATTACGTCGCCGAGGACACCCCCAGTGCCGAGGACAACGAACTGGCGCAGCTGAACATCATCGCCAATCCGCAGCTTCGCGTGGGCGCCGATGTGATCGACGCCAGCACCATCACCCCGGCGCTGATCCAGTCGCTGCATGAGGCCGGCGGCATCGAGGCCAATGTCGCCTCGGGCTATCACGCGATCGAGTTCCTGCTGTGGGGCCAGGATCTGAACGGCACCGGCCCCGGCGCGGGCAACCGCCCCTTCACCGATTATGTGCAGGGACCGGACTGCACCGGCGGCAATTGCGACCGCCGCGCCGCCTATCTGCTGGCCGCGACCGATCTTCTGGTGGCGGATCTGACCGAGATGACGGAAAACTGGGGCGGGGACGGGGCCGCGCGCAAGGCCGTGACTGCCGATCCGCAGGCCGGGCTGAATGCGATGCTGACCGGCATGGGCAGCCTGTCCTACGGCGAACAGGCGGGTGAGCGGATGAAGCTGGGCCTGATGCTGAACGACCCCGAGGAAGAGCATGACTGCTTTTCCGACCAGACCCACCTGAGCCATTTCCATGACGGGTTGGGCATCCAGAACGTCTATCTGGGCCGCTATACCCGGCTGGATGGCAGCCAGATGACCGGCCCCGCGCTGACCGATCTGGTCGCCGCCAAGGATCCGGCCGTCGATCAGGCGCTGCGCAGTGATCTGGACACGACCATGGCCGCGCTGACCGCGCTGCGCGACAAGGCCGAGGGCGGCATGGCTTATGACATGATGCTGGCGCCCGGCAATGCCGAGGGCGAGGCCGCGATCATGACCGCCGTCGATGGCCTTGTGGCGCAGACGAAATCCATCGAACGCGCGGTCGCGGTGCTGGGGCTGAACCCGATCGCCTTTGAAGGCTCGGACAGTCTGGATCACCCAGACGCGGTGTTTCAGTAACTGAATCAGGGGTTTGCGCGATGATCGTCTGTCACTGCATGAACATCACCGACCGCGACATCCAGGCCGCCGTGACCTGGATGCGCGCCGCCGATCCCGACACGATCGTCACACCTGGCAAGATCTATCACGCGCTTGGCAAGCGCGCGGATTGCGGCGGCTGCATGAAACTGTTTGTATCCACCATGCGCCGGGTCGAGGCCTTCCCTGTGGATTCCGGCGTTCCGGCGCTGCCGCCGGCCCTGACAGGCTGGCGCCAGACCGGTTGATTTTACGAAAGGATATCAGATGAAGGGCGACGCAAAGGTCATCGAGTACCTGAACGCAGCACTGCGGTCGGAACTGACGGCGGTCAGCCAGTATTGGCTGCACTACCGCCTGCAAGAGGATTGGGGTTACGGCCGCATTGCCGACAAGTCGCGGGCGGAATCCATCGAAGAGATGAACCACGCCGACCGGCTGATCGCACGGATCATCTTTCTGGAAGGTCATCCGAACCTGCAAAAGCTGGACCCGCTGCGCATCGGTCAGGACATCCGCGAAACGCTGGAGGCCGATCTGGCCGGCGAACATGACGCGCGCAACCTGTATATGGAGGCGCGCGACCATTGCGAGAAGGTGGGCGATCACGTCTCGAAAAAGCTGTTCGAGGATCTGATCGCGGATGAGGAAGGCCATATCGACTTCCTTGAAACGCAGATCGGCCTGCACGATCAGCTTGGCGCGCAGAATTACGGCCTGTTGAACGCCAAACCCGCCGATCAGGCCGAATAGGCGCAGAACACGGCGCGCGGCGGGGTCGCCCGCCGCCGCACCCTGGCCGCGCGGGCGTGCCGCTGCGGCCCACATCAGTTGGACCACCCCATGCCTGCCCCCCGCCTTTTCCCTGCGCTGACCGTGATCGCGGCGGCGATGCTGCCTGTGGGCGCCACCGCGATGGATGCCGCGCCCTGGTCGGACGATCCGCATCTGACCATCACCCCCCGCACCGCGGATGAGGCCGCCCGCATCACGGCAGTCACCCGCCCGACCGAAGACTTCTCCAAGCCCGAGCCGTTCGAATCCCGTCCCGCCGGTGCCGCCACCGTCGCGCTGAAGCCCACGGCGGAGGCGTTTTCGCAGTTCTCGGGCAATATGCCCTTCGCGCATGAGATGGATTTCAAGCTGGGCAACGGCATCTTCCGCAAGCTGTGGGTGGCCGCGCCATCCTCGACGCGGGGCAGCGATGGCTTGGGTCCGCTTTACAACGCGCGGGCCTGCCAGAACTGCCATATCAAGGACGGGCGCGGGCATCTGCCCAAGGGCGATGACGACAGCCGGGTGTCGGCTTTCCTGCGGCTGTCGGTGCCGGGCGGCGCGGATGTGCCCGCGATCCCCGATTACATCCCGACCAGCCCCGATCCCGTCTATGGCGGGCAGTTGCAGGATCTGGCGATCCAGGGGCACAGGGCCGAAGGCCATATGGCGATCCGCTGGACCGATGTGCCGGTCTCGCTGGCTGACGGCGCGGTGATTACCCTGCGCCAGCCCGACTATGCGCTGGAACGCCCCGGCTATGGTGCGCCTTCGGCCGATCTGATGATCTCGCCGCGCGTGGCCCCGCAGATGATCGGGCTGGGCCTGATCGAGGCGATCCCCGCCGCCGACATTCTGGCGCTGCAAGACCCGGACGATGCCGATGGCGACGGCATTTCGGGCCGCGCCAATATCGTCTGGTCGGTGGAACATGACCGCCCGATGCTGGGCCGCTTTGGCCTGAAGGCCGGGGCGCCCACGATCCGGCATCAATCGGCGGCGGCATTTGCGGGCGATATGGGCCTGTCGAATCCGCTGTTCCCCGATCCCTGGGGCGATTGCACCCCCGCCCAGACCGACTGCCGCAAGGCCCCGGTCGGGCAAGAGGATCAGGTCCGCGATGGGCTGGAGGTTGACGGCCAAAGCCTTGATCTGGTGACCTTCTATTCGCGCAATCTGGGGGTTCCCGAACGCCGCGGGCCGGGCCGCCCCGATGTGCTGCGCGGCAAGCAGATCGCTTACGCGATCGGCTGCACCAGTTGCCACAATCCGAAGTTCGTGACCCATCGGCTGCCCGACCAGCCCGAGCAGAGTTTCCAGCTGATCTGGCCCTACAGCGATTTCCTGCTGCATGACATGGGCGAGGGGCTGGCCGACGACCGCCCGGAATCCCGCGCCACGGGGCGCGAATGGCGCACCGCGCCCTTGTGGGGGATCGCGCTGAACCGACAGGTCACCGGCGTCGAAAGCTATCTGCATGATGGCCGCGCCCGCAGCCTGCTCGAGGCGATCCTCTGGCATGGCGGCGAGGCGCAGGCGGCGCGTGATGCCGTCGTGGCCTTGCCCGAAACCGATCGAAAGGCACTGATCGCATGGCTCGAATCCTTGTAGGCCTGCTGGCCGCGCTGACGCTGGCCGCGCCCGCGCGCGCCGATGTGGCGCAGGCAGTGGATCAGGTGATCCGGCCTGCCTATGCGCAGCTCGCGGGCAGCGCGGCCACCCTGGCCGATGCCGCCCGCGCCGATTGCGACGGCCCCGGCCTTGCCGCGCCGTTTCAGGCGGTCTGGGACGATTGGGCGGCGATCGACTTTCTGCGCCTTGGCCCGGTCGAACAGGGCGGACGGGCGCAGGCGATCAGCTTTTGGCCGGATGTGAAATCCTCGGGCCTGCGGGCGCAGCAGGCGCTGATCGACGCCGATGCCCCGGCCATCGACGACCCGGTTGCCTTTGCCGATCTGTCGGTCGCACTGCGCGGCTTGGCGGGGCTTGAGCGGCTGATCTACCCCTCGCGCCTGCGCGCAGATGAGGGGGTCCGCTGCCGGATGATCCGCGCCACCGCCGATGATCTGGCGCGCATGACGGCGGGGCTGCGCGACGACTGGCAGACCTTCGCGCCGGAACTGACCCAGCCGGGGCAGGGCGCGACGCCGGCCTATCTGACCAGGGCCGAGGCCGAGGGCGCCATCTTCACCCAGATTGTCACCGGGCTGGGGGCCTTGGCCGACACCCGCCTTGGCCGCCCGCTGGGGACGTTCGACAAGCCCCATCCCGACCGCGCCGAGGCCGCCGCGGCGGGGCGCAGCATGGCCAATGTGATCGCCAGCCTGACCGGGATGCAGGCGCTGACGCGGGCGCTGCACGATCCGGCGCCGCGCAGTCAGGCGGGGTTCGATCAGGCGCTTGCTCTGGCGCGGGCGCTGCCCGACGATGCCCTGGCGCGCGTCGATGACCCGCAGATCTGGCTGAAGGTCGAGATCCTGCAACAGCGCATTCAGGCCCTGCGCGACACGGTTCAGGCCGAGGTCGGGGGCGCGTTGAACCTGTCGGTCGGCTTCAACGCCCGCGACGGGGATTAGCCTAAAGCACCGCCCAGTTCGGCCTCTTGCGACAGCGATTTGACGATGGCGGTCAGTTCGGCGCCGGGGGCGACCTCAAGCCTGCGCGCCGACCGTTCGGTGATCCGCGCCAGGATCGGCCCGGCAGGCGTCAGCAGTTGCACCAGCACCGCCCCGTCGCGCCGCGCCAGCCCCTGCACCACGCCCGGCAGCAGGTTCAGCGCCGACAAGCCCTGCGGGGTGCCGCGCGCCAGCATGACATCCGCCGCCGCGATCCGCAGCCGCAGCCGGGTGCCGACCGCCGCCGCCAGTCGCGGCAGGTAAAGCGTGGCATCGCCCGCCGCCAGCTCGGTCACGCCGTCGTCGTGATGGGCGATCACCTGCGCCGCGATCACCGCCCCGGCGGCACGCCCCGGCCCGGCGGTATCGGGATCGGCCAGCACGTCGGGCGCGGGACCGGCGCGGCGCAGGCGGCCCTGATCCAGCACGACCAGCGTGGTGGCGATGCGCGCGACCTCGGTGGGCGCGTGGGTGACATACAGCATCGGCACGCCCCCCTCATCGCGCAGCCGTTCCAGAAACGGCAGGATCTCGGCCTTGCGGGGATCATCCAGCGCCGACAGCGGCTCGTCCGCGATCAGCAGATTGGGGCCGGACAGCAGCGCGCGCCCGATCGCCACGCGCTGCCGCTCACCCCCCGACAGGGTGGCGGGGGCGCGGTCCAGCAGCGCGCCGATGCCCAGCATGTCGATCACTTGGCCCTCGGGCGGGATGCGCGCCCCGCGGGGCGCGAACCAGCGGCCATAGCGCAGGTTCTGGCGCACGCTGAGGTGCGGAAACAGCCGCCCGTCCTGAAAGATCAGCCCCAGACGGCGGCGATGCGGCGGCACGAAGATGCCGCGCGCGGTGTCGGTCAACACCCGGCCCGCCACGCTGATACGCGCCGATTGCGGGCGCAAAAGACCCGCGACGGCGTTCAGCACCGTCGACTTCCCCGATCCCGACGGCCCGAACAGCACCGTCACGCCGGGCGGCGCGTCAAAGGCCAGGTCGATCGAAAAGCCGCCGAAATCATGGCGCAGCCGCACCGAAACCGTCATGCCCGCGCCCCGATCCGGCGGCTGGCGCGGCGGGCCAGAGCCTCGGAGGCGATCAGCGCCACCATGGCGATGACGACCGAGATGATGGCCAGCCGCAGCGCCTGTGCCTCACCCCTCGGCACTTGCAGAAAGCTGTAGATGGCCGAGGGCAGGGTCTGTGTCTGGCCGGGGATGTTCGACACAAAGGTGATGGTCGCCCCGAACTCGCCCATGGCCTTGGCAAAGGCCAGCACCGCGCCCGCGATCACGCCGGGCAGGATCAGCGGCAGGGTGACGGTGGCCCAGACCATCGGGCGGCTTGCGCCCAGGCTGCCGGCTGCCTGTTCCAGCCGGGGATCGACCGCCTCGATCGACAGCCGGATGGCGCGCACCATCAGCGGGAACGCCATCACCGCCGCCGCCAGCACCGCGCCGGTCCAGCGGAAGGCCAGCACAAGGCCGAAGGTCTGTTCGAGCCAGGCTCCCACCGCGCCGCGACGGCCAAAGATCATCAGCAGCAGATAGCCGGTGACAACCGGCGGCAGCACCAGCGGCAGATGAACGAGGCCGTTCAGCAGCCCGTGCCCCCAGAACCGCCCGCGCGCAAGCGCATGGGCGACCCAGATCGCCAGCGGCAGGCTGATCGCCGTCGCCACCCCCGCGACCCGCAGCGACAGCGCCAGCGCATCCCATTCGGCGGGGCCAAGCCAGCCTGTCACGGGGTGGGGTCCAGCACCGTGAAGCCCTGCGCGGCAAAGACCGCGGCGGCGGCGGGGCCGGTCAGCGCGTCAAAAAAGGCGCGCTCGGCCGGGCCTGCGCCGGTCAGCAGGGCAGCGGGATAGGTGATCGGATCGTGGCTGTCGGCCGGGAATGTGGCGCGCAGATGCACCGCCGGATCGGCAGCCGCGTCGGTAGCATAGACGATACCCAGCGGCGCCTCGCCGGTGGATACCAGCGTCAGGGCGGCGCGCACATTGTCGGCCTGTGCGACATCCGGCGCCACCGCGTCCCACAGCCCCAGATGCTGCAAGGCCTGCTTGCCATACTGTCCGGCCGGCACGCTGTCGACCAATGCCATGGCCAGCTTGTCGCCCGCCAGAAGCCCCCGCAGATCCGTCTTTGGCCCCAGATCGATCGCCGCGCCCGGATCATGGGCGATCAGCACCAGCCGGTTGCCCAGCAGATCGCGCCGCGAGCCGGGGACCACCGCGCCCGCCTGATCGACCGCATCCATCCATTCGCTCGAGGCCGAGATGAACACCCCAGCCGGCGCGCCCTGAAGGATCTGCCGCGCCAGCGCGTTCGATCCGGCATAGCTGATGCGAATCTGATGACCGCTGGCCTTTTCAACCTCGGCGGCAATCGGATCCAGCGCGGTCTTCAGCGAGGCTGCGGCGAAGACCACGACCTCGTCCGCCAGCGCGGGCAGGGCGGTCAGGGCCAGCGGCAGGGCAAGGATCAGCGCATGGCGCAGGCTTCGGGTCGGCATCTGATGGGGGCGCATGACTGGCCTTTCGGTTATGTCCATCGAAACATAACCAAGCGCCACCGCGCCGCAAGCGTTATCTTTCCGCAGCAATAACGGGTGGCAGAGTGTCGCAGCACGACGGATCCCACGCGGCGCCCGACGCAGGGCGGCCGCCGTGAAACGCGGTGTCGAAGGCTGATGGGAAAACTGGCTGGGGTGCTAGGATTCGAACCTAGGTATGGCGGTACCAAAAACCGCTGCCTTACCACTTGGCGACACCCCAACCGTGCGGCGGGATTTAGCCAAGGCGGCGGGGGGTTGCAAGGGCGAAAATGCAAAAATCCGGATGACCTTTGTCGCCGGGCAGGATAACCGGGCGGCATGGAACAGACAGACATCATCATTCTGGGCGCGGGGGCGGCGGGGCTGTTCGCTGCGGGAACGGCGGCGGCGCGCGGGCGGCGTGTCGTGGTCATCGATCATGCCGAAACGCCTGGCGAAAAGATTCGCATCTCGGGCGGGGGGCGGTGCAACTTTACCAACCTCAACACCACGCGAGAGCGATTCCTGTCGCAAAATCCGCGCTTTGCGGCATCGGCGCTGAGCCGGTTCACACCGCGCGACTTTGTGGCGCTTGTCGATCGGGCCGGGATCGCCTGGCATGACAAGGGGCAGGGGCAACTGTTCTGCGACGGGCGCGCGCAGCAGATCGTCGATCTGCTGACCGACCGGCTGGACGATGCGGGCGGGCTGATGTGGCTGGACAATTCCATTCTTGAGGTGCGGGCCGAAGGCGGCGGCTATGTGGTCGAGACCGAGCGCGGCCCGATTCAGGGGCAGGCGCTGATCGTGGCCACGGGCGGCAAGTCGATCCCCAAGATCGGCGCGACCTCGCTGGGCTATCGGCTGGCCGAACAGTTCGGCCTGCGCCTGGTCGAGGCCCATCCCGGCCTTGTGCCGCTGACCTTTGCCGAACAGGATCTGCACCTGGCCAAGCCGCTGTCGGGCCTGTCGCTGCCCGCCCGCGTCAGCCAGGGGCGCACCGGCTTTGACGATGCGCTGCTGTTTACCCATCGCGGGCTGTCCGGCCCGGCGATCCTGCAAATCTCTAGTTTCTGGCGGCCGGGCCAGTCGATCGAGGTGGACCTGCGCCCCGGCACCGATATCGCCGCCGCTTTGGTCGCCGCCAAGGCCGAGGGCGGGCGGCGCGCGGTTGCCACGGCCTTGGCCCAGCATCTGCCCGAACGTCTGGCCCATAGCATCGCCGAGGATATCGGCCTGGGCGCCGCGCGGCTGGCCGATCAGTCGAACAAGGTGCTGGCCGAGGTCGGCCTGCGGGTCAACCGCTGGGCGCTGACCCCGGTCGGATCCGAGGGCTACCGCACTGCCGAGGTCACCGTCGGCGGCGTCGACACCCGCGATCTGGACAGCCGCACGATGCAGGCCCGCAACGTGCCCGGCCTTTATTTCATCGGTGAGGTGGTGGACGTCACCGGCTGGCTGGGCGGCTATAACTTCCAATGGGCCTGGGCCTCGGCGCAGGCGGCGGGGATGGCGGCCTGATCGGCTAGAACTTCAGGATCGGCGGCTTGTCGGGGTCGCGGCCCGGCGCTTTCGGTGCCGTGGCTGCGGCGGCGACGGGCGCGGGCGGGGTCAGCCGATGCGCGACATCGGCCAGCCCGGCAAGCGCCGGATCATCCGCCGGGTGAATGGCGATCTCGATCTCGCCCAGACCCTCGATCTCGCCGATCCCGGCGAAACGCAAAGCCTCTGCCAGCATCCGCGCCAGCGGATCGGCGGCCTTGGGGGTTTCGGTCTCGACGCTCAGGCGCGGGCGGCGCGTGCCGTCGGCCGCTTCGGCCAGAGTCAGATAGAGCGCGCGGGCCATCCCGGTCAGACGCGGCAGATGCGGGGCCAGCCCATCGGCCACCGCCGGCGCGCCCGGCAGCGGATGATGCGCGACCGCGACTGCCGGGGCGGGCTGCGGGTCATCGGCCAAGGCCTGCACCAGCCAGTCCAGCGCATCGGGGGGCAGCAGGCGGCTGGACACCTCGCCCAGGTTCAGCCCCAGCCCCAGGCCGTCGCGCGCCAGCATCGCCGCCAGCGCCCGGCCGGGCAGGCTGGCATAGCCCGCAGGCCCGCCGCTGAACGCCGCCAGCCGATCCTCGCTGTCAAAGGCCAGCACGAACCGGCCCTCATCCAGATCGAACACCTGTGGGGTGATGGCGTCGCCGCCCGGCTCGCCCGCCAGCAGCACGAACAATTCCGCGCCCGCCAGCGCCTCATAGACGCGCCAGCGCAGCGCCTCATCCTCGGGGGCGGCTTCGGCGGCCAGATGCGCGCGGTCGATGGCGGTCAGCATGTCGTCGGTCATGGTCGGCCCCCTTTGATCTGATCTGCGCCTAGCGCGCGGCGCGCCCCGGGGCAAGCAGAACGGGGCGGCAAGCCCCGCCGCGCCCTACGGCGCAAGCCCCGCCGCGCCCTACGGCGCAAGCCCCGCCGCGCCCCAGGCGCAAGCGCCAGATTGCGGGCATTTTCAGGGCTTTCTTCCCCCTTCGCTGCGGCCCGGAATGGACAGTGGCGCGTCGTGGCCCTATGTTACCCTGATCGGCAGGCCGCGTTCATGCGCGGCCCGCCCCCGCGTTCGCCTTTCGTGTTCACCCCTCGCGGTCACCGCCCGGAGCCTGTCGCGCCCCATGCTTGAGTTCGACAATGTCAGCAAATCCTTCTGGACGGGCACGCAGCGCAAGGTGATCCTTGATCGCGCCTCGTTCCGGGTCGAGCTGGGGCGGTCGCTGGGCATCCTTGCGCCGAACGGCACCGGCAAGACGACGCTGATCAACATGATGTGCGGCATCGAAAAGCCGGATGAGGGTCATATCCGGTCCACCTGCCGGGTGTCCTTTCCGCTGGGCTTCATGGGCGGCATCAGCGGCAAGCACAGCGGCGCGGAAAACGTCCGCTCGATCGCGCGGCTGTATGGCCTCGACCCCGATTATGTCGAGGCGTTCTGCCGCTGGCTGTGCGATCTCAAGGAATATTTCGACGGTCCTGTGGGGACTTACAGCGCGGGGATGCGATCGCGTCTGAACTTTGCGCTGCTGATGGCGATCGAATACGACATCTATCTGATCGATGAGGGGATGCCATCGGCCACCGACCCCGAGTTCAACCGCAAGGCGGGCTCGGTGCTGACCGACCGGCTGGCCAATGCGACGGTGGTGATCGTGTCGCATCAGGCATCGACATTGGAACGCTTCTGCCGTCAGGGCGCGGTGCTGCGCGACGGGCAGTTGAACATCTTTGACACTCTGCAAGAGGCCAAGCGGTATTATGACTACACCTCCTAAGGTGCGGCTGTTTCGACTGAAACGGTCGGATTCGGTTCTGTCGGCACAGCGCGCGGAAAATGCCGCTGACGACGACCGGCCGGTGGTCCCGCCCGAGGTCGCGGCCCCGGCCTCGCCTGCGCCTGGTCCCGCCGCATCCCCGCCTGCCGCTGGACCAGCAGCGACATCGGGCGGCGAGCAGCCCTTTTCGCCGGCCCCCGATGACGACGGTTTCGCCAGCGTCCGCCTGCCCGGATCGGCGGCGCAGGATGCCGTCGATGCCAAGGCCGCCGAGGCCGCCGCCAAGGCCGAGGCCGAGGCTGCGCGCGACCGCATCAGCCCCGAAGAATTGCAGGCTGCGCTGATCGCCGTCCGGGCCGAGGGGTTGACCTCGCGGCAGTTGCGCACCGCCGCGCGGCTGGCGGTTCAGCACAACATTACCGCGCCCACCAGCGAGGAAGCCGTGGTGCTGCTGCGCCGTCGTGGCATCGACCCGTTCCATCGCGGATCGCTGAACGACCTGATCAGCGAGGAGGCGCGCCGGTCGCGCGCCGCCACCGAAGGCCCGCTGGCCGCCGCCGCCGCTGGTGGTGGCGCAGGTGGCGCGGGTGGCCCGCCGGGCGTGGCCCTGGCCCGGATCCAGCCGCAAAAGATGCCCACCCGCGGGCCGAACACCGCGCTCGGCCCGGCGGGCCGCGCCATGCCGCCACCCGCGCCCGAGCCGCTGAACGACGCGCAGCGCGCCCGCGAAATCCTGCGGATTCAACGCGATATAGCCCGCCGCCGCCGCCGCCGCGCATTCTTCATGTTCCTGCGCCTGGCGGCCTTTGTGCTGCTGCCGACCTTTCTGGCGGGCTATTATTACTACGTCATGGCCACGCCGCTTTATGAAACCAAGTCCGAATTCATCATCCAGAAAGCCGATGGCACCAGCGGTGTCGGTTCAAAGCTGGGCGGACTGATGGCCAGTGCGGGGATCGCAGGCAGCACCGATTCGATCACCGTGCAAAGCTACCTGACCTCACGCGATGCGCTGATCCGGCTGGAACAGGATGTGGGTTTCCGCAAATATCTGTCGGGCGACACCATCGACCCGCTGACCCGTATCCCGGCCGATGCCACGAATGAGGCGACCTTCCGCGCCTATACGCGCATGGTCAAGATCGGCTTTGACCCGTCCGAGGGGCTGATCCGCATGGCGGTGCGCGCCCCCGATCCCAACCTGTCGCGCGATCAGTCGCTGGCGCTGATCCGCTATGCCGAGGAGCAGGTGGACCACCTGACCACCCGCCTGCGCGAGGATCAGATGGCGGGCGCGCAGCAAAGCTACAAGGACGCCGAAGCCGAGGTGGAAAAGGCGCGTCTGAACGTGCTGGATCTGCAAAGCCGCATGGGCGTGCTGGATGCGACCGCCGAAAGCAGCATCGTCATGTCGCGCATCGGCGGTCTGGAAACCCAGTTGCAGAAAAAGCGGCTGGAGCTGACCCAGCTTCTGTCGAACCCGCAGCCGAATGCGGCGCGGGTGGCGGGGGTGCGTGGCGACATCTCGCGGCTGGAACAGGAACTGACCAGCGAACGCAGCCTGCTGACCGAGGCGACACAGGGCAAGGATTCGCTGGCCGCGATGTCGGGCGAATTGCGGCTGGCCGAGGGTGCGCTGCTGGCGCGTCAGGAAATGCTGGCCGCCGCCGCGGCCCAGGTCGAGGCCGCCCGGACCGAGGCCAACAAGCAGACCCGCTATCTGTCGCTGGGCGTGAACCCGGTGGCCCCCGACGAACCCACCTGGCCGCGCGCCTTTGAAAACACGCTGGTCGCATTCCTGATCTTCAGCGGCATCTATCTGATGATCTCGCTGACCGCGTCCATCCTGAGGGAGCAATTGTCCGCATGATGAAAGATGTCTCGATCGGCGGGCTGACCGTCGGCAACGACCGCCCGCTGACGGTGATCGCCGGCCCGTGCCAACTGGAAAGCCTGGACCACGCGCTGATGATCGCCGAGACGATGGCGGCGGCCTGTGCCGCGGTCGGCGCGCAATATGTGTTCAAGGCCAGCTACGACAAGGCCAACCGCACCAGCCTGTCGGGCCGTCGCGGCCTGGGGATCGACGGCGGGCTGAAGGTGCTGGCCGAGGTGAAATCCCGCCTTGGCCTGCCGGTGCTGACCGACATTCACGATGCCGATCAGGCGCGCGCGGCGGCCCAGGTCGTCGACGTGATCCAGATCCCCGCCTTTCTGTGCCGCCAGACCGATCTGTTGCTGGCAGCGGGCGCGACCGGCGCGGTGGTCAATATCAAGAAGGGGCAGTTCCTGGCCCCCTGGGATATGGCCAATGTCGTGGCCAAGGTCGAATCCACCGGCAACGATCGCATCCTGCTGACGGAACGCGGTGCCTCGTTCGGCTATAACACGCTGGTGGCCGACATGCGGTCGCTGCCGATCATGGCGCGCACCGGCTGGCCGATCATCATGGACGCCACCCATTCGGTGCAGCAGCCGGGCGGGCAGGGCGGATCATCCGGCGGTCAGCGCGAGTTCGCGCCGGTGATGGCGCGCGCCGCTGTCAGCCTGGGGATCGCGGGCGTGTTCATCGAAACGCATGAGGCGCCGGACACCGCGCCCTCGGACGGGCCGAACATGATCCCGCTGGAACAGATGCCCGCCCTGCTGCGTTCGCTGATGGATTTCGACCGGCTGGCCAAGGCCGATCCGATCCGCGTGTAAGGGTGCCGGGCGGCGGGGGTTGATGGTGATGATGCAGCGTCTGTGGGGTGCCATTCTGGCGCTGTCGATTGGCTTTGCCGCGCCGCTCATGGCGCAGGACACGGCTGCCCCGCCCGAGGGCACGATCTCGATTTCCGAAGATCCCGCCGCCATCGACGCCCGCATCCGCGCCCGCATCGACGAGATTCTGGATCAGATCGGCGGCTATGATCAGGTGGGCGTCGCCGTTGAATCCGGCATCGTGACCCTGACCGGCGAGGCTCTGGACGGCGCGGCGGTCGAGCGGCTGGACCGGCTGACCACGCGCGTTGAGGGCGTGGTCGAGGTGCAGAACAAGGTGCGCGAGACCACCGATCTGTCGGAACGGCTGAACCCGGTCTGGGAGCGCTTCCAGGACCGGATGTGGTCGCTTCTGGCGCGGCTGCCGCTGCTGGCGGTGGCGGCCCTGGTCGGGGGGCTGGTGTGGTTCGGCCTGAACTGGGTCGCGCGCCGCCATCAGCCTTGGGCACGGCTGGCCCCCAACCCCTTCATCGCGGAAATCCTGCGCGCCGTGCTGCGGCTGGTCGCGGTGATTGCTGGGGTGGTCGTGGCGCTGGACATTCTGGGGGCGACGGCGCTGCTGGGCACGTTCCTGGGCGCCGCCGGGATCGTCGGGATCGCGCTTGGTTTTGCGGTGCGCGACAGCGTGGAAAACTTCATCGCCTCGATCATGCTGTCGCTGCGCCAGCCGTTCCGGCCCAATGATCTGGTGGAAATCGCGGGCGATACGGGCCGGGTGATCCGCCTGACCTCACGCGCGACATCGCTGCTGTCGCCCGATGGTAACCACATCCGCATCCCCAATGCGACTGTGTTCAAGGCGCGGATCGTGAACTACACCCGCAACGCCGAACGCCGGTTCCAGTTCGATCTGACCATCGACGCCGGTTGCGACCTGGCCGCCGCGCGCGAGGTGGGGCTGGACAAGCTGAAGCGGCTGGATTTCGTGCTGGAACAACCGGCGCCGGGGGCCGTGCTGCATGACATTGCCGACGGCGCGGCGGTGCTACGCTTTACCGGCTGGGTCGATCAGCACAGCGCCAATTTCCAGATGGCGCGGGGTGAGGCGATCCGGCTGGTGCGCCATGCGCTGCTGAAAGCAGGCTTCAAGCTGGCGGATGGCGGCCTGTCGGTGGCCTTGTCGGGGGCGGTGCTGACGGGGGCTGCTGCCGCCGGGGCGGGGGATGATCTGCCGGTCGATGACGTCGATGACCGCCCCGCGGCGGTCGACGCGCCCGAGGAGGACGCGCTGCATCGCATGGTCGATGCCGAACGCGCCGCCACGCAGGAAACCGACCTGCTGAGCGCGCGGGCCGAACAGGAATAGCGCCCTCAATAGCCCGCGCCGCGATCCACCAGAAAGCGCGGCGGCTTGCCGTCCATGACCCGCGCGACGTTCTCGGCCACCACCTGCGCGGCGGTGGCGGGTCGGGTCTCGGCGGCGATATGGGGCGTGACGAGCACCTTGGGATGGCCCCAGAACGGGTGATCGGCGGGCAGGGGTTCAACGCGGAGCACGTCCAGCGTGGCCCCGCCCAGATCGCCGCGATCCAGCGCCGCGACCAGTGCCTTATCATCAATCAGCGCGCCGCGACCGGGGTTGATCAGATGCGCGCCGGGGGCCAGCCGCGCCAGCCGCGCGGCATCCATCAGGTTTTCGGTCGTGGGCGTCAGCGGCAGCAGGGTGATGACGATCTGCGCACCGGTCAGCGCAGCCTCCAGCCCCTCGGTCCCCGACCGGCAGCGGATGCCGGGCAGCGCGGCGGGGCGGCGCGACCAGCCGGTGACGGCAAAGCCAAGCCCCGACAGGGCGCGGGCGCAGGCCCCGCCCAATTCGCCCAGACCCAGGACTGTCACCCGCCGCTCGGACGCCAGCGGCGGCACCAGATCGTTGCGCCAGACGCCATCCTGCGCATAGGCATCGATCCCCAGATGCACGCGCAGCACATGGCCCGTCACATACTCGACCATGCCCTGCGCCAGCCCCGGATCGACCATCCGCGCAAGCGGCTGGGTCAGGCTGGCATTCCCGGTGATCCGCTCGACCCCCGCCCACAGGCTTTGCACCAGACGGCAGCGGGTGAAGGGGCTGAAATCGACCAGCCCACCGTTCGGCGCATAAAGGATCACATCGATGGATGCCGGGTCGGCGTCGGTCAGCAGATCATGACCGGGCAGGGCGGCGCGCAGATGCGGCGCCCAATCGGGCCACAGCCGGTCAGGGGCGGCAAACAGGATGGTCGCCATCGCCGCTACCTTGCCCGGTGGATATGGGCCGACTGCACCAGCCCAAAGGCCAGCAGCAGGATCATCATCTGCGTGCCGCCATAGCTGACCAGCGGCAACGGCACGCCGACCACCGGCATCAGCCCCATCACCATCGCCATGTTGACGAAGAAATAAAGAAAGAAGGTGCTGGCCACCCCCAGCGTCAGCAGGCTGGAAAAGCGGTCACGGTTGACCAGGGCCGCATAAAGGCAAAAACCGATGATCAGCGCGTAAAGCGTCAGCAGCGAGATCGAGCCGATGAAGCCGAACTCCTCGGCCAGGGTGGTGAAGATGAAGTCGGTGTGCTTTTCGGGCAGAAAGTTCAGCCGCGACTGGGTGCCCTGCATATAGCCCTTGCCGGTCACGCCGCCCGAGCCAAGGGCGATCTGCGCCTGCATGATGTTGTAGCCCGCGCCCAAGGGGTCGGAACCGGGGTTCAGAAAGGTGTCGATGCGGCGGAACTGATAATCATGCAGCAGTTGCCAGCTGGTGCCGCGGCTTTCCAGCACCGTCGTCACCAGCCCGCCGACCAAAGCCAGCACCCCGCCGAAATACCACAGGCTGACGCCGGCCGCGAACATCAGCATCCCGCCGCCCGCCACCAGCATGACCGCGGTGCCCAGATCGGGCTGTTTCAGCACCAGCCCGGTCGGCAGCAGGATCAGCGCCACCGGGACCAGCACCCAGACCAGGCGCGAGGTGCGATCCAGGTCCAGCCAGTCGTAATAGGCCGCCAGCACCATCACCAGGGCGATTTTCATCAACTCGGAGGGTTGCAGGCGCAGCGGCCCCAGCTCGATCCAGCGTTGCGCGCCCATGCCGATCTCGCCGAAGAACTCAACCGCGATCAGCAGGATCAGCGCGATCACATAGGCGATCACCGACATCGACCGCCAGAACCAGATCGGGATGAAGGCGACGACGAACATCAGCGTGATGCCGATGCCGAAGCGCACCATCTGCGGGCTGGCCCAGCGGTCCAGATCGCCGCGCCCGACGGAATACAGCATCAGGAAACCGGCGCAGGCCACCGCCGTCAGCAGCACTACCAGCGGCCAGTTGATATACAGCACCTTGCGCAGTCCGGTGGGGGCGGTTGCGACCCTGTAATCCAGATAGCTCATCGCGGCGGGGCCTTATGCACGGCTGCGGCCGGGGCGGGCCGCATCGGGTTGGAACAGTTGCATCCGGTTGTGCATGGTCTCGACCGTGCCACGCACATCGCTGGGATAGGCGGCCAGCGGCGGCACGCCGCCGGCCAGGGCAAACATCATGATGTCGCGCGCCAGGGGGGCGGCCGCCGCCGACCCGCCGCCGCCATGTTCGACGATCAGCGAGCAGGCATAGCGCGGCGCGTCATAGGGGGCGTAGCAGACAAACAGCGCATGGTCGCGCCGGATCCAGGGCAGATCCTCGTTGCGGATCACGCCGCGGGCGCGTTCGGCGGCGGTGATGTTGCGCACCTGGCTGGTGCCGGTCTTGCCCGCCATGCGCCATTCGGCGGCGGCGATGCGCGACCGATAGGCGGTGCCCTGGCGGCTGTTCATCACCATGTCCATGCCCTGCCGGGCGATGGTCAGGAAGGCGGGGTTGATGCCCAGATCGGGCGCCTCGGGGACCGGCTGTTCCACGCCGTCGATGGCGCGCACCAGCCGGGGTTCGACCGCGCGGCCACTGGCCAGCCGCGCCGTCATCACCGCCAGTTGCACGGGCGATGCCAGCACGAAACCCTGCCCGATCGAGGCGTTCAGCGTATCGCCGATCACCCAGGGCTTCTTGTGGCGCGCAAGTTTCCAGGCGCGGTCCGGCGCGATGCCCTCGGCCACCGCCGACATCGGCAGGTCGGGGCGGATGCCGATGCCCAGACGCCGCGCCATCTCGGCCACGCGGTCGATCCCGGCCCGCTGCGCCACGTCGTAATAAAAGACGTCGCAGGATTGTTGCAGGCTTTCGCGGCAATCGACGCTGCCATGGCCCGCGCGTTTCCAGCAGTGAAAGCGCCGGTCGCCCACGGTGGTATAGCCGGGGCAATAGACCGTCGAGCCGCCATTGATGACGCCCGCCTCAAGCGCGGCCAGCAGCGTCACCATCTTGAAGGTCGATCCCGGCGGATAGACGCCCTGCACGGTCTTGTCGGCCAGCGGACGGTGGTCATGTTCCATCAGCGCGCGATATTCCGGCCCCGAAATGCCGCGCACGAACATGTTTGGATCAAAGCCGGGGGATGAGGCCATGGCGACCAGATCGCCGGTCTGCACATCCATGACGACGGCGGCCGCGCTTTCCTCGCCCAGCCGCTGCATGGCGTAGTTTTGCAGCCGCGCATCGATGGTCAGTTGCAGGTTGACACCGGCGATGCCCTCCTCGCGGCCCAGTTCGCGCATCTCGCGGCCACCGCTGTTGACCTCGACCCGGCGTTGCCCGGCCTTGCCGCGCAGGTTTTCCTCCAACCGGGCCTCGATGCCGACCTTGCCAAGCTGGAACTTGGGGATGCGCAGCAAGGGATCGGGATTTTCCAGCTTGGAGAGGTCGTAATCCGACACCGGCCCGACATAGCCCAGCACATTGGCCATGTCCGGGCCGCGCGGATATGCGCGCGACAGGCCGACCTCGGGCGTCACGCCGGGCAGGGCGGGGGCGTTGACGGCGACCGACGAGAGCTGATCCCAGGACAGCCGGTCGGCGATCGTCACCGGCGTGGTGGGGCTGCGGCGGTCGAAATCGACGCGCAGATCGGCAATGTCGCGTTCGGCCAGCGGGATGATGCGGCGCAGCCGGTCCAGCACCAGATCCAGATCGTCGGTATCCTCGCGCGTCAGGGTGACGCGGTAATTCTGTTCGTTGCCTGCCAGCAGCACGCCGTTGCGATCAAAGATCAGCCCGCGCGCCGGCGGGATCAGCCGGATCTTGATCGAGTTGCCATCCGACAGCAGCCGGAACTGTTCGGTCTGGTCGATCTGCAACTGCCGCATCCGCAGCGCCAGCGCGCCGATCCCCGCCAGCTGCACCCCGCCCAGCAGCATCGCCCGGCGCGAGATGCGCCGGACGCTTTCCTGGGTCTCCTTTGGTGGGCGGCGAAGCCTCATCATTCGTCCTATCTGCGGTGGCCCAGGCGGTCGACCTCGCCCGGCGCGGCGCGGCGCATCCCAAGGATCGCGCGCGCGGCCAGAACAATCAACGGATAGACGAGCAGCGTCGCCAGAAGTTGAAGAAGATGCTGCCCCAAGGCGGGCTGGGCGTTGAAGGTGATGGCCATGACCGTGCGTTCAGCCAGCATCATCGCGGCCAGGACCAGCCCGACCAAGGCCCATTCGGCGGCAAAGGGCATGTCGCGCCAGGCCTGTTCGCGGTGGCGCAGAAAGGCACTGGCGGTGACCACGATGGCGGCCCACAGCCCCGGCGGGCGCATCAGCAGCACATCCTCGGCCAGAAACGCAATCGCGATCAGCGCCATCGGCACCTGATCGGGGCGGCGCAGCACCCAGGCCAGCGTCAGCGCGGTCAGCACATCAGGACCGGGAAAGCCCAAAGTGCCGCCCGACATCGGCATCAGCCGCACCCCGATCAGCGCCAAAGCGATGCCCAGATACAGCAGCCAGCCCCCCAGCCGCCACAGCGTCGCCGGGTCGATCATGGCCGGGGTCCGGGTGTCGGCAGCAGGCCCGGCGGCATCGGCGGGCCAAAGACCGGCGGCGGTGGGATCAGCGCGCCGGTATCCTCCAGCCGCTCGGCGGGGTGGCTGCGCAGCACGCGCAGGAACTCCAGCCGTTCGTAATCGGCCGCCAGCCGCAGCCGCAGCCGCCGGTCGGTGCCCTGCACCACCTGGCCGACCAGCAGCCCCGAGGGGAACACCCCGCCATCGCCCGATGAAATCACCCGGTCGCCGGGGCGCACATCATCGGCATTTTCCAGAAAATCCAGCGGCGGCAGGCGCGAATTGTCCCCCGTCAGCAGTGCCCGCTGCCCCGAGGGCTGGATCGTCACCGGCACTTTCGAGGTGATGTCGGTCAGCAGGATCACCCGCGCCGTGCCCTCGCCCACGCCCGCAATGCGGCCGACCAGCCCAAGGCCGTCCATCACCGCCCAGCCATCCACCACGCCGTCGCGCCGCCCCACATTCAGCAGCACCGACTGGCGAAAGGGCGATCCGCTGTCGGCCAGAACCACCCCCGAAACCGAGGTCAGCATCGGGTCCAGCCGCACCTGGTTCTGCGCCAGCAGCTTGGCGTTTTCCTGCTCAAGCTGCACCGCGGCCTCTTTCCAGGCCTTCATCTTCTGCAATTCGCGGCGCAGTTCCTGGTTCTGTTCGTAAAGCCGCGCATAGCTTTGAAAGCTGCCGACCATCTGCGTCAGCCGGGTGGCGGGCGCGCTGATCCAATGGACCGGCGGCACCACCTTGTCGACAATCGCCGCGCGCAGCCGTTCGGCGCGCGGATTGTCGATCTGCCAGAACAGGAAGATCGCCGCCAGCACCAGCAGGATCACGGCCAGCATCAGCCGCCGCACCGGGCGGGCATAGTCGATGTGTCGCTGGCGTGGGGCCACGGGCGGCTCCTGTCAGATGCCGGGCTTAGCTGTCGTAATCGATGACGTGGCGCAACTGCTTTTCAAACTCCAGCGCCTTGCCGGTGCCAAGCGCCACACAGTTCAGCGGCTGATCGGCAATGCTGATCGGCAGGCCGGTCTGTTCGCGCAGGGCCAGATCCAGATCGCCCAGCAGCGCGCCGCCACCGGTCAGCATGACGCCGCGATCCACGATATCGGCGGCCAGATCGGGGGGGGTGGCCTCCAGCGCGATCATCACCGCTTCGGTGATGGCCTGCACCGGCTCGCTCAGCGCCTCGGCGATCTGGGCCTGGGTGATCTCGGCCTCTTTCGGGATGCCGTTGATCAGATCGCGGCCACGCACCACCAGCGTGGCGCCGCGCCCGTCATCGGGCATTCGCGCCGTGCCGATCGAGTTCTTGATCCGCTCGGCCGTGGTTTCGCCGATCAGCAGGTTCTGGTTGCGGCGCAGATAGCTGATGATCGCCTCATCCATGCGGTCGCCGCCAACCCGGACGCTGCGCGCATAAACGATGTCGCCCAGCGACAGGACCGCGACCTCGGTGGTGCCGCCACCGATATCGACGACCATGCTGCCGGTGGGGTCGGTGATCGGCATCCCGGCACCGATGGCGGCGGCGATCGGTTCGGCGATCAGCCCGGCGCGACGCGCCCCCGCCGACAGCACCGACTGACGGATCGCGCGTTTTTCCACCGGGGTCGCGCCATGCGGCACGCAGACGATGATCTTCGGCTTGGAAAAGGTGGTGCGCTTGGTGACCTTGCGGATGAAATGCTTGATCATTTCCTCGGCGCTGTCGAAATCGGCGATGACGCCGTCGCGCATCGGGCGGATCGCCTCGATGCTGCCGGGGGTGCGGCCCAGCATCAGCTTGGCATCTTCGCCCACGGCCAGCACCTGCTTCTTGCCGTCCTTGACGTGATAGGCCACGACCGAAGGCTCATTCAGGATGATGCCCTTGCCCTTGACATAGACCAGCGTATTCGCTGTGCCCAGGTCGATCGCCATGTCCGAAGTGAACAGCCCGCCGCCGAAAAGTGCCATCTTGCGTCCCATATTCCCTTTGCCGCCCGAGTCGCCCCGGCGGATGTGGCCCCCCGTATAGTGTCCCGCCCCCGCCCGCGAAAGCCCCCGAGGCGCGCGTTTCCCCGAAACCCGGCGTGATTCCGCCTTTCTTCTTGGTGAAAATATCCTTGGGGGGATGCCCAATAGGGGCAGGGGGGCAGACGGCCCCCCGCGACGTGGCAACTGGCGATGCCGACATCCGCCCTTGACCCCAAGGCCGCCCCGCGCCAAGGAAAGCCATCCCCAGCGTGATGAGGCCGCCATGACCAGCGCCACCCTGACCATTGACCTTGCCGCGATCACCGCCAATTGGCGCGCGCTTGCGGCGCTGTCGCAGGCCGAGACCGGGGCGGTGGTCAAGGCCGATGCCTATGGTCTGGGCGTCGCCCCCGTGGCGCGCGCCCTGGCCGAGGCGGGGGCGCGGCGGTTCTTCGTGGCGACCGCCGAGGAGGGGGTGAGCCTGCGCGCGGCGCTTGGCGACGGCCCCCTGATCCATGTGTTTTCCGGCCATATGGCGGGCGATACGGTGGCGATCCGCGAGGCCGGACTGATCCCGATGCTGAACAGCGCCGAACAGGCGGTGCGGCATCTTTCGGCGCTGCCGGGCGCGGCTTACGGTGTGCAGCTTGACACCGGGATGAACCGGCTGGGCATCGAGCCCGAGGATTGGCCCGCGCTGCGCGCCCGGCTGCCCGATCCGGTGCTGGTCATGTCGCATCTGGCGGTGGCGGACGAACCCGGCCATCCCGGCAATGCCGCGCAGCGTGATGTGTTTGTGGCGATGACCGAAGGCATGGCCGCGCCGCGCAGCCTGTCGGCCACCGGCGGCATCCTGCTGGGCGCCGATTATCATTTCGAGGTGACGCGCCCCGGCATCGGCCTTTACGGCGGGCTGCCCTTTGCCGATGCGCAGCCCGTGGTGCGGCTGACCCTGCCGGTGGTGCAGACGCGGCGGGTCGCGGCCGGTGAGGGGGTGGGCTATGGCTTCACCCGCATCGCCGCCGGTGACATGCGGATCGCCACCGTCTCGGGTGGCTATGCCGATGGCATCCTGCGGTCGCTGTCGGGCAAGGCCGCGCTTCATGCGGGCGATGTGCCATGCCCACTGGCCGGTCGCGTGTCGATGGACCTCTTGACCGTCGATGTGACCCACTTGGCCGAGGCCCCCGAGACGCTGGACCTGCTTGGCCCCGCGCAGGGTGTCGATGCCCTCGCCGCCGTCGCCGGCACCATCGGATATGAGATCCTGACCAGCCTTGGCGCGCGCTATCGGCGCGTCTACGCATGATCCCCGCCATTCTTGCCGCGCCGCTGGCGGCGCTTGGCCGCCCGGTGCTGGCGGGCCTGGCGCGGATCGGGGGCTTTGCGATCTTTGCGCTGCGGGTGCTGGCGCGCCTAGTCACGCCGCCTTTTTACCCGCGCGAGATCGCCCAGCAATTCCTGGCGATCGGCTGGCTGTCGCTGCCCGTCGTCGGGCTGACCGCGCTGTTCACCGGGGCCGCTCTGGCCTTGCAGATCTATGCCGGTGGCCAGCGGTTTTCGGCGGAATCGGTGGTGCCGTCCATCGTTGCCATCGGCATGGCGCGCGAGCTTGGCCCGGTGCTGGTCGGGCTGATGGTCGCGGCCCGCGTCGGCTCCTCCATCGCTGCCGAGATCGGCACGATGCGTGTGACCGAACAGGTTGACGCGCTTGTCACCCTGTCGACCGATCCGATCCGCTATCTGGCGGTGCCGCGCGTCATCGCCGCGACCCTGTGCCTGCCGGTGCTGGTCGCCATCGGCGATGCCATCGGAATCATGGGCGGCTGGCTGATCGGGGTGAACCGGCTGGATTTCAATTCCGCCAGCTATATCAAGAACTCATGGGATTTTCTTGAGGCCTGGGACGTCACCTCGGGGCTGTGGAAAGGCGCGGCCTTCGGGCTGGTCGTGGCGCTGATGGGCTGCTGGTTCGGGCTGACCTCGGGGCGCGGCGCGCAGGGCGTGGGTCGGGCGACGAAATCCGCCGTTGTCGCGGCCTCGGTCGGGATTCTGGCGGTCAACTATCTGCTGACGGATGTGTTTTTCGGATCATGATCAAGCTGGCGGGCGTGCATAAGGCCTTCGGGTCCAATCAGGTGCTGCGCGGTGTCGACCTGAACGTCGGGCGCGGCGAAAGCATGGTCATCATCGGCGGGTCCGGCACCGGCAAGTCGGTGCTGCTGAAGTGCATCCTGGGGCTGGTCGAACCCGACGCCGGGGTGATCACCGTCGATGGCCGGGACGTGACCCGTGGCCCGCGCGATGCGCTGCTGGCGCGCTTCGGGATGCTGTTTCAGGGGGCGGCGCTGTTTGACAGCCTGCGGGTCTGGGAAAACGTCGCCTTTCGCCTGCTGCGCGGCCGCGACCGGATGCCGAAAGCCCGCGCCCGCGCCATCGCCATCGAGAAACTGGCCCGCGTCGGGCTGGGACCAGAAGTGGCGGACCTTTACCCCGCCGAGCTGTCGGGCGGCATGATGAAGCGCGTGGGCCTTGCCCGCGCCATCGCCGCTAGCCCCGAGATCATCTTTTTCGACGAGCCCACGACCGGCCTTGACCCGATCATGGCGGGGGTTATCAACGATCTGATCCGCGAAATCGTGGCCGAGATGGGGGTGACGGCGGTGACCATCACCCATGACATGTCCTCGGTCCGCGCCATCGCCGATCACGTCGCCATGCTGCACCGGGGCAAGGTTCGCTGGACCGGTCCTATCCGCGACATGGACGCCGCCGACGACCCCTATCTGCAACAATTCATCCACGGCCGCGCCGAGGGGCCGATCGAGACGCTGCGGTAGCGTCAGAGGGATGCAGCAGCGACCTGCCAGTGGCAGGTCGCGCATCCCGTTTGCCCGCAGGCGAAAGCCGAAGGGCAAGGTGCGCAGGGCTGGCGCGCGCTTTGGAAATCGGGACGGGACCGCCCAAGGTGGGCGCGGCCCGATTTGTCGCGGGACAAATCGGGCGGAAAGCTGTCGCCGCCGCGCCCTTAGCGACGCCCCCCCGAAAAATCCCCGCCATCCCCCCTTGCCCCGGCGGCAATCGCCCCCTAACGTCCGCTGCATGACTCGAAGCCTGCATATCATCCACGCAGACGGTGCCATGCGCGCCGTGTCGCTTCGCGGTCTGCTGCTTCTTAGCTGCCTCTGAGCGTGCCCTTGGGCGCGACCGCTCAGAGGTGAACAGCGTCCACACCACGCAACGCTAGGAAGGACATATCCGATGACCAATCAGGTTCTGATTTTCGACACCACCCTGCGCGACGGCGAACAAAGCCCCGGCGCGACCATGACCCATGCCGAAAAGCTGGAAATCGCCACCCTGCTGGACGAAATGGGCGTGGACATCATCGAGGCGGGCTTCCCCATCGCCTCGGACGGCGATTTCGAGGCGGTCAGCGACATCGCCAAGAACGCGAAGAACAGCGTCATCTGCGGCCTGTCGCGCGCCAATTTCAAGGACATCGACCGCTGCTGGGAGGCCGTGCGCCACGCCGCCCGCCCGCGCATCCACACCTTCATCGGCACCTCGCCCAGCCACCGCGAGATCACCAAGCTGGATCAGGACGGCATGGTCGACCGCATCCATGAAACCGTGACCCACGCCCGCAACCTGTGTGACAACGTGCAATGGTCGGCCATGGACGCGATCCGCACCGAACGCGATTACCTGTGCCGCGTCGTCGAGACCGCGATCAAGGCGGGGGCCAGCACGATCAACATCCCCGATACCGTCGGCTACACCCTGCCGACCGAGTCCGCCGAGATCATCGCCATGCTGCTGGAACGCGTGCCCGGCGCCGACAGCGTGATCTTTGCCACCCATTGCCACAATGACCTGGGGATGGCGACGGCCAACAGCCTGGCCGCCGTCGCCGCCGGTGCGCGCCAGATCGAATGCACGATCAACGGGTTGGGCGAACGCGCCGGCAACACCGCGCTGGAGGAGGTGGTGATGGCGCTGCGCGTGCGCCGCGACCTGATGCCCTTCACCACCGGCATCGACACCACCAAGATCATGAACCTGTCGCGCCGCGTCAGCCAGGTCTCGGGCTTCCCGGTGCAGTTCAACAAGGCGATCGTCGGCAAGAACGCCTTTCTGCACGAAAGCGGCATCCATCAGGATGGCGTGCTGAAAAACGTCGAAACCTTTGAAATCATGCGCCCCGCCGATATCGGCATCACCGAGGCGAATATCGCCATGGGCAAGCATTCGGGCCGCGCCGCGCTGCGCGCCAAGCTGGCCGATCTGGGCTTTGATCTGGCCGACAACCAGCTGAACGACGTGTTCGTGCGCTTCAAGGCCCTGGCCGACCGCAAGAAGGAAATCTACGATGAGGATCTGGTCGCGCTGATGCAGGACAGCACGGCCAATACCGACACCGATCATCTGCAACTGAAGCGGCTGCGCGTGGTCGCGGGCACTGAAGGCCCGAACACCGCCGAGATCACGATGATCGTCGACGGGGCCGAGCAATCGGCGGAAACCACCGGCGACGGGCCGGTCGATGCGGCCTTCAACGCGGTCAAGGCGATCTTCCCGCATCCCGCCGCGCGGCTGCAGCTTTATCAGGTTCACGCCGTGACCGAGGGCACCGACGCGCAGGCCACCGTCAGCGTGCGCATGACCGAGGATGGCCGCATGGTCACCGGTCAGGCCGCCGATACCGATACGGTCGTGGCCAGCGTCAAGGCCTATATCGGCGCGCTGAACCGCCTGATCGTGCGGCGGCAAAAGACCGCGCCCGATGCCGATGTGAAATCTGTGACGATGCGGACCGTGTAAGGAAAGGGGGCGCAAGCCCCCTTTTTTACGCCGCCCCCTTTTACGCCGCCCCTTTATGCCCCCGCCAGCCTGCGCAACCGCGCCAGCGCCGCCCCCTCCAGCCGGAAGACGGCGCGTGGGGTAAAGACCGGCAGCGCATTGTTCACCCGCGTCCCCGCGCCCGAGTTGTGAACGACCAGCGGCATCCCGTCCCAGCTTGTGCGGCGCGTGACGATCATCACATGCGGCGCGCGGCCCCCGCCGCCCGAGGTCACGATATCGCCCGGCTGCAAGTCGCGCAGATTGGCGGGGATGGAGATGGCCGCGCCCATGCGGCGCAGGAACGCCTCAAGGTTGGGCACCCTTCGGTGGTCGATGTTCGGATCCGGCCGCGCCAGCCCCCACAGCCGCGGATAGGCCCCGAAGGCCCCCCGCATGTCGCGGTTCATCGCCGCCTGAAGATCGACGCCCAGCCCGTCGCGCAGCGCACGCACCACCACATCGGTGCAAACCCCAGTGTCGCGCGGCACGTCGCCGCCGGGAAAGGCGATCCTGACATAGGCCGGATCATAGCTGGTGGTCACGCCCACCTGGCCCTCGGCCGCGGCGATCAGGGACGCCGCGGCGGGCGTTGCCTCGCGCAGCGCGGGCAGGGGCAGTGGCGCGCGGGGCAGGCGGATCACGACCTCATGCCAGACGCGCCGCACCTGATCGGGGCGGGCGACGGCCAGCACCAGAAGCGCGACCGCCAGCCCCCCGATCAGCCCCGCAATCAGCCCCGCGGGCAGCCCCCGCAGCCCGCGCATCACCAGTGGCCGGTGTTGTCCATGCTGGCCCAAGGCTCGGCTGGATCAAGCGCCGCGCCCTTTTGCAAAAGCTCGACCGACTGGTTGTCGGGGCTGCGCACAAAGGCCATGTGACCGTCGCGCGGCGGGCGGTTGATGGTCACGCCATTGGCCTGCAAATGCGCGCAGGTGGCATAGATGTCGTCGACCTCATAGGCGAGATGGCCGAAATGGCGGCTGTCGGCGGGCAGGCCGTCATCGCCATCCCAGTTGTGGGTCAGCTCGACCGGGCATTCCGGCTGGCCGGGCGGGGCCAGGAAGACCAGCGTGAAGCGGCCCTCGTCGCTGTCCTTGCGCTTGATTTCCTCAAGCCCCAGCAGGCGCCAGAAGGCGATAGCGCGGTCCAGATCCTTGACCCGCAGCATGGTGTGCAAATAACGCATGACATTCCTTTCCGTTGGGGGGCCTTTCCGTTGTGGGCGACATTCCCCGGCCCCCAAGATACAGTGGTCCCCGATTCGAGATACGACCCGAGGTTCCCATGACGCTGACCCCCGAACAACTGGCCGAGATCACCGAGGCCCGCGCCACCACAAGGCCGACCCTGCGCCCCACCGTCGACGCGATGGAGGCGCATCTGTTCGTGCCGCATCAGGTGCTGGACCACGGTCTGTTGCGCGTCATCGACTATATGGGGGACGATGCCGCGATCTGCCAGGCCGCCCGCGTCAGTTACGGGCGCGGCACCAAGTCGGTCAGCAATGACGAGGGCCTGATCCGCTATCTGATGCGGCACTGGCATTCGACCCCGTTCGAGATGTGCGAGGTCAAGTTCCACGTCAAGCTGCCGGTCTTTGTCGCCCGCCAGTGGATCCGCCACCGGACCGCCAATGTGAACGAATATTCCGCCCGCTACTCGATCCTTGAGCGTGAGTTCTACATTCCCGAACCCGACGCTTTGGCCGCGCAATCGACGGTCAACAACCAGGGCCGTGGGGCCGTCCTGCAAGGCGCCGAGGCGCAGCGCGTGTTGGACATCCTGCGCGATGACGCGATGCGCGCCTATGACCATTACGAGGACATGCTGACCCCCGATGAGACCACCGGCAAGCAGGGCCTTGCGCGCGAACTGGCGCGGATGAACCTGCCCGCGAACGTCTATACGCAATGGTATTGGAAGACGGACCTGCACAACCTGTTCCATTTCCTGCGCCTGCGCGCGGACAGCCATGCCCAGTATGAAATCCGCGTCTATGCCGAAAAGATGTGCGACATCACCCGCGACTGGGTGCCGATGGCCTATGCGGCGTTTCAGGATTACCGGCTGGGCGGGGTCAACCTGTCGGGCCGCGCGGTCGAGGTGCTGAAGCGTCGCCTGGGCGGTGAGGCGGTCACGCAAGAGGCCAGCGGCATGAGCAAGGGCGAGTGGCGCGAGTTCGTGGCGGTCTGGGGCTAGGCCGGGCTGCCGGGGCCGCCTAACGCGCGGCCTCGGCCTGCTCTTGCGCCTCAAGGGCGGCCATCCACAGGGTTTCGGCGCGCGCCAGCCCGTCGGCGGCTTCGGCGCGCTTTTTGGCCCATTTCTCGGCCTCGTCGGGGCGTTCGTAAAGCGTTGGATCGGCCAGCTTGTCGTCGATCTTTTCCAGCATCTCGAGCAGCTTGTTCACCCGATCCTCGCATTTGCGGGCCTCGGACCGCAGCGCCAAGATCTGATCGCGCGATGGCCGGGCGGGCTTCGCCGCCGCCGGTTTGGCGGGCTTTTCGCCCTCATCCCCCGCCAGCAGCGCGGCGCGGTAGCTGTCCAGATCGTCGTCATAGCGCGTGACCCGGCCCGCCTTGACCAGCCACAGCCGGTCCGCGACCAGCGACAACAGGTGCATGTCGTGGCTGACCAGCACCACCGCGCCGGTATAGGCGTTCAAGGCCTCGATCAGCGCCTCGCGGCTTTGCATGTCCAGGTGGTTGGTCGGCTCATCCAGGATCAAGAGATGCGGGGCCTGGGTGGTCGCCAGCATCAAGGACAGCCGCGCCTTTTGCCCGCCTGAAAGCTGGCCCACGGGCGTGTCGGCCTGATCGGCGCCCAGGCCAAACCCCGCCAGCCGCGACCGCAGCCGGGGCTGGCCCTCATCGGGGAAAACCCGCTGGATGTGCTGAAAGGGGGTCTCGTCCACATGCAGCTCATCCACCTGATGCTGGGCGAAATAGCCGATCCGCAGGCGCGAGCTGGCGACCATCCGCCCGGCCATCGCCTCCAGCCGACCCGACAGCAGCTTGGCCAGCGTCGATTTGCCCTCGCCATTGCGGCCCAGCAGCGCGATCCGGTCATCCTGGTCGATGCGCAGGTCCAGCTTGCGCAACACCGCGCGTCCGTCATAGCCGACATCGACGCCTTCCAGCGTGACGATCGGCGGCGAAAGCTGCTCGGGCGCGGGAAAGGTAAAGACATGCGCCGCCGCCTCATGCGGGGCGGTGATCGGCTGCATCTTTTCCAGCATCTTCACCCGCGCCTGCGCCTGCCGGGCCTTGGTGGCCTTGGCGCGGAACCGGTCGACGAAACTTTGCAGATGGGCGCGGCGGGCCTCTTGCTTCTTGGCCTCGGCGGCTTGCAGGGCGCGCTGTTCGGTGCGTTGACGGGCATATTGGTCGTAAGGCCCGGCCCACAGCGTCAACTGCCGATCCTCAAGCGCAAGGATCGCGTTGACGGCCCGGTTCAGCAGCCCCCGATCATGGCTGATGATGATGACGGTATGGGGATAGCGCGCCAGATAGCTTTCCAGCCAAAGCGCGCCTTCCAGATCCAGATAGTTGGTCGGTTCGTCCAGCAGCAGATAATCGGGCTGGGCAAACAGCACCCCGGCAAGCGCCACGCGCATCCGCCAGCCGCCGGAAAAATCGGAACAGGGCCGGGCGTGGTCCTCGGTCGGAAAGCCAAGGCCCCGCAGGATCGCACTGGCGCGGGCTTCCGCTGACCAGGCGTCGATATCGGCCAGGCGGGTCTGGATCTCGGCGATGCGGTGCGCATCGTCGGTGACCTCGGCCAGCAGGCTTGCGCGTTCGGTATCGGCGACCAGCACCGTATCCAGAAGGCTGGTCGCGGATGAGGGCACCTCTTGCGCCACCCCACCGATGCGCGCGCGGGCGGGCAGGGTGATCGCGCCTCCGTCCAGCGTCAACTCGCCCCGGATCAGCCGGAACAAAGTGGTCTTGCCCGCGCCATTGGGGCCAACAAGGCCGACCTTGTGACCGGCGGGAATGGTGGCCGAGGCCCCCTCGAACAGGGGTTTTCCGGCAATGGCATAGGTGATGTCGTCGATGCGCAGCATGGGGCGGGCATGGCGCGCGAGGCCCGGCTTGTCAATCGCCGGATGGGGCGCGATTGACTTTGCGGGCGGCGGTCCCAGAATGGCGGGGTTGTCCTTGCCCCCGGTGTCGATGGTGCCCCAGACCGCTTCCCCAGATGCCGCCAGCGATCACCCGCCGCTGCCTGGCGCCGGACCGCGCCGCGCGGCGATCTATTTCGCAACCGATGGCTATGATCCGGGCCGCCACGGGATCAATGGCCGCCGCGTCGCGGGGCAGTCGTTCCTGACCGGCTATCTGACGCATATGGGCGATGGCCCAGCCCTGGCCTGCGTCGATCACCAAGGGTCGATCGGCGCGTTTCAGGATGTGGTGCGGCGCGTCTCTCCGGGGCGGGCGGCGGCGGTGGTGCTGCGCGATCATCCGCGGATGGCGGGGATCGGCACGCTGTTTTATCCCGCGCCCAGCCTGGCGCGGCTGGCCTGGCAGCGGCAGATGCGCGGCCAGACCGCCTGGGCCAATTGCGGGCTGACCCATACCACCGCGACCGCCGGGGTGCAGGCTGAGATCGCCGCGTTTGTCACCGCCCCGGTGGCGCCTTGGGACGCGCTGATTACCACCTCACTTGCCGTGCGCGCCAGCGTGATCCGCCAACTTGAGGTGGCCGAGGATTTCGCCCGCCGCCGCTTTCCCGGCGCGCCCACGCCCGAACGTCCGCTGATCCAGACGATCCCGCTGGGCATCGACACGGCCGCCTTTGCGCCCGATCCGGTGGCGCGGGCGGCGCTGCGGGCCGAACTGGGCCTGGGTGATGATGCGGTGCTGGTGGCCTGCCTGTCGCGGCTCAGCTTCAACGAAAAGTTCGACCCGCTGCCCGCCTTCATCGCTTTGGCGCGCGCCCAAGGCCGGTGCCGCGCCCCCCTGCATCTGGCGCTGATCGGGCAATTCGCCGACACCGGCGGGGCCGAGGATTTCCGCCGTGCCGCGCAGGCGCTGATGCCCGATGTGGCGTTGCATCTGATCGACGGCGCCAGCCGCGACCGCTGCCGCGCCGGGCTGTCGGCGGCCGACATCTTCCTGTTTCCCATCGACAATGTGCAGGAAACCTTCGGCCTGGCCCCGGTCGAGGCGATGGCGGCGGGCCTGCCGGTGGTGGCGACCGACTGGGATGGGCTGCGCGATACCGTCACGCCCCAGACCGGCATCCTGATCCCGACGCTGGCGGCGCGCGCGGTGCTGGGGCGCAAGATTGCGCTGCGGTTTCTGCTGGGGCAGGATGATTACCATCACTATCTGGCGCAGACCGCCGCGCAGACCGTTTTCGACGTGGATGCCATGGCCCGCGCTTTGGCCGATCTGGCCGACGCGCCTGACCTGCGCGCGCGGCTGGGGTCGGCGGGCAGGGCGCGGGCGCAAGCGGTGTTCGACTGGGCCGCGGTCGTGCCCCGGATGCAGGATCTGTGGGCCGAACAGGACGCCCGCCGCCGCGCCGCCATCGCCGCCGGGGTCGCGCCCTTCGCGCTTGGCGCCGATGTCGCCCAGGCGCTGCCGCCGCATGATCTGTTCGCCAGCTACCCCAGCGGCCAGATCACCGCGCCCGCGCGCTTTCACCTGATCCGCAGCGACGCGCCGCTGCCCGATCCGCAGGCGATGGCGGGCCTGCGCCGGTTCGACCGGCTGCGACGCCCGCCCGCCGTCATCGCCGACGTGACCGCCGTGCTGGCCGCGCTGCCCGATGGGGACGCGATCAGCCTTGCCGATCTGGCCACCCGCGCCGGGCTGGATCTGCCTGCCACCGAACGCGCCGCGATCTGGCTGATGAAATACGGCTATGCCCACCCCGCTTGAGGCTTTCCAGCCCCGGCCCGACGTGATAACCGGCGCGCATCCGGCGGGGCAGGTGTCCCGCCCCGCTTTATCAAAGGTGATCCCATGGCCATCGAACGCACCCTGTCCATCATCAAGCCCGACGCCACCAAGCGCAACCTGACCGGCAAGATCGTCGCCAAGTTCGAGGACGCCGGCCTGCGCGTCGTCGCATCCAAGCGCATCCACTTGTCGCCCGCCCAGGCCGGCGCCTTCTATGCCGAACATGCCGAGCGGCCCTTCTATGGCGAACTGTGCAGCTTCATGGCCTCGGAACCGGTCGTCGTGCAGGTGCTGGAAGGCGAAGGCGCGATTGCCAAGAACCGCGAAGTGATGGGCGCGACCGATCCGGCCCAGGCCGATGCCGGCACCATCCGCAAGGACTTCGCGCTGTCCAAGGGCGAAAACAGCGTCCATGGGTCGGACAGCGAAGCCTCGGCCGCGCGTGAGATCGCCTTCTTCTTCTCGGGCCTGGAACTGGTCGGCTAAGGCCGGATCAGACCGATCCGGTTCAGGATATCCTCGAACGGGGCCGCGGTGTTGCCATCGCGGCCCTTTGCCATGTCGGCCTTCAGCGCGTCGAACCGGGCGCGCAGCGCGACCTTTTCAGCGCCCTGGCAATCATTCCAGGGCCGACCTTGCAGCGCCATGTGCAGAACATAATAGCCGATGAAATGCGGGCGCTCGCCGCCGATCAGCATCCGCCGGTACGCCTCATCCGCGCCCAGTTCGCGCAGGTGATCGGCATCGCGCACGCCGCCGCGCCGCATTGCCTGCGCCGTGGCGGGGCCGATGCTGCGCAGCGCGATCAGGCTGGCCAGGGCGGGGTCGGTCTCATCCATGCCGCCATCTGACGCGACGGGCAGGGGCGGCGCAAGGCCTAACCGGCGCAGGCCAGTTCCGGGCTGCGCGCGGCCAGCCGCAAGAGATGCTCCAACTGCCGGTTGTCGGCCACCAGATCGGCCAGCGTCAGCCGATCCAGCGAGGCATGGAACGCATCCAGCGCCGCAATCAGCGCATCGCGCAACCGGCAGGCCCCGACCAGCGGGCAGGTATTGCCGCCCTGATCGAAACATTCGGCAAAGGGAATGCCGGTCTCGAAGGCGCGAAACACCGCGCCCACGCCGATCTGATCCATCGGCCGCGCCAGCTGCATCCCCCCGGCACGGCCCCGCTGGGTGTCGATGAAATCAAGCTGCGCCAAGGTGTTGACCACCTGCGCCAGATGGTTTTCCGACGCATTGCAGGCCTGGGCGATTTCGTGTTTGCGCACGATCCGACCGGGGTTGACGGCGCAGACCATCAACACGCGCATCGCCAGATTGGTTCGGGTTGTCAGACGCATCGGCCATCCTTTGCGGAACGTGCCGCGATCCTGCGCGGGCAGGATCGATCTGTCCTTGATGCAAATCAAGCATTTCCGATGGTTCTTTACCGCGACGCCGGGCGCGCGCGGGGGGCGCTGCCCCCCGGTTACGGGCTGTCGGGGGGCGGGCTTGGGCCTGCCCCCCGGATGTTTTGGTCAAGACGAAAGCCCGTCAGCTACCCAGGATGCGGTCGACCATTTCCTGCGTGTCGGGCGACAGGCCCGGCGCGGCTTGCAGGCGGGTCATCGCGGCGCGGGCGCGGGTCTGGCGGGTGGTGTCATAGCGCGGCCAGGTCTCGAAACCGGCGGTCATGCGGGCGGTGGTCTGCGGGTTCACCGGGTCCAGCCGGATCAGCCAATCGGCATAGAAATCATAGCCCGCGCCGGATGCGTGGTGAAAGCCCGCGTGATTGGCCAGAAGCCCGCCCATCACCGCGCGGAACCGGTTGGGATTTTTCCAGTCGAAGTCGGGCCGTTCCGTCAGCGCGCGGGCGATCTGGGCGGCGCGATCGGCAGGGGCATGGGCGACCTGAACGGTGAACCATTTGTTCATCGCCAGCCGGTCGCTGCCGTAGCGGGTGGCGAAATCCGCGAGTTCCGCCTGCGCCGCATCGGCACGCACAAGCGCGGTCAGCGCCGCCAGACGCTCGGTCATGTTGTCGGCTTGCGCGTAAAGCGCGCGGGCGCGGGTGCCGCCGTCCAGCGGCGTCAGCAGCGACAGCGCCGCCAGCCGCAGCGCGCGCCGCCCGGCCGGTTCGGCCTGCGGCGAATAGGGGCCGGGGGTGGCCATCTGGTCATAGATCGCGGCGAGCGCGTCCTGATGCGCCGTGGCAATGGCGCGCGCCAGGGCGCGGCGATCGGACTGGATCGCATCAGGATCGGGGGTGCGGCCCGCAGCATGAAGGCTGGCTGCGATCTCATCTTCGGGCGGCAGCGCCAGGCAAAGGGCGCGGAAGGCCGGATCAAGGCTGTCATCGACGATCAGCCGCCCCAGCCCGTCGATCAGATCGCGCGGGTCTTGGCGGTCAACCAGCACGGCAAGCGCCAGATCGCGCCCGGCCTGCCAGCGGTTGAACGGATCGGTGTCATGGGCCAGCAGAAACGCCGTGCGCGCCGGATCGGGTTCGCGGTGCAGCACCACCGGCGCCGAGAAGTCGCGCAGCACCGAGGCCGTGGGCCGCGCCGGATAGGGACCGAAGCGGAAGGATTGCTTATCTTGCGTCACCTCGCACAGGGTGGTCGGCAGCACCTCATCGCCATTGGGGTTCAAAAGGCCGATGGCGACCGGAATATGGCGGGCGGGCTTTTCGGGCTGGCCCGGCGTCGGCGCGGTTTCCTGGCGGAAGGTCAGCGTCAGGTGGCTGCCGTCCCAATCCTCGGTCAGGTGCAGATGCGGGGTGCCGGCATCGGTATACCAGCGCATGAATTGCGCAAGATCGCGGCCCGATGTGTCGGCAAAGACCTGAAGCCACTGCTCGACCGTGCAGGCCTGGCCGTCATGGCGCGCGAAATAAAGGTCGAGCGCCGCGCGATAGCCCGCAGGCCCGACCAGACGGCGCAGCATGCCCACGATTTCCGCGCCCTTTTCATAGACGGTGGCGGTATAGAAATTGTTGATTTCCACAAAGTGATCGGGGCGCGGCGGATGCGCCAGCGGCCCTGCATCCTCGCGGAACTGGCGGGCGCGCAGGGTGGCGACATCCTCGATCCGCTTGACGGGATGGCTGCGCAGATCGCCGGTGAACTGCTGGTCGCGGAACACCGTCAGCCCCTCTTTCAGGCAAAGCTGGAACCAGTCACGGCAGGTGATGCGGTTGCCGGTCCAGTTGTGGAAATATTCATGGGCGATGATCGCCTCGATCCGTTCGAAATCGGCGTCGGTCTCGGTCTCGGGGGCGGCAAGGACGCGGGCGGCGTTGAAGATGTTCAACCCCTTGTTCTCCATCGCGCCCATGTTGAAATCATCGACCGCGACGATGTTGAACACGTCCAGATCATATTCGCGGCCATAGGCGGCCTCGTCCCATTTCATCGACCGGATCAGGCTGTCCAGCGCCCAGTCGGTGCGGCCCTCGTCGCCGGGGCGGACCCAGACGGCCAGATCGACATCGCGGCCCGACCGGGTCTTGAAGGCCCCGCGCGTGGCGCGCAGATCGCCCGCGACCAAAGCGAACAGATAGGCGGGCTTCGGCCAGGGGTCGTGCCATTCGGCAAAGCCCGCGCCCTGATCGACCGGGTTGCCGTTCGACAACAGCACCGGCAGGTCGCTTTCGATGCGCACCCGGAACGGCGCCATCACATCGGGGCGGTCCGGGTAGAAGGTGATGCGACGAAAGCCCTCGGCCTCGCACTGGGTGCAATAGATGCCGTTCGACAGATAAAGGCCCGACAGCGCGGTGTTGGCCGCCGGATCGATGCGCACCAGCGTTTCAAGGGTGAAGTCGCCCTCGGGCAGGGCGGCGGGGTGGATCGTCAGGGCGCGGTCGGTCAGGTGGTAATCGGCGCGGCCCAGCTTGCGGTCGTCGATGCGGGCGGCCACCAGATCCAGCGCCTCGCCATCCAGCACCAGCGGCTGACCGGGTTCCAGCGGCGACAGGCGAAGGCGCGCCAGCACCTCGGTCGCGGTCGGGTTCAGCCGGAATGTCAGCGCCACACGATCGATCCGCCAGGGATAGGGGCGGTAATCGGCCAGGTGGATGACAGGCTGCGGGCTGGTGGTCGACATCGGGGCCTCGGACGGTTGGGGATGGGTTGGGGCGCAAACAGGCTTACCATGGCGATAAAGGCAGGTTAGACTTGGCGCAACCCGGTGCGACGGCATGTCTTGGATGAGATACGGCCCCGCAGCGGTCCTGCGCGCCATCCCGGCCCGCCCCCGCCATGAGGAGTGAAATATGGCTGATCCGAACAACCGCCCGACCAACAGCTATCGTGCCGAGCCGGTCAAGAAGTCGTCGCCGCTGCCGCTGATCATCGGCATCCTGCTGGCTTTGGCCGTGGCCTATTTCGTGTTGCAGAAGTTCATGACCACCGAAGAACCGGTCGTGGCCCCGGCCGAACAAACCGGGATGACCGGCATGTCGGGCATGGACGGGATGTCGGGCATGAGCGGGATGGATGGCATGTCGGGCATGTCGGGCACCACGGCGCCCGAAACCGCGCCGACCACGACCACGACCACGCCCGCGCCGACCACCACCGCGCCCGCGACCCCAGCGCCGACCACCACCGAGCCGGCGACCCCGGCCCCGACCACGACCGAACCGGCGACCCCGGCGCCGTCGAACTGAGACCCTTGGCGGCGCGCTGAAGCGCCGTGCAACAGGCTGAAAACATGGGGCGCGTGCCGGGAACGGTGCGCGCCTTATGCATGGCTGGCAGAAGGTGATCGGCGGTTTGGCGCGCGACCTGCGGTTGTGCGCCGCAGGGGACTTGTCGTCCCTTGGGTGCGGCGCATAATGACGTCATGACGATGCGACCGCGCCCCCTGCCTGCTGCCCTGATCGCGCCCTTTGGCGCGCGGCTTCTGGCGGGTCTGGCGCTTGGCTTGGGGGCTGCGATGATCCCGACGCAGGCGGCCTTGGCCGCGCAGAGCGTCCAGTATGACTGCCAGGCCGCGGCAGATGTCGCGCCCGCCCGCGCCGCCGAGGCCTGCGCGGCGCTGGCGCTGGCCTTGCAGCGCCGCATGGCCGGCGCCCAGCTTGTTGCGGCCCCCGCGCCCGATGCCGGTTCGGCGCTGCATGTCACGCTGTACCTGGCGCGGCTGGACGGCAACAGCCTGCTGGGCCATATCGGCTGGCAGCAGGGCGCCGCGAAAGGTGCCAGCCCCGAGGCCGGGGCGATGCTGGCCGGGCGCGATCCGGCGGCGGCCTTTCCGGGCGACAGCCTGACGCGGTTTCTGGATCTGGCGTTGCAGCAGGCAGGGCTGCCGCCATAACGCGAACCGCTTTGAATACCCCTGATTTTTCACACATTTTTGGATGACGCCCATGTGCCAGATCTGCACCCAGTTCCGCCCCACCACCCATGATTGCGATTACGCGAACCTTGCCGCGACCGGCGCGACCCAGCCCCGCGCGGCGGGTGAGGTCTGGTCCATCGACCAGATCGCCACGCAACTGACCACCGGCTATTGGGCGCATGCCTGGGGGGGGCGCGGCTGGTCGGCGACCGGCAATGGCACGATCGCCTTCGACGTCAGCACCAGCAAGACGATCACCTGGTCAGGCGCGACGATGACCGCCGATCAGCAGCGGATGATCGGCTGGGCGTTCGAGGCCTGGTCCGAGGCCACCGGTATCACCTTTCAGCGCGTCGCCTCGGGCGGGCAGATCGCCTTTTCCAATACGGGCAGCGGCGCCTATGCCGGGCCGGAATACTATGTCGGCAACACCACCCAAAGCGCCACGGTGAACATCGGCACCGCCTGGTCGGCGACCTATGGCCGCACCATCGACACCTATTCGATGGTGACATTCGTGCATGAGATCGGCCATGCGCTTGGTCTGGGCCATGCCGGGAATTACAACGGATCGGCGCAATACGGCGTGAACCGGCTTTATGACAACGACACCTGGTCGTCCTCGGTCATGAGCTATTTCGCGCAATCCGACATTGGCGGCGTCGATGCCTATCCGCTGACCCCGATGATCGCCGATATCGTGGCGATCCAGCGGCTTTACGGCGCGGGGTCGGTGCGCGCGGGCGACACGACCTATGGCGTCGGCGGCAATGTCGGCGGCTATATCGGCGCGATCCTGGGGCAGATGACCGGGGCGCAACCGCGCGATGGCAATATCTGGTCGGGGGCCAGCCCGGTGGCCTTTACCCTGATCGACACCGGCGGGCGCAATGCGATCAACTTCTCGACCGACACTGCCGCGCAGACGGTCAATCTGAACGCGGGCAGCCAGTCCAGCGTCTATGGCGGCACCAGCAACATGGGCATCGCGCGCGGCACGGTGATCCACGATTACACCGCCGGGTCGGGCAACGACACGATTGTGGGCAATGCGGCGGCGAACCGGCTGGTCGGCGGGGCGGGGAATGACCGGCTGTCGGCGATGGCAGGCAATGACACGCTGGATGGCGGGGCAGGCAACGATTACCTGTCGGGCTACGACGGCAATGATGCGGTCCATGGCGGGGCAGGCGACGATACGCTGGGAGGTGATGGCGGCAACGACACGCTGTGGGGCGGGGCGGGGCGCGACTATCTATTCGGCGGTGCGGGCAACGATCTGGTCATCAGCGGCGGGGGCGGCGATTCCCTGTTGGGGGGCGACGGCAATGACTATCTGATCGCGGACAGCGGCGACGACGTGATCATCGGCGGTGCCGGGGGCGATACGCTGGTGATGAACACCTCGGTGGGTGTCAGGGTCCAGCTTTACATCAACGGCCCGCAATCGACCAACCAGGGCACCGACCGCATTACAGGGGTCGAGCATCTGACCACCGGCGCGGGCAATGACAGCCTGTGGGGAACGGCGGATTCCAACCTGATCCAGTCGGGCGCAGGCAATGACCAGATTTATGGGTTTGACGGTAACGACCTGCTTCTGGGCGGCCTGGGTGATGACCGGATCTGGGCTGGCAACGGCAATGACTCGATCCGGGTCGAGGACGGCGCTGATTATGTGGATGGCGGCGCGGGGGCAGACGTGCTTGAGCTTTACGGCGCCGCAGCCCTGCGGGTGGATCTGGCCGTGACCGGGGCGCAGAATACCGGCTACGGCCTCAAAACCCTGCGCGGCATCGAAAACCTGACCGGTGGCAGCGGCAATGACACGCTGGCGGGTGACGGGCTGGCCAATGTGCTGCGCGGCGGGGCGGGGGCGGATGTGCTGTCTGGCCGGGCGGGCGATGATGTGCTGGTGGGCGGCGCTGGGCGCGACGTGCTGTCGGGGGGTGCGGGGGCGGATACCTTTGTCTTTGCCAGCCGCGCCGATTCCGGTATCGGCGCGAATGCCGATCGCATCACCGATTTCGACGCGCTGGACCGCATTGACCTGCGCGGCACCGGCGTGACCGCCTATCTGGGGGCTGGCGCCTTTACCGGTCAGGCCGGGCAGTTGCGGATGACCGCGACCAGCGGCCAGACCCTGCTGGAGGCCGATCTGAATGGCGACCGGCTTGCCGACTTCGCCCTGGTCGTGGTCGGCACCGGTTTCGATGCGGGGGATCTGCGGTTTTGATCGGTCGCGGCATGTCATGGAATAATCCATGACAATCGTCACGGCATTTCGTATGTAAATTGCGTTTGAACACCACACCGGGAAATGCCGTGTCCGACCCTATTGCCAGCTATCTGAAGAAACATGCCGAAACCCTGGTCAAGGACGTCGGCATCGAAAACGCCGCGCGGCTGTCGGGCAAGTCCAAGGCCACGCTGGGGCGCTATTATTCGGGCGATCCCGAACATGCCGACCGCTTCATGCCGGTCGATGTCGTCGCCCGGCTTGAGGCGGCGGCCAGCTTTCCGCACATGACCTCGGCTTTGGCCGATCTGCGCGGCTTGCAGGTGTCCTACGATCAGGCCAACCGCGATGAGCCGCGCAACATCAACGCCAATGTGGTGTCGCTGTCGCAGCGGTTCGCGCAACTGATGGCCGAATACAACCAGTCGATCGCCGATGGCGTCATCTCGATCAACGAGGCCAAGCGCCTGCTGGCCGAGACCCAGGACATGCAGCGCGTGCTGGTCGAGATCAAGCTGAGCCTGGAACATAACGCCCAGACCTGAGGCGCGCATGAAAACAGCCGCCCCAAGGGGGCGGCTGCGAGGGTGGAGAGCGGCGCGGGGATCAACCCGCGCTTTTCTGTTCCGCCTTCGGCCTGCGCGAGGGGCGGCGCGCCGGGCGCGACTTGGCCTTGGTCGGCGCGTCATGGGCGGTGTTGCGCGGCGCGGGCGCGGCGTCGGCCTTGGGCGCGCCGGTCCCACCCCGGCGCGGACCGCCGCGACGCGGGCCACCGCGACCGGGCTGGGGCGCGGCGGCCTCGGGCGGGGCCTCGCCGCCGATCACCGGGATCTTCGCCTTCATCGCCTTTTCGATGGCGCGCAGATCGCCCACTTCGGCGGGCGAGCAGAACGCCACGGCCCGGCCATCACGACCGGCGCGCGCGGTGCGGCCGATGCGGTGAACATAGTTCTCGGGCACGTTCGGCAGGTCATAGTTATAGACATGCGCAACCTCGGGGATATCCAGCCCCCGCGCCGCGACATCGGTCGCCACCAGCACCTGCGTCTGCCCCGCGCGGAACGCCGACAGCGCCCGTTCGCGCTGCCCCTGGGATTTGTTGCCGTGGATCGCATCCACCGAAAAACCCCATTTTTCCAACAGCTTCGACAGCTTTTCCGAACCATGCTTGGTGCGGCCAAAAACAATCGCCAATTCGCCCGGATGTTTCGAGATATACTCGGCCAGCAGCGTCGCCTTGTCGCCCTGATTGACGAAATGCACGCCCTGGTCGATCGCCTCGGCAGCCTTGCCGGGCGGGTTCACGGCGACGCGCACCGGATCGGTCAGATAGGTCTCGGCCAGCTCATCCATCAGCTTCGGCATGGTGGCCGAAAACAGCATGGTCTGACGCTGTTCGGGCAGGCCGCGCGCGATCCGGCGCAGCGCATGGATGAAGCCGATGTCCAGCATCTGATCGGCCTCGTCCAGCACCAGATAGCCGGTTTCCGACAGGTTGACCGCATGGCGATCCATCAGGTCGATCAGGCGACCGGGGGTGGCCACCAGCACGTCGACGCCGCGCGCCAGCCGTTCGGCCTGGGCGTTGATCGAGGCCCCGCCCACCACGCGGAAGATGCGGATCGGGCTGCCATCGGCAAAGGCGGTCAGATTCTGCGCGATCTGGGTGGCCAGCTCGCGGGTCGGCGCCAGCACCAGGGCGCGCACGGTTTTCGGCGCGGGCTTGCGGCCATAGCTGACCAGCCGCGTCATCATCGGCAGGCCAAAGGCCGCCGTCTTGCCGGTGCCGGTCTGCGCCAGCCCCAGCAGGTCACGCCCCGCGACGATGGCGGGGATCGCCTCGCGCTGGATCGGGGTGGGTTCGTTCAGGCCCAGCTTGGGCAGGTTTTCCAAAATCCGGGGCGCAAGGCCCATATCCTTGAATTGCATCGGTTCTTTCATCCGGCTGCGGCGGCACGATGGCCGCATGGCCCCGGCGTGAAGGTCATTGCCCTGGGAACCTGTTGCGTGGCCCCATCCGCATCATGCGGGGCTGCTCACGCGGCAGCAGGGCAAGGCGGCAGATGTGAGCGCTGCGGCGTGAAAAGTCAAGCCTGTTGACGTATCGCGGCGCCGCCCGGTTTTTGCAGGCTGCGCCTGTCCATACGCAAACGGCGCTTGACCGACTCAGGCGTTTTCGCGCATTATTGAACGGGCGTTCAATAACGGGGGATAACGGCCATGTTCACGGCGGGAATGCAGTTCGATCTGGGCGAAGATGTCAACGCGCTGCGCGACATGGTGCATCGCTGGTCGCAGGACCGGCTGAAGCCGATCGCGGCCGAGGTCGACCAGAGCAACGCCTTTCCGAATGAGCTGTGGTCGGAAATGGGTGAACTGGGCCTTTTGGGCATCACCGTGGCCGAGGAATATGGCGGCTCGGGCATGGGTTATCTGGCCCATGTCGTCGCGGTCGAGGAGATCGCGCGGGCCAGTGCCAGTGTCAGCCTGTCTTACGGGGCGCATTCCAACCTCTGCGTCAACCAGATGAAGCTGAACGGGTCGGATGCGCAAAAGGCCAAATACCTGCCGGGCCTGTGCGATGGCAGCGCCATCGGCGCGCTTGCGATGTCCGAGGCCGGGGCCGGTTCGGATGTCGTCGGCATGAAGCTGCGCGCCGAAAAGCGCAACGGTTACTATGTGCTGAACGGCCACAAATACTGGATCACCAACGGTCCCGATGCCGATACGCTGATCGTCTATGCCAAGACGGACCCCGAGGCGGGGTCCAAGGGCATCACCGCCTTCATCGTCGAAAAGGGCATGAAGGGCTTCACCCAGGCGCCGCATTTCGACAAGCTGGGGATGCGCGGGTCGAACACCGGCGAGCTGATCTTCGACAATTGCGAAGTGCCGTTCGAGAACGTCCTGGGGACCGAGGGCAAGGGCGTGCGCGTGCTGATGTCGGGCCTTGATTACGAACGTCTGGTGCTGTCGGGCATCGGCACCGGCATCATGGCCGCCTGCCTGGATGAGGTCGTCCCCTACCTGAAGGAGCGCCACCAGTTCGGCCAGCCGATCGGCAATTTCCAACTGATGCAGGCGCTTGTGGCCGATATGTATGTCGCGCTGAACACCGCACGCGCCTATGTCTATGAGGTGGCGAAGGCCTGCGACAAGGGCCAGGTCACGCGCCAGGACGCGGCGGGGGCGGTGCTTTACGCATCCGAACAGGCGATGGTGCAATCGCACAAGGCGGTGCAGGCGCTTGGCGGCGCGGGATTCCTGAACGACAGCGTGGTCAGCCGCCTGTTCCGCGATGCGAAGCTGATGGAAATCGGCGCCGGCACCAGCGAGATCCGCCGGATGCTGATCGGCCGCGAGATCATGACCAAGGAATGACCGCCTGGGCCGACCTTGGCTATGAGGAGATGCGCCAGGCCTTCGTCTGGCGCTTTCCCGAGCGTCTGAACATGGCCGATCAATGCCTTGCCGGTGATCCGGGCGATCTGGCGATCATCGACATGACCGAGGGGCGGCGCGATCACACCCGCGCCGAGCTTGCGGCGATGACCGACCGGATGGCGCATCATCTGGCGCCGCATGTCGCGCGGGGCGACCGGGTGGGGGTGTTGCGCACGCAATCCGCCTGGACCGCCGCCGCGCATCTGGCGATCTGGAAGCTGGGTGCGATCTCGGTGCCGCTGTTCAAACTGTTCGGGGATGAGGCGCTGCGGCTGCGGCTGTCCGACAGCGACGCGCGCGTGGTGGTGACCGACCCCGAGGGGCAGGGGATGCTGGCCCCCTTTGCGGTGCAGCCCGTCGTGCCCGAGGCGCTGGATCTGCCCGACGTTGGGCCGTTCCGGGCGGCCGACACCGGTCCCGAGGATCCGGCGGTGCTGATCTATACCTCCGGCACCACCGGCGCGCCCAAGGGGGCGCTGCATGGCCACCGGATGCTGACCGGCCATCTGCCGGGGGTTGAGATGAGCCATGACCGCCTGGGCCAGCCCGGCGATGTGATCTGGACGCCTGCCGACTGGGCCTGGATCGGCGGCCTCTTTGACGTGCTGATGCCGGGCCTTGCGCTGCGGGTGCCGGTGGTGGCCGCCCGCCTGCCGAAGTTCACGCCCGAGGCCGCCCGCGCGGTGATCGACGGATCGGGCGCCAACTGCCTGTTTCTTCCGCCGACCGCGCTGCGCATCCTGAAGGCCGCCGATTTCGCACAGGCCGGGCTGCGCAGCGTCGCCTCGGGCGGCGAACCCTTGGGGGCCGAGATGCTGGCCTGGGGGCGGCGCGCCTTTGGCCTGACCATCAATGAGTTCTACGGCCAGACTGAATGCAACATGGTCGCCAGCAACGCCTGGACGATGTTCCCGCCGCGCCCCGGCTGCCTTGGCAAGGCGGTGCCGGGCTTTGACGTGCAGGTGATCGACGCGCAGGGCCAGCCCACCAAGGCCGAGGGCGACATTGCCATCCGTCGCGGCGCGGGGTCGATGTTTCTGGGCTATTGGAACCGCCCCGATGCCACCGCCGACAAGTTCCGCGACGAGTGGATGGTGACCGGCGACCGCGGCGTGATCGAGGACGGCTACATCCGCTTCCACGGCCGCGACGATGATGTGATCACCAGTGCCGGTTATCGCATCGGTCCCGCCGAGATCGAGGATGTGCTGCTGCAACACCCCGCCGTCGCGGCGGTCGGCGTTGTTGGCAAACCGAATGAACTTCGTACGGAAATTGTCAAGGCGTACATCGTCTTGCGGGATGATGTTCAGGGCACGTCTGAACTTGCGCAGGCGCTGATCGATCATGCCGCCACGCATTGCGCCCGCCATTCCGCGCCGCGCGAAATCACCTTTCTGGATGCCCTGCCGATGACGGTCACGGGCAAGGTCATGCGCCGCGAGCTGCGCAAGATGGCCGAAGACGAACTGCAACAGGGGACCAGTGCATGAAACTTACCTCCTCCGTCCTGACCAATTCCGACGCCTTCCGCGCCAATCGCGCCGCCCATCTGGCGATGCTGGACACCATCGCCCAGGCCGCTGCGGCGGCGACGGCGGGGGGCGGCGACAAGGCGATGGCGCGGCATGTGGCGCGCGGCAAGATGGCGCCGCGCGAACGGGTGGCGAACCTGCTGGACCCCGGCAGCCCGTTTCTGGAAATCGGCGCGACCGCCGCGCATGACATGTATGACAATGCCGCCCCCGGCGCGGGCGTGATCGCGGGTATCGGCCAGGTCCACGGGACCGAGGTGATGGTCGTGTGCAACGATGCCACCGTCAAGGGCGGCACCTATTACCCGATGACCGTCAAGAAACACCTGCGCGCCCAGGAAATCGCCGAACAGAACCATCTGCCCTGCGTCTATCTGGTCGACTCGGGCGGCGCGAACCTGCCCAACCAGGATGAGGTATTCCCCGACCGCGACCATTTCGGCCGCATCTTCTTCAACCAGGCGCAGATGAGCGCGAAGGGTATTCCCCAGATCGCCGTGGTGATGGGTTCGTGCACCGCCGGCGGCGCCTACGTTCCCGCCATGTCGGACGTCACCATCATCGTGCGCGACCAGGGCACCATCTTTCTGGCCGGCCCGCCGCTGGTCAAGGCCGCGACCGGCGAGGTGGTCAGCGCCGAGGATCTGGGCGGCGGCGATGTCCACACCCGCCTGTCGGGCGTGGCCGATTACCTGGCCGAGGATGACGCCCATGCCCTTGCGCTTGCCCGTCGTGCGGTCAGCCATCTGAACCGCCGCAAGCCGACGACCGTGGTCTGGCAGACCCCCGAAGACCCGGCCTATGACCCCGATGAACTGCTGGGCGTCGTGCCGGGCGACCTGCGCACCCCCTATGACATCCGCGAGGTGATCGCGCGCACCGTCGACGGTAGCCGCTTTGACGAGTTCAAGCCGCGCTACGGCGAAACGCTGGTCACGGGATTCGCGCATGTGATGGGCTGCCCGGTCGGCATCGTCGCCAACAACGGCGTGCTGTTTTCCGAGGCCGCGATCAAGGGCGCGCATTTCATCGAACTGTGTTCGCAGCGCAATATCCCGCTGATTTTCCTGCAAAACATCACCGGCTTCATGGTCGGTCGCAAGTATGAAAACGAAGGCATCGCGCGCCACGGCGCCAAGATGGTGACGGCGGTGGCCACGACCAATGTGCCCAAGATCACCATGCTGGTCGGCGGGTCGTTCGGCGCGGGCAACTATGGCATGGCGGGCCGCGCCTACAGCCCCCGGTTCCTGTGGACCTGGCCCAATTCGCGCATCAGCGTGATGGGCGGCGAACAGGCGGCGGGCGTGCTGGCGACGGTCAAGCGCGACGGCATCGAACGCGCGGGCGGGCAATGGTCGGCCGAGGAGGAGGCGACCTTCAAGCGCCCGACGATCGAGATGTTCGACCGCCAAAGCCACCCGCTTTATGCCAGTGCCCGGCTGTGGGACGATGGCGTGATCGACCCGCGCAAGACCCGTCAGGTGCTGGCGCTGTCACTGTCTGCCAGCCTGAACGCACCGATCGAGCCGACGCGCTTCGGCGTGTTCCGGATGTGATGATGACGGTTTGGTCCCGCTATCCCGGCGCGCAGCCGACACGCTTTGGCGACAGTCCCGACCTGTCGGCGCGTCTTTTGTCGCTGATCGCCAGTGGCGCCAAGACCGCGACCTGCGGCGCGCTTGCGCATTATCATGAGGACGGCGATCCGCTGCCCGAGGCCGGGCAGATCATCGTGGCCCTGGATCACGCGGGCCACCCGGCTTTGGTCTATGAGGTGACCGAGGTCGCCATCCGCCCCTTCCGCGACATCCCCGAGGACTTCGCTTTGGCCGAGGGCGAGGGGGATTTCGATGACTGGCGTGCAGGCCATATCGACTATTTCACCCGCAATGGCGGCTTTGACCCCGACATGCCCATCGTCTGCGAACGCCTGCGCCTGATCGAGGTTCTGGAAGGGGGCCGATGCGGATGACCTGGCTGATCCTTCAGGCCCTGGCGATCACCGCGCTGACCGTGGCGGCGCTGTGGCTTTATGTCCATGCGCCGGGGGTGGGGGACGATTGCCGGCTGACCCATGTCCATGACGGCGACACCATTGCGATGGACTGCGGGCAGGGGCAGCTTACGGCGCGGATCGACGGGCTGAACGCGCCTGAAACGCGCGACGCGCAATGTGAAGCCGAACGCGCCGCAGGTCAGCGCGCAACCGCGCGGCTGCGCGCGCTTGTGAACGGTGCTGATCTGAAGATCGTGCGGCAAGGCACTGAAAAATATGGCCGGGATCTGATCCGGCTGTGGATCGACGGGCAGGATGCGGCGGCGATCCTGATCCGCGAAGGGCTGGCCGAACCTTATTTCGGCGGCCGCCGCCGCGACTGGTGCGGACAATAGGGGGACGCGATGTTTTCAAAGATTCTGATGGCTAACCGGGGCGAGATCGCCTGCCGCGTCTTCGACACCTGCCGCCGTCTGGGCGTGGCGACGGTCGCGGTCTATTCCGATGCCGATCGCGGCGCGCGCCATGTGGCGATGGCGGATGAGGCCATCCATATCGGCGGCCCGGCCCCCAGGGACAGCTACCTGCGCGGCGATGCGATCATCGCGGCGGCGCTTGCCACCGGCGCGCAGGCGATCCATCCGGGCTATGGCTTTTTGTCGGAAAACCCCGATTTCGTCGATGCGGTGGAAAAGGCCGGGCTGGTGTTCATCGGCCCGTCCTCCTCGGCGATCCGCGCCATGGGGCTGAAGGACGCGGCCAAGGATCTGATGGCCAAGGCGGGCGTGCCGGTGGTGCCGGGCTATCAGGGCGACAACCAGGACGCCGATCACCTGCGCGATCAGGCCGGTCAGATCGGTTATCCGGTGCTCATCAAGGCCGTCGCGGGCGGCGGCGGCAAGGGGATGCGGCTGGTCGAACGCGAGGCCGATTTCGCCGCCGCCCTGGCCAGTGCGCAGGGCGAGGCCGCGACCGCCTTTGGTAACCCGAACGTGCTGATCGAGAAATACATCACCGCCCCCCGCCATATCGAGGTGCAGGTCTTTGGCGACGGCCAGACTGCGGTGCATCTGTTTGAACGCGATTGCTCGCTGCAACGCCGCCACCAGAAGGTGATCGAGGAAGCCCCGGCGCCGGGCATGACCGAGGCCGTCCGCGCCGCCATGGGCGCTGCCGCCGTCCGCGCGGCCGAGGCCATCGGCTATGCGGGCGCGGGCACGATCGAGTTCATCGTCGACGGCTCGTGCGGCCTGCGCGAGGACGGCTTCTGGTTCATGGAGATGAACACCCGCCTTCAGGTCGAACATCCGGTGACCGAGGCGATTACCGGCGTCGATCTGGTGGAATGGCAACTTCGCGTCGCCAGCGGCGAGGCTTTGCCCAAACGCCAGGACGAGTTGACCATCACCGGCCACGCCTTCGAGGCCCGGCTTTACGCCGAGGATGTGCCCGCCGGCTTCCTGCCCGCCACCGGCACGCTGACGCATCTGCATTTCGCCCCGCAGGCCCGCAACGAGACCGGCGTGCGCCCCGGCGACACGATCAGCCCCTGGTATGACCCGATGATCGCCAAGGTCATCACCCATGGCCCGACCCGCGCCACCGCGCTGCGGTCGCTGGAACGCGCGCTGATGGAAACCGAAGTGGCCGGGTCGGTTACGAACATCGACTTTCTGATCGCGCTGACCCGGCATCAGGGCTTTGGCGCGGGGCAGGTCGATACCGGGCTGATCGGCCGCGACCTTGACGATCTGGTGGCCGCCCGCGCCCCCGAAACGGCGGCGACCGCGCTTGGCGCGCTTGGCCTTGCCGGGCTGACCTCGGGCCAGCCGCTTCAGGGATTTGCGCTGTGGGCGCCGCTCAAACGCACCGTCATGTGGCAGGACGGTCAGGCGCAAGTCGAGGTGCTTGGCCCCGGCCATGCCCGCGTCACCACCGGCGACACCACCCATGAGGCGCACCGCAAGCAGGGCCGCTGGTGGATCGACGATGCGCCGACCTCGGCGCGCGTCGTCAACCATGCGGCGGGCACCTCGGTCTTTGGCTCGACCACGCTGCACCTGACGCCCACCGACCCGCTGGATCGCGCCAGCGAAGACGCCGGATCGGGGCTGACGCTGGCGCCGATGCCGGGCCTCGTGAAGGCGGTATTCGTCAGCGCCGGTCAGGCTGTCGCCACCGGCGACCGGCTGGCCATCCTCGAGGCGATGAAGATGGAACACACCCTGACCGCCAGCCGCGACGGCACCGTGGCCGAAGTGCTGGCCGCTGCGGGCGATCAGGTCGAGGCCGGCGCCCCCCTGATCCGGCTGGAGGATGAGGCGTGATGCCTATTTCCTCTTTGTCCAAATACTCATGCGACGGTGGATCCCATGAACACGGTTGAGATCTTCGAGATGGGCCCCCGCGACGGGCTGCAAAACGAAAAGCGGCTGATTCCGGCGGCGGACAAGATCGCACTGGTCGACCTTCTGTCCACAGCAGGCTTTCGCCGCATCGAGGTCACCAGCTTCGTCAGCCCCAAATGGGTGCCGCAGATGGGCGACGCGGCCGAGGTGATGGCCGGGATCACCCGCCGCCCCGGCACCCGCTATGCGGTGCTGACCCCCAACCTCAAGGGCTATGAGGGCGCGCGCGCCGCCCGCGCCGATGAGGTGGCGATCTTCGCCAGTGCCTCGGAAGGTTTCTCGAAGGCCAATCTGAACGCGACGATTGCCGAAAGTCTGGACCGCTTCGCCCCGGTCGCGGCGGCGGCGCGCGCCGATGGCATCCCGCTGCGCGGCTATGTCAGCGTGGTCACCGATTGCCCCTTTGACGGGCCGACCCCGCCCGCCAATGTCGCCCGCGTCGCCGCCGCGCTGCGCGATCTGGGCTGTTACGAGATCAGCCTTGGCGACACCATCGGCCAGGGCCGCCCCGAGACGATCGACGCGATGCTGGCCGCCGTGCTGGAGGAACTGCCCGCCGACCGTCTGGCGGGCCATTATCACGACACCGCCGGCAGGGCGCTGGACAATACCGACGCAAGCCTTGCGCGCGGCATCCGGGTCTTTGATGCGGCGGTCGGCGGGCTTGGCGGCTGCCCCTATGCGCCGGGTGCTGCGGGCAATGTCGCCACCGAAAAACTGGCCGCCCATCTGGCGGCACAAGGGTATGACACCGGGCTGGAGATGGGCGTTCTGGCCCAGGCCGCCCGCATGGCACAGGAGATGCGACATGGCTGAGACGATCCGGCTGACCACCGATGCGCGCGGCATCGCCACGCTGACGCTGGCGCGGCCCGAGAAGCACAATGCGCTGTCGGGGCAGATGATCGCCGAGATCACCGAGGCGGCGGCGGCTCTGGGCGCGGACGCGGGGGTGCGCGCGGTGATCCTTGCGGCCGATGGCGCCAGCTTTTGCGCGGGTGGCGATCTGGGCTGGATGCGCGACCAGATCGGGGCCAGCGGCGCGCAGCGCGCACTTGAGGCGCGCAAGCTGGCCGGGATGCTGGGGGCGCTGAACAGCCTGCCCAAGCCGCTGATCGGCCGCGTGCAGGGCAATGCCTTCGGCGGCGGCGTCGGCATGGCCTGCGTCTGCGATGTGGCGATTGGCGTGACGGGCGCGAAGTTCGGCCTGACCGAGACCAAGCTGGGCCTGATCCCCGCCACCATCGGCCCCTATGTGCTGGCCCGCATGGGCGAGGCGAACGCGCGCCAGGTGTTCATGTCGGCGCGTCTGTTCGCCGCCGACGAGGCCGCGCGGCTGGGGGTGCTGTCGCGTGTGGTCGCGCCCGAGGATCTGGACGCGGCGATCGAAGCCGAGGTGATCCCCTATCTGTCGACCGCGCCGGGCGCCGTGGCCGAGGCAAAGGCGTTGACGCGCCGGTTCGGCATGGTGATCGACCCCGCCGCCATCGACGATTCCATTGCGGCCCTGGTCGCGCGCTGGGAAAGCCCGGAATCGGCCGAAGGGATCGCGGCCTTCTTTGACAAGCGCAAGGCCAGCTTCGTCGCGGGCTGATCGGGCGGCAGGGGTGCGGGCAGGGGGCTTTGCGCCCCACCGGGCCTGCGGCCCGCCGCCAGGATATCTGCACCAGGAAGAAAGCCGCACAGCCGCCCATGGCGGCGCGTGGCTTGATGAAAGTCAGGGCCTTGTGCCGGGAAAAGCCGTCAATTCCCTGGGCTGGTCCGTTGACCCGGTCGGGGGGGCGGAGTAAACGGGCCGTGAATGGGAAAGCAAGCTGGGACGGCCGGTGGGTCGTTCGCGCGCGAAAGGGCCTGTGATCATGAACGATCTCCTTCGGGAATATCTGCCGATTCTCATCTTTGCGGGTATGGCTGTCGCCCTGGCGCTGGTGCTGATCGCCGCCGCCGCGGTGATCGCGGTGCGCAACCCCGACCCCGAAAAGGTCAGCGCCTATGAATGCGGGTTCAACGCCTTCGACGACGCGCGGATGAAGTTCGACGTCCGCTTCTATCTGGTGTCGATCCTGTTCATCATCTTTGACCTTGAGGTCGCCTTCCTGTTCCCCTGGGCGGTCGCCTTTGGCGGGCTCTCTGATGTCGCCTTCTGGTCGATGATGGTGTTCCTGGGCGTGCTGACCGTGGGCTTTGCCTATGAATGGAAGAAGGGGGCCTTGGAATGGGCGTGATGACGGGTGCCAACACCGCCGGGCCGGACCGTGAGGTCGCCACCCAGGCGCTGAACCGTGAATTGCAGGACAAGGGCTTCCTGCTGACCACGACCGAGGACATCATCAACTGGGCGCGCAACGGCAGCTTGCACTGGATGACCTTCGGCCTTGCCTGCTGCGCGGTCGAGATGATCCAGGCCGCGATGCCGCGTTACGACATGGAACGCTGGGGCACCGCGCCGCGCGCATCCCCGCGCCAGTCCGACCTGATGATCGTCGCGGGCACGCTGACGAACAAGATGGCCCCGGCTTTGCGCAAGGTTTATGACCAGATGCCGGAACCGCGCTATGTCATCAGCATGGGCTCCTGCGCGAATGGCGGCGGCTATTATCATTACAGCTATTCCGTGGTGCGGGGCTGCGACCGCGTGGTGCCGGTGGACATCTATGTGCCCGGCTGCCCGCCCAGTGCCGAAGCGCTGATGTATGGCATCCTGCAATTGCAGCGGAAGATCCGTCGCACCGGCACCCTGGTGAGGTAAAGCCATGACCGTTTCCCACGCCAACCGCCATGTGACCGATGCCGCGCTTGCCGAACTGGCCGCCCATGTCGAGGCAAGCCGCCCGCAAACCGTCGTCGGCACCCAGATCGCCCATGGCGACCTGACCGTGACCATCACCCTGACCGGGCTTTTGGATATGGTCGAGTTCCTGAAGACCGATCCGGCCTGTGCCTTCACCACGCTGGTCGACATCACCGCCGTCGATTACCCGTCGCGCGGCTTGCGCTTCGATGTGGTCTATCACTTCCTGTCGATGACGCGGAACCAGCGTATCCGGCTGATCGTGCAGATCCGCGCCGATGAGATGGTCCCCTCGATCACCGGCATCCACGCGACCGCGAACTGGTTCGAGCGCGAGACGTTCGACATGTTCGGCATCCTGTTCTCGGGCCACCCGGACCTGCGCCGGCTGCTGACCGATTACGGCTTCCGCGGCCATCCGCTGCGCAAGGACTTCCCGACCTCGGGCTATGTCGAGGTGCGCTATGACGAATCGCTGAAGCGCGTCGTCTATGAGCCGGTGAAGCTGGTGCAGGAATATCGCCAGTTCGATTTCCTGTCGCCGTGGGAGGGTGCGAAATACATCCTGCCGGGTGACGAAAAGGCGCAGGGCTGATGAAACCGGGCCTGACCATCGGCGCGACCGGCCAGCACCGCATGGTGGTGGCCCCGCATCATACGGTGCAGCGGCTGTTTGCCGATCAGGGCGCCTTTCCGGCGATGCCTGCGGTGTTCGCCACCGCCTATATGACCGGGCTGATGGAATGGGCATGCGTTGAGCTGATCAAGCCGTTCTATGATGCGGGCGAGGACAGCCTGGGCACCCATGTCGATTTCAGCCATGTCGCGCCGACGCTGCCGGGGCAGACCGTCACCGTCACCGCGACGGTCGAGGCGATCGACGGGCGCAAGATCTGGTTTACCGTCCGCGCCCATGACGGCGTAGACATGATCGGCGAGGGGCGCCACCAACGCGCGCTGATCGCCACGGAACGTTTCAACGAACGGCTGGCCGCCAAACGCGCGGCGGCAGGGCTGGAGGGTTAGGCCATGATGGACGGCGACATCCGCGTGAACAGCTATGACGACGGCAGCAGCGACCTGCTGGGCGGCGAACAGCAGATCCGCAACTTCAACATCAACTTCGGTCCGCAGCACCCTTCGGCCCATGGCGTGCTGCGTCTGGTGCTGGAACTGGATGGCGAGATCGTGGAACGCGCCGATCCGCATGTCGGGCTGTTGCATCGCGGCACCGAAAAGCTGATGGAAAGCCGCACCTATCTGCAATCGCTGCCCTATTTCGACCGGCTGGATTACGTCGCGCCGATGAACCAGGAACATGCCTGGTGTCTGGCGATCGAGCGGCTGACCGGCATCACCCCGCCGCGCCGGGGGCAGTTGATCCGGGTCTTGTATTCCGAAATCGGCCGGGTGCTGAACCACCTGCTGAACACCACCTCGCAGGCGCTGGACGTGGGCGCGCTGACGCCGCCGCTGTGGGGCTATGAGGAACGCGAAAAGCTGATGATCTTTTACGAACGCGCCTGCGGGGCGCGTCTGCACGCGGCCTATTTCCGCCCCGGCGGCGTGCATCAGGATCTGCCGCCCGACCTGTTGGACGATATCGACGCCTGGGCCGATCAGTTCTATGGCGTGATCGACGACATCCACGGCCTCTTGACCGAAAACCGCATCTTCAAGCAGCGCAACGTCGATATCGGCGTGGTCAGCCCGCAGGATGTTCTGGACTGGGGTTTCTCGGGCGTGATGGCGCGCGGGTCGGGCTATGCCTGGGATCTGCGCCGCAGCCAACCCTATGAATTGTATGACGAGTTCGACTTCAAGGTGCCGGTCGGCAAGAACGGCGATTGCTATGATCGCTACCTGCTGCGCATGGAAGAAATGGTGCAGTCGACCAACATGATCAAGCAGGCGACCGCCAAGCTGCGGGCGGCGGACGGGCAGGGCGACGTGCTGGCGCGCGGCAAGCTGACCCCGCCCAAGCGCGGCGACATGAAGCGCGACATGGAAAGCCTGATCCACCATTTCAAACTGTATACCGAGGGGTTCCACGTCCCCGCCGGTCAGGTCTATGCCGCCGTCGAGGCCCCCAAGGGCGAGTTCGGCGTCTATCTGGTGGCCGATGGCACCAACCGCCCCTATCGCGCCAAGATCCGCGCGCCGGGCTATGTCCATCTGCAAAGCGCCGATTACCTGTGCAAGGGCCACCAGCTTGCCGATGTGGCTGCGATCGTCGGCTCATATGATATCGTCTTCGGGGAGATCGACCGCTAATGCTGCGCCGCCTGCATCACGAACAACCCGCCAGCTTTGCCTTTACCCCCGCCAATGAAAAATGGGCGCGGGCGCAGATGACGAAATATCCCGAAGGCCGTCAGGCCAGTGCCATTATCCCGCTTTTGTGGCGCGCCCAGGAACAGGAGGGCTGGCTGAGCCGCCCCGCCATCGAACATGTCGCGACCATGCTGGGGATGCCCTATATCCGCGCGCTTGAGGTGGCGACCTTCTATTTCATGTTCCAGCTCGCCCCCGTGGGTCGGGTCGCACATATCCAGATCTGCGGCACCACCAGCTGCATGATCTGCGGGGCCGAGGATCTGATCGCCGTCTGCCGCGAAAAGATCGCGCCGACGCCGCATACCGTTTCGGCGGATGGCAATTTCAGCTGGGAAGAGGTCGAATGCCTTGGCGCCTGCACCAATGCGCCCATGGCCCAGATCGGCAAGGATTACTATGAAGACCTGACGCCCGACCGGCTGCGGGCGATGATCGACGAATTCAGCGCCGGTCAGGTGCCGGTGCCGGGTCCGCAGAACGGCCGCTGGGCCAGCGAACCCTTGGGCGGGCTGACCAGCCTGACCAGCGTTCCCGGCGCGCGTGAGGCGCATAACGGTTCGGTCGCTTTGGCCGTCGGCATTGGCGATACGGTCAAGCGCATCGACGGCACCGAGGTGCCGCTGCTGACGCCCTGGCTGAACCGGCGCACCGCCGATCAGCAGCCCGACGCGCCGCAGCCCGCCGAGGAGGCGCCCGAGGCGAAACCCTCCGAGGGCAAGCCCGTGGATGCGACCGGCATCACCGTGCAAGAGGCGACCGAAGGTTCGGCCGCGCGGCCCGTGTCGAAATCCGAACCCGAAGGCGCGGTGCCCGATATTGACGGCGGCGCATCCGCAAGCCGTCCGCAGGGCCTGACCGCCGCGCGCGACGGGCAGGCCGATGATCTGAAGCTGATCAAGGGCGTCGGCCCCAAGCTTGAGGCGCTGCTGCACAGCCTGGGCTTTTACCATTTCGACCAGATCGCCGGCTGGACCGGGGCGGAACTCGCCTGGGTCGACAGCAACCTTGAGGGGTTCCATGGCCGCGCGACCCGCGACGACTGGGTGTCGCAGGCGAAACTTCTGGCGGCAGGCGGTCAGACCGACCAGTCGCGCCGTCTGACCGGCAAGGATCAGGACTCGTAATTTCCCCGCAGGGAGGACGACAGGATGACGTGCAAGGCAAGATGCTGGATCTGGGCGGCGGTGGCAGGCATCCTGTCGGCGCTGCTGTTGATGTCGGACGCCCATTTCGGCGTTGTCGCGGCACTGGTGCTGGGTCTGGTGATCTGCGGGATGCTGGGATCGGTGCTGATCTGGCTGTTCTGCGACGGCGCGCCGGTTGGTGATTGGTCTGCCGAGCGTCCGGGCACGCCTGCGGCATTTGCCAATGTCACGGCAAAGGCTGCGGTTGCCGACAAGCCGGTCGAGGCCGCGACCAAGCCTGCGGCCGCTGCCCCTGCGCCCGCTGCGCCTGTAGCCGTTGCCGCGCCTGCCGAGCCTGCGCCGGTTGCCGCCGCGACCCCCGTCGCGCCCGTGCAGCCTGCGGCTGAAAAGCCCGCAGCACAGGCCGCCACCCCTGCCGCCACCCCTGCGGCGGCACCGGCTGCCGATGCCGTCGCCACCGCGCCCGCCGGCTTTGCCGATCTGCCCGCCGATGACGCGGCTGCCGATACGCCTGCCGTCGCCAAACCCCGCCGCGCCGCCGCCTCGCGTGAGCCGGTGGCGCGCAAGCCGGTCAGCAAACCCGCCCGCACCGGTGCCCGCGCCGCCGCCACGCCCCGCGCCGCGACCCCGCGCAAGGCCGCCAAGCCTGCCGCCAAGGCCGAAGTGACGGCCCCGGCGGCGGCAGCGGTGAAGCCCGCGACCAAGCCGAAGCCCGAAAAGGCCGCCAAGGCCGACGCGGTGACGCCCGCCAAGGCCAAAGCCGAAAAGCCCGCCAAGGCCAAGGCTGCGAAAGCCGCCGCGGCTGTCCGTGACGACCTCAAGCGGATCAAGGGGGTCGGGCCGAAAACCGAACTGGCACTGAACGATCAGGGCATCACCACCATGGCCCAGGTCGCGGCGCTGAAAGCCGCCGATATCAAGCGCCTGGATGAGGTTCTGGGCCGCCTTGCGGGGGCCGATGAATTGCGCGACTGGATCGCCCAGGCCAAGATCCTGGCCAAAGGCGGGCAGACCGAGTTTGCGGCCCGCGTTGACAAGGGCGGCGTCTATTGACCCGCCCTCCACCCGTCCCCCGCAGCCCGGCGCAGGCGCGTCAGGCCCGGCGGATCGCGGTGGTGATTGCCCTGACCATGCTGGCGTGGATCGCCGTGCAGGTTCTGGGCCGAACTTGGGGTTGGGAGGGTCGCTACGCCCTTCTGGCCGATCTGGCGGCGATGGCCGCATTTATCTGGGCGCTGGTCTCGACCTGGCGTCTTTGGCGGGGCCAGCGGCCCGAAGGATGAGCGAATGCTGAAGGACCAGGATCGGATCTTTACCAACCTTTACGGGATGCATGACCGCAGCCTGGCGGGCGCGCGGGCGCGCGGGCATTGGGACGGCACCGCCGATCTGATCGCGCGCGGGCGCGATACGCTGATCGAACAGGTCAAGGCATCCGGCCTGCGCGGTCGCGGCGGCGCGGGCTTTCCGACCGGCCTGAAGTGGTCGTTCATGCCGAAAGGCTCGGACGGGCGGCCGTCCTATCTGGTCATCAATGCCGACGAATCCGAGCCCGGCACCTGCAAGGACCGCGAGATCATGCGCCATGATCCGCACACCCTGATCGAGGGTGCGCTGATCGCCAGCTTCGCCATGGGCGCGCATACCTGCTATATCTACCTGCGCGGCGAATACATCCGCGAGCGTGAGGCGCTGCAGGCCGCCATCGATGAATGCTATGACGCGGGGCTTTTGGGCCGGAACGCCGCGAAATCCGGCTGGGATTTCGACCTTTATCTGCATCACGGCGCCGGGGCCTATATCTGCGGCGAGGAAACCGCGCTGATCGAAAGCCTTGAGGGCAAGAAGGGGATGCCGCGGATGAAGCCGCCGTTCCCGGCCGGATCGGGCCTTTACGGCTGCCCGACCACGGTGAACAACGTCGAATCCATCGCCGTGGTGCCGACCATCCTGCGCCGTGGCCCGGAATGGTTCGCCAGCTTCGGCCGCCCGAACAATGCCGGGACAAAGCTGTTCGGCATCTCGGGCCATGTCGAACGCCCCTGCGTTGTCGAAGAGGCGATGTCGATTCCGCTGCGCGAACTGCTGGACCGCCATTGCGGCGGCGTGCGCGGCGGCTGGGGCAACCTCAAGGCCGTCATCCCCGGCGGCTCGTCCGTGCCGCTGCTGACGGCGGCGCAATGCGACGATGCGATCATGGATTTCGACTGGCTGCGCGAACAGCGTTCGGGCCTGGGTACGGCGGCGGTGATCGTGATGGATCAGTCGACCGACATCATCAAGGCGATCTGGCGGCTGTCCAAGTTCTACAAGCACGAAAGCTGTGGCCAATGCACGCCCTGCCGCGAAGGCACTGGCTGGATGATGCGCGTCATGGACCGCCTTGTGCGCGGCGAGGCCGAGATCGAGGAAATCGACATGCTCTTGTCGGTGACCAAGCAGGTCGAGGGCCACACGATCTGCGCCCTGGGCGATGCCGCCGCCTGGCCGATCCAGGGCCTGATCCGCGCCTACCGCGAGGAAATCGAGGACCGCATCAAGGCCCGCAAGACTGGCCGCATGGGGGCGATGGCGGCGGAATGACGGGGGCGCGGGCATATGGCCTCACGCAGGGATCACCGGCCTGTGCAGGGCTGGTGGCCGCGCGTCATGCTAGGACAGGCCATCCTGTCCTTGCAAAGGTATCTGCCATGAAACTGCTATTGACGGTTGCCCTGATCGGTCTGACCGCGCTGCCCGCCGCCGCGCTGGAACCGATCGCCCAGAACACCGCGATCACCGGCAAACTGGTGGCCGCACGCATCGCCGACCGCATCCGGCGGGAATGCGACCGCATCGACGCGCGGCTGATCTATGCCTATTCCGAGGCGCGCGGGCTGAAGCGCGATGCCGAACGCATGGGCTATTCCAGCGCCCAGATCGACGCCTTTCTGGACAGCAATTCCGAACGCGCGCGCATCTATGCCGATGCCGAACGCTGGCTGGCGGGCAAGGGCGCGAAGTCGGGCGATGCCGCCAGCTTCTGCCGCGTGGGCCAAGGCGAGATCGCGGCGAAAACCTATATCGGTTCCTTCCTGAGGGCGCGGTAGCATGGGCGGGCGGGGTATCCTGGCTGTGGTGGGTGTGGCGCTGCTGGCGGCGCCGGTGCCCGCCTGCGCCGATGCCGCGCTGCCCGCCGACTGGCTGGACAGCACCCCCGCCGCCGAGCTGACCGCCGATCTGCTGATCGCCCGCAAGATCGAGGCGCGCTGCCGCAACCTGCGCGTCACCGCCGAGGCCGAGGCGATGATCGACCGTCGCGCCGCCGAACTGTCGTCCTATCTGACCGAACGCCGGCTTGGCCCCTCGGATGCCAGCCGCCGCGTCATCGCCGCCTTCGAGGCGAAACATGCCACGTCATATGCCGGCACCAACAGCCTGTGCCGCGCGGGCTTCGTCGAAATGACCGACGGCAGCCGCATCGGCCATCTTTTGGGGCGGAGGCAGCCATGACCGCCCGCCCCCAGACCCGCCATCACCCCTTCCACGCCCGCGCGGGCGTCTGGCCATTCCCCAATCCCCGCGGCCGGGGGCAGTCACAAGGCCGCCGGGCCGGAAAGTAGGACGAGCATGAGCAATCTTCGCAAGATCATCATCGACGGGATCGAGGTTGAGGTCGATCCGAACCTGACGCTGATCCAGGCCTGTGAACAGGCGGGGATCGAAGTGCCGCGCTTTTGCTATCACGAACGGCTGTCGATCGCCGGCAACTGCCGCATGTGTCTGGTCGAAGTGGTCGGCGGGCCGCCCAAGCCCGCGGCCTCCTGCGCGATGCAGGTGAAAGACCTGCGCCCCGGCCCGAATGGCGAACCCAGCGTCATCAAGACCAACAGCCCGATGGTCAAGAAGGCCCGCGAAGGCGTGATGGAGTTCCTGCTGATCAACCACCCGCTTGACTGCCCGATCTGCGATCAGGGCGGCGAATGCGACCTGCAGGATCAGGCGATGGCTTACGGCGTCGATTTCAGCCGCTACCGCGAACCCAAGCGCGCGGTCGAGGATCTGGATCTTGGCCCGCTGGTCGAAACCCACATGACGCGCTGCATCTCCTGCACCCGCTGCGTGCGTTTCACCACCGAAGTCGCGGGCATCACCCAGATGGGCCAGACCGGTCGCGGCGAGGATGCCGAGATCACCACCTATCTGGGCATGACGCTGGATTCGAACCTTCAAGGCAACGTCATCGACCTGTGCCCGGTCGGCGCGCTTGTCAGCAAACCCTATGCCTTTACCGCGCGCCCGTGGGAACTGACCAAGACCGAATCCATCGACGTGATGGACGCGCTTGGCAGCAATATCCGCGTCGATACCAAGGGGCGCGAGGTGATGCGCATCGTGCCGCGCAACCATGATGGCGTGAACGAGGAATGGCTGTCGGACAAGTCGCGCTTTGTCTGGGACGGGCTGCGCCGTCAGCGCCTTGACCAGCCCTATATCCGCGTGGCGGGCCGCCTGCGCCCGGCCACCTGGCCCGAGGCCCTGGCCGCCACCGCCGCCGCGATGAAGGGCCGCAAGGTCACCGGTCTGGTGGGCGATCTGGTCTCGACCGAGGCCGCCTTCGCGCTGACCTCGCTGGTGCAGGGGATGGGCGGTTCGGTCGAATCCCGCCTGGACGGCGCGCGTCTGCCGGCCGGGCAGCGTGGCGGCTATGCCGGCACCGCGCGGATCGAAGACATTGATAGTGCCAAGCAAATCCTGCTGATCGGCACCAATCCCCGCAATGAGATGCCGGTGCTGAACGCCCGCATCCGCAAGGCCTGGGCGCAGGGTGCCGAGGTCGGGCTGATCGGCGCGCCCGCCGATCTGACCTATGACTACACCCATATCGGCAGCGACCGCGACGCGCTGAAAAAGCTGCTGGGGATGCCCGTCACCGATGCGATGCGCGATGAGGCCTCGATCATCATTCTGGGCCAGCAGGCCCTGAACGAGGCCGATGGCGAGGCCGTGCTGGCCCATGCAGTCGCCTTTGCGGCGGCCACGCAATCGGGCCTGCTGATCCTGCATTCCGCCGCCAGCCGGGTCGGCGCGATGGATGTGGGCGCGGTGACCGAGGGCGGGCTGACCGCCGCGATCGAGGGCGCCGAGGTGATCTTCAACCTGGGCGGCGATGAGGTCGAGATCGAGCCGGGCGCCTTTGTCATCTATCAGGGCAGCCATGGCGACCGGGGCGCGCATCGCGCCGACATCATCCTGCCCGGTGCCGCCTGGACCGAGGAATCGGGGATCTTCGTCAATACCGAGGGCCGCCCGCAGATGGCCAACCGCGCCGGCTTCGCGCCGGGTCAGGCCAAGGAAAACTGGGCGATCCTGCGCGCCTTGTCGGCGGAACTGGGCGCGACCCAGCCTTGGGACAGCCTGGCCGATCTGCGCCGCGCCATGTTCGAGGTGGCGCCGCATCTGGCCCGCATCGGTGAGGTGCCGGAAAACGCCCCCGCCACGCTGGCCGCACGCGACATGGGCCGCGCCGCCTTCCGGTCGGACGCGCGCGATTTCTATCTGACCAACCCGGTCGCGCGGGCCAGCGTACTGATGGCGGAACTGTCGGCCCGTTCGGCGGCCCGTGCCAAACTGACCGAGGCGGCCGAGTAATGACCTGCCGCCGCCGCCCGCTGCGTCCGCTGCCGCGCCGCGCCCGACCTGATGGTCGGCGTCTTGCGGCGCGCGGGCTGCTGCTGGCGGCGCTGATCTGCGGGGCAGGGGCGGCGGCTGCGCAATCCCTGCCGCCGCTGTTTCTGGGGCCGGTGCCGCTGACCGGCGATCCCGGTCTGCCGCCCGCCGTGCTGGCCGCGCCCCAGATCACGCTGCGCACCGCACCCGGCGCGGTGCCCTCGGTGGTCGGGCGCGCCCCCTATGCCGCCGAGGGCTTTCGCCGCCCGCCGCGCAGGCCCGCCGACATGCCGGTGGTGACCACCTTTTCGCCGCGCCCGCCGGAACGCCCGCCCCTGCATGTGCCGCTTGAGGTCGTCGCGCCGCTGCCGCCGCGTGGCATGATCGTGCAGGAGATGCTGCCCGATTTCACCGGCCTGACCGAACATGAGGCCCGCTTTGGCCCGGCCCAGGTCGCCCCGGTCGATGCCGCCCGCGCCGATGATCTGGTGCGCGCGCGCGTCAGTGCCGGTCTGCGTGCCACCGAAGGCAAGGCCGCACTGGACGAGACCGCCGCAGTGGCCTATGCCGCCTGTGCGACGGCAGGTTACGCGGCCGTGAACGGATTTGAATGGCTGCGCCATGTGCGCACGCAGACCGAATCCGTGCGGGGTGGCCGCGCCGCCGAGTCGATTTTTCTGCTTGCCCCCGGACAGCCCGAGGGGCGGGCCATGAACGTCGGGGCGGTGCTGGCCGCCTGCGAACAGAACGGCGTCCCCATCGGGGACAGGACTGGGGAATGAGGTAGGGACACGATGGCTGATTTTCTGGCGACACCCCTTGGGACTTTCCTGCTGATCGCCCTCCAGGGCCTGCTGATCATCGCTTTCGTGATGATTTCGCTGCTTTTTCTGGTGTATGGCGACCGCAAGATCTGGGCCGCCGTGCAGTTGCGGCGCGGTCCGAACGTGGTCGGCCCCTGGGGCGTGCTGCAATCGGTGGCCGACGCGCTGAAATATGTCGTCAAGGAAATCGTCATCCCCGCCGGGGCCGACCGTTTCGTGTTCTTCCTGGCCCCGGTGCTGTCGATGTCGCTGGCGATCCTGGCCTGGGCGGTGATTCCCTTTCACCCCGGCTGGGTTCTGTCCGACATCAACGTGGCGCTGCTGTTCGTCTTTGCCGTCTCCTCGCTTGAGGTTTACGGCGTGATCATGGGCGGCTGGGCCTCGAACTCGAAATATCCGTTCCTTGGCTCGCTGCGATCGGCCGCGCAGATGATTTCCTATGAGGTGTCGCTGGGCCTGATCATCGTCGGCATCATCATCTCGACCGGTTCGATGAACTTTGGCGACATCGTGGCCGCGCAACAGGGCGATTGGGGCCTTTTGAACTGGTATTGGCTGCCGCATCTGCCGATGGTCGTGCTGTTCTTTGTCAGCGCCCTGGCCGAGACCAACCGCCCGCCGTTTGACCTGCCCGAGGCGGAATCGGAACTGGTCGCGGGGTTCATGGTCGAATATTCGTCCACGCCTTACCTGCTGTTCATGGCCGGCGAATACATCGCCATCTTCCTGATGTGCGCGCTGATTTCGCTGTTGTTCTTCGGCGGCTGGCTGTCGCCCATTCCCGGCCTGCCCGATGGCTGGTGGTGGATGGTGGCGAAGATGTGGGTGTTCTTCTTCATGTTCGCCATGGTGAAGGCGATCGTGCCGCGCTATCGCTATGACCAACTGATGCGCATCGGCTGGAAGGTGTTCCTGCCGCTGTCGCTGGCCTGGGTGGTGATCGTGGCCTTCCTGGCCCGTTACGAAGTCCTTGGCGGCTTCTGGGCGCGTTTCAACACTGTGATCGGGGGGTAAGCCATGGCGTTCGATTTCGCCCGAGCCACCAAGTATTTCCTGATGGTCGATTTCATCAAGGGCTTCGGCCTGGGGATGAAATACTTCTTCAAGCCGAAGGCGACGATCAACTATCCCCATGAAAAGGGGCCGCTGTCGCCGCGTTTCCGGGGTGAACACGCGCTGCGCCGCTATCCCAGTGGTGAAGAACGCTGCATCGCCTGCAAATTGTGCGAGGCGATCTGCCCCGCGCAGGCGATCACCATCGACGCCGAACCGCGCGCCGACGGATCGCGCCGGACCACGCGCTATGACATCGACATGACCAAGTGCATCTACTGCGGCTTCTGCCAGGAGGCCTGCCCGGTCGATGCCATCGTCGAAGGCCCGAACTTCGAGTTCGCCACCGAGACCCGCGAAGAGCTGTTCTACGACAAGGCCAAGCTCTTGGCCAATGGCGACCGTTGGGAAGTCGAGATCGCCCGCAACCTGGAACTGGATGCGCCCTACCGATGAGTTCTGACGCCGCATATCAGGCCGGACAGGTGCTGGCGGACCGGCTGAACCCCGGCATGGAGGCCGCCTTGCGCGACCGCTATGACCGCTGGTTGCCAGGTGGTGTCGCCGAGGCGGTGGTGGGGCATGGCTGGGGCGCGGTCTATGCCCGCGACGGGCTGGATCTGAAAACCCGGATGCTGATTACCATCGGCGCCTTGGCCGCGCTCGGCGGCCAGACCCGCCCGCAGCTCAAGGTCAACGTCGCCAATGCCCTGCGCGCCGGGGCCACCGCGCGCGAGGTCAGCGAGGCAATCTTTCAGATGCAGCTTTATGGCGGCCTGCCTGCGATGATCAACGCGCTGAACGCCGCGATCGAAGTCTTTGAGGAGGAGGGCGCGCAATGAACGACGCCTTTCAGAAGATGTTCGCGCAGATGATCCAGTCGGGTCAGGAAATGGCGCGCGCCTTCAACCCGGCGCTTGAGACCTTCAACCCCGGCGCGATGGACAAGATGTTCCCGACGCTGCCCAAGGACATGATGGAAATGTTCTTCGGCCGCACCTTCAACCGCGACGGGCTGGATGCCAAGACGCGGATGCTGGTGTCGGTGGCGGCGCTGACCGTGCTGGGCGCGCAGGCGGAACCGCAGATGCGGCTGACCATCCGCCACGCGCTTGAGGCCGGGGCCACGCAACGCGAGATCGCGGAAGTGATCTGGCAGATGTCGATGTTCGGCGGCTTGCCCGCCATGACCCGCGCGCTGGAAATCGCGCAAAAGGTATTTGCTGAAACGGAGGAAGCCGCATGATGACCTTCGCCTTTTACCTGTTCTCGACGCTGGTCGTCGTGGCGGGCTTCATGGTGGTGATCTCGAAGAACCCGGTGCATTCGGTGCTGTGGCTGATCGCGGCCTTCATTTCGGCCTCGGGGCTGTTCATCCTGCTGGGGGCGGAACTCCTGGCGATGCTGTTGATGATCGTCTATGTCGGCGCGGTCGCGGTGCTGTTCCTGTTCGTGGTGATGATGCTGGACATCGACTTTGCCGCGCTGAAGGGGGAACTGGCGCGCTACATGCCGCTGGGCCTTCTGATCGGCGTGGTGATGATCCTGCAACTGGCGCTTGCCTTTGACGGCTTCACCCCGGCCGAGGGCGCGGCCGCCCTGCATGCCGCGCCGATGCCCGAGGGGATGCACAACACGCAGGCCCTGGGGATGCTGATCTATGATCGCTATGTCTATCTGTTCATGGCTGCGGCCCTGGTGCTGCTGGTTGCCATGATCGGCGCGATCCTGCTGACGCTGCGCCACCGCAAGGATGTGAAGCGTCAGAATGTCGTGGCGCAGATGCACCGCGATCCGGCCAAGGCGATGGATCTGGTCGATGTCAAACCGGGGCAGGGGCTGTAATCATGATCGGACTTTCGCATTACCTTTTCGTGGCCGCGGCCCTGTTCGTGATCGGTGTCTTCGGCATTTTCGTGAACCGCAAGAACGTGATCGTCATCCTGATGTCGATCGAACTGATGCTGCTGGCGGTCAATATCAATCTGGTGGCCTTTTCGTCCTTTGCCGGCGATCTGGCGGGGCAGGTCTTCACCCTGTTCGTGCTGACCGTGGCCGCCGCCGAGGCCGCCATCGGGCTGGCCATCCTTGTGGTCTTCTTCCGCAACCGTGGCACGATCGCGGTTGAGGATGTCAACGTGATGAAGGGCTGATCCACCATGGCGAGCATCATCCTTTTCGCCCCGCTGATCGGCGCCCTGATCGCCGGTTTCGGCTGGCGTGTGATCGGCGAACGCGGCGCGCAGGTCGTGACCATCGCGCTGCTGTTTCTGGCCTGCGCCTTGTCCTGGGTCACCTTCCTGACCCATGACGGCGTGACCACCCATCAGCACATCCTGACCTGGGTGCAGTCGGGCGATCTGAACACCGCCTGGTCGATCCGCGTCGACCGGTTGACCGCGATCATGCTGATCGTCGTCACCTCGGTTTCGGCTTTGGTTCACCTCTATTCGGTGGGCTACATGGCCCATGACGACAACTGGACCGATGACGAACCCTATCGCGCCCGGTTCTTTGCCTATCTGTCGTTCTTCACCTTCACCATGCTGGCCCTGGTGACCGCCGATAACCTGTTGCAGATGTTCTTCGGCTGGGAAGGCGTGGGCGTGGCCTCGTATCTGCTGATCGGCTTCTATTTCAAGAAGAACAGCGCCAATGCCGCGGCGATGAAGGCCTTTATCGTCAACCGCGTCGGTGACTTCGGCTTCATCCTGGGGATCGCCGGGCTTTACTGGCTGACCGGCTCGATCTGGTTCGAGGATATCTTCGCCAAGACCCCCGAACTGGCGCAGACCCAGGTGCATTTCCTGTGGACCGGCTGGAATGCCGCGAACCTGCTGGGCGTGCTGCTGTTCATCGGCGCGATGGGCAAATCGGCGCAGCTTTTCCTGCACACCTGGCTGCCCGATGCGATGGAAGGCCCGACCCCGGTGTCGGCGCTGATCCACGCCGCGACCATGGTGACGGCGGGCGTGTTCCTGGTGTCGCGGATGTCGCCGCTTTACGAATACGCGCCCGAAGCCAAGATGATGATCGTCTATATCGGTGCCGCGACCGCGTTCTTTGCCGCGACCGTCGGCCTGGTGCAGAACGACATCAAGCGCGTCATCGCCTATTCGACCTGTTCGCAGCTTGGCTACATGTTCGTGGCCGCCGGTGTCGGCGTCTATTCGGCGGCGATGTTCCACCTGTTCACCCATGCCTTCTTCAAGGCGATGCTGTTCCTGGGCGCCGGTTCGGTGATCCATGCGATGCATCACGAACAGGATTTGCGCAACTATGGTGGCCTGCGCAAGAAGATCCCGTTTACCTTCTGGGCAATGCTGATCGGCACGCTGGCGATCACCGGTGTCGGCATTCCGCTGACCTATATCGGGTTCGCGGGCTATCTGTCCAAGGATGCGATCATCGAAAGCGCCTTTGCCTCGGGCAATGGGTTTGCGTTCTGGGCCCTGGTCATCGCGGCCTTCATGACCAGCTTCTATAGCTGGCGGCTGATGTTCATGACCTTCTGGGGCAAGCCGCGGGGCGATCATCATGCCCATGACCACGCCCATGAAAGCCCGATGGTGATGCTGATCCCGCTGGCCGCTTTGGCCGTGGGGGCGGTGTTCTCGGGGATGGTCTGGTACAAGGACTTCTTCGGCGACCACAACCGCGTCACGCAATTCTTCGGGATGCCGCATCACGCGGTCGTCGAGGGTGGCGCAGAAGGTGGGGCCGAGGGTGCCGCAACGCATGAGGCCCCGGTGGCCGATGCTCCGGTGGCCGTGGCCGAGGCCCCTGTGGTGACCACCACCGAGCCCCCGGTCCATGTCGCCCCGACCGCGCCCGAGGCCGTCGCCGCTGCCGAACCGGCCGCCGAAGCCATCGACGAGACGACCCATGCCGTCGATCACGCGGCCCCCGCCAGCCATGGCGCGCTGTTCATCCATCCCGACAATCACGTCATGGATGAGGCCCACCATGCGCCGAACTGGGTGAAGCTGTCGCCCTTTGTCGCCATGGTGCTGGGGCTGGCGCTTGCCTGGGTGATGTATATCGCGCGGCCCGATCTGCCCGGCGCGGTCGCCCGCGCGGTGCCGACGCTCTATCGGTTCCTGCTGAACAAATGGTATTTCGATGAACTTTACGACCTGATCTTCGTGCGTCCCGCGCGGTGGCTGGGCCGGACCCTGTGGCGCAGCGGCGACGGGCGGGTCATCGACGGTGCCATCAACGGCGTGGCCCTGGGCCTGATCCCGCGGCTGACCCGTTTCGCCGGTCGCGTCCAGTCCGGCTATCTGTTCCACTATGCCCTGGCCATGGTTCTGGGCATCGTCTTCCTGATGTTCTGGGTCGCGCTGACCGGAGGGGCCCACTGATGTCGAACCTTCTCTCCATCATCACTTTCCTGCCGCTGATGGCGGCGCTGATCCTGGCGCTGTTCCTGAAGGGCGGGACGCCCGCGGCCGATCGCAACGCCAAATGGCTGGCGCTGATCGCCACGACCGCGACCTTTCTGGTGTCGATCTTCCTGTGGACGGGCTTTGATCCGGCCAATACCGGCTTTCAGTTCGTGGAAGACCGCGAATGGATCATGGGCCTGCGCTACAAGATGGGGGTCGACGGGATCTCGGTCCTGTTCGTGTTGCTGACCACCTTCCTGATGCCGCTAACCATCGCGGCCTGCTGGAACGTGGAAACCCGCGTCAAGGAATACATGATCGCCTTTCTGGTGCTGGAAGGGCTGATGATCGGCGTGTTCACCGCGCTGGATCTGGTGCTGTTCTACCTGTTCTTCGAGGCCGGGCTGATCCCGATGTTCCTGATCATCGGCATCTGGGGCGGCAAGGATCGCATCTATGCGGCCTTCAAGTTCTTCCTCTATACCTTCCTTGGCTCGGTGCTGATGCTGGTGGCGATGATCGCCATGTGGCGCGCGGCGGGCACCACCGACATCGTGGCGCTGCTGAACCACAATTTCAGCGCCGAGCCGATGCAGATCGGCGGCTGGTGGATCATCGGCGGGCTGCAAACCCTGCTGTTCCTGGCCTTCTTTGCCAGTTTCGCGGTCAAGATGCCGATGTGGCCGGTGCATACCTGGCTGCCCGATGCGCACGTTCAGGCGCCGACCGCCGGTTCGGTCGTGCTGGCCGCGATCCTGCTGAAGATGGGCGGCTATGGCTTCCTGCGCTTTTCGCTGCCGATGTTCCCGGTCGCGTCCGATCTGTTCGCGCCGATCATTCTGTGGATGTCGGCCATCGCCATCGTCTACACCAGCCTGGTGGCCCTGGCGCAGTCGGACATGAAAAAGCTGATCGCCTACAGCTCGGTCGCGCATATGGGTTATGTCACCATGGGCATCTTCGCCGCGAACCAGCAGGGGATCGACGGCGCGATGTTCCAGATGATCAGCCACGGCTTCGTGTCGGGCGCGCTGTTTTTGTGCGTCGGCGTCATCTATGACCGTATGCACACGCGCGAGATCGACGCCTATGGCGGGCTGGTCACCCGGATGCCGGCCTATGCGCTGATCTTCATGTTCTTCACCATGGCCAACGTCGGCCTGCCCGGCACCTCGGGTTTCGTGGGCGAGTTCCTGACCATCGTCGGCACCTTCCGGGTCAACACCTGGGTCGCTGTGGTGGCCGCGACCGGGGTGATCCTGTCGGCGGCCTATGCGCTTTACCTTTATCGCCGGGTCGTGCTGGGCGAGCTGATCAAGGAGGCGCTGAAGTCGATCACCGACATGACCCCGCGCGAAAAGTGGATCTTCGCACCGCTGGTCATCATGACGCTGCTGCTGGGGGTCTATCCGCGGCTGGTCACCGACCGCATCGGCCCAAGCGTCGCCGCCCTGGTTGCCGATTACAACGCCAGCGTGGCGGATGCCCCGCGTGCCGATTTTGTTGAAACTGTCGCTGTGGCCGAACCGGCCGCCGCCACCCACTAAGACGGGAAGCCTGTGATGTCCAATCTTGATCTTGCCATCGTCTTTCCCGAACTGGTGCTGGCGATCTTTGCCATGGTCGCGCTGATGGTGGGCAGCTATTTCGGCAAGGATCGGCTGGCGATGCCGATCCTGTGGGCCTCGGTGGCGATGCTGGTGGTGATGGCGGCCTGGGATGTGCTGAACGGGCAGGGCGCGCGCACGGGCTTCCACGGCATGTTCGTCGATGATCCCTTTGCGCGCTTTGCCAAGATCACCGTGCTCTTGGGCGCCGCCGCCGTCCTGGCGATGAGCGCCGACCACCTGGTCCGCCGCGGCATGATGCGCTTTGAATACCCGATCCTGATCGTGCTGGCGGTTGTCGGCATGATGATGATGGTGTCGGCGGGCGATCTGATGGCGCTTTACATGGGCCTGGAACTGCAATCGCTGGCGCTTTACGTCGTCGCCGCGCTGCGCCGCGACAGCGCCCGGTCGTCCGAGGCGGGGCTGAAATATTTCGTCCTTGGCTCGCTGTCATCGGGGCTGTTCCTTTATGGCGCCTCGCTGACCTATGGCTTTGCCGGCACGACCGATTTCGCCGGCATCCTGTCGCAGTTGCAGGGCGAACACATCCCCGTCGCGCTGCTGTTCGGGCTGGTGTTCATGCTGACGGGCCTCGCCTTCAAGGTCAGCGCCGTGCCCTTCCACATGTGGACGCCGGATGTCTATGAAGGCTCGCCCACGCCGGTCACCGCCTTCTTTGCCACGGCGCCGAAGATGGCGGCGATGGCGCTGATCGCGCGGCTGATGTGGGATGCCTTCGGCAGCCTGCCCGCGCAATGGGGCCAGATCATCGCGCTGCTGGCGGTGGCCTCGATGTTCCTTGGCTCGATCGCCGCGATCGGTCAGCGCGACATCAAGCGCCTGATGGCCTATTCCTCGATCGCGCATATGGGCTTTGCTTTGGTGGGCCTCGCCACCGGCACCGCGCAAGGGGTGCAGGCGATGCTGATGTATATGGCGATCTATGTGGCCATGAACGTCGGCACCTTCGCCTTCATCCTGTCGATGGAACGCGACGGCCGGCCGGTCACCGACATTGCGGCGCTGAACCTCTATTCGCGCGCGCAGCCGCTGCGGGCCGTTGCGATGCTGGTTCTGCTGTTCAGCCTGGCGGGCGTGCCGCCGATGCTGGGCTTTTTCGCCAAGTTCGGCGTGCTGTCGGCGGCGGTGAATGCCGGCATGGGCTGGCTGGCGCTGCTGGGCGTCATCGCCTCGGTCATCGGTGCCTATTACTATCTGCGCATCGTCTATCTCATGTATTTCGGCGAGGCCGGGGACGGGATCGACGACCGCATGCCGGGGATGCAGTGGCTGATGCTGATGGCCGGTGCGGCGGTGATGATCCTGGGCGTTGTCAGCCTGTTCGGCATCGACACGGCGGCGGCTGTGGCGGCGGAAACGCTTGTCCGCTGATCCCGACATCTGGCCCGAGGGCGTGGCGCTGCACGCCCTTGGCACGGTCGACAGCACGATGGCCGAGGCCGCGCGCCTGGCCCCGCATCTGACCCGCCCGACCTGGGTTCTGGCCGAGCGTCAGACCGCCGGTCGGGGGCGGCGCGGGCGGGCCTGGACGGATCCGCCGGGCAATCTGGCCGCGACCTTGGTGCTGCATCCGGCGGGGCAACCGGCGGATGTGGCGCTCTATTCCTTTGTTGCGGCGCTTGCGGCCTTTGACGCGCTGCGCGACGTGGCCGGGCCATCGGCGCGGCTGGCGATCAAATGGCCCAACGATATCCTGCTGAACGATGGCAAGCTGGTCGGTATCCTGCTGGAGGCGACAGGCACGCCGATCCCCGGTCAGCGCCCCGCCATCGCCATCGGTTTCGGCATCAATCTGGAACAGGCCCCGCCGCCCTCGGTGATCGAGCCGGGCGCGCAGCCTGCCGTCAGTCTGGCGGGCGAATGCGGCATCCGCATCACCCCGCGCGACTTCATCACCTATCTCGCCCGCGCTTTCGACCGCTGGCAGGCGCGCGTGACGGCCGAAGGCTTCGCCCCCGTGCGCGAGGCGTGGCTGGCCCGCGCCGCGCGCCTGGGCCAACAGGTCCGCGCCCGGCTGATGAGTGGCGAGGAAACCGGGATCTTTGAAACCATCGACCCGTCGGGCGCGCTGATCCTGCGGCGCGACGACGGGCGGCGGGTGACCATTGCCGCGGCGGATGTGTTCTTTGCCCGCCCGGCGGATGCGGTGGGGGGCTGATATGCTGTTGTGCATCGACTGCGGCAATACCAACACGGTCTTTGCGATCTGGGACGGCGCGCAGGTGCAGGCCACCTGGCGCATCGCCACCGATCACCGCCGCACGGCGGATGAATATTTCGTCTGGCTGACCACGCTGATGCGGCTGAAGGGGATCGAGGGGCAGATCGGCGCCGCCATCATCAGCTCGACCGCGCCGCGCGTCGTGTTCAACCTGCGGGTGCTGTGCAACCGCTATTTCGACTGCCGCCCGCTGGTCGTCGGCAAGCCCGATTGCGCGCTGCCGGTCGCGCCGCGCGTCGATCAGGGCGCCACGGTCGGGCCGGACCGGCTGGTCAATACGGTGGCGGGTTTCGACCGTCACGGCGGCGATCTGATCCTGGTCGATTTCGGCACCGCCACCACCTTTGACGTGGTGGATGTCGACGGCGCCTATATCGGCGGGGTCATCGCGCCCGGAGTCAACCTGTCGCTTGAGGCGCTGCACAATGGCGCGGCCAGCCTGCCGCATGTCGATGTGACCCGCCCCGACCGGGTGATCGGCACCAATACCGTCACCTGTATTCAATCCGGCGTCTATTGGGGCTATATTGGACTGGTCGAGGGCATCGTCGCCCGCATCCGGGCCGAGCGCGCCCGCCCGATGAAGGTCATCGGAACCGGCGGCCTGGCGCCGTTGTTCGAACAGGGAACCCAGATCTTCGATTCCGTCGAGGACGATCTGACCATTCACGGTCTGGTGCTGATCCACGACCACAACATCGCATTGGAAACCGCATGAGCGACCGTCTGATCTTTCTGCCCCTGGGGGGTGCCGGCGAAATCGGCATGAACTGCTATGTCTTCGGGCATGGCGCGCCGGGGCGGGAACGGCTGATCGTCGTCGATCTGGGCGTGACCTTCCCCGACATGGACACCACCCCCGGCGTCGATCTGATCATGCCTGACATCGACTGGCTGGCGCAGAATGCCGACCGGATCGAGGGCATCTTCATCACCCACGGACATGAGGATCACATCGGCGCGCTTGGCCATCTGTGGGGCCGCCTAAAAGCCCCCGTCCACTGCCGCCGCTTCACCGCCGCCCTGGCCCGCGCCAAGATGGACGAAGCCGGGCATCCGCTGGACGTCATCCATGTGCATGAGGCCCGCCCCGAGGTCATCACCTGCGGCCCGTTCAAGGTGCAGTTCGTCCCGATATCGCATTCGATCCCCGAAAGCTCGGGGCTGATCATCGACAGCGACCTGGGCCGGATCGTGCATACCGGCGATTTCAAGCTGGATGGCAGCCCGGTGGTGGGCGAGGCCTTCGATGCGCAGCTTTGGCACGACATTGCCCGCGAAAAGGGCGGGGTGGATGTGCTGACCTGCGATTCCACCAACGTCTTTTCGCCCTTGCCGGGGCGGTCGGAATCGGTGCTGGCCGGGCCGCTGCGCGATTTCGTTGCCGCGCAAAAGGGCATGGTGGTGGCCACGACCTTCGCCTCGAACGTGGCGCGGCTGAAGACGCTGGCCGAGGCCGGACATGCCGCGGGCCGGTCGGTCTGCATGCTGGGCCGGGCGATGCGCAAGATGCTGACGGCGGCGGTGGAAACCGGCGTCCTGTCCAGCTTTCCCCCCGTCATCGGCCCCGAGGATGCCGCCCAGGTGCCGCGCGAAAGCCTGATGCTGATCGTCACCGGCAGCCAGGGCGAACGCCGCGCCGCATCCGCGCAACTGTCGCGCGGCCGCTATCTGGGGCTTGAGATGAAAGAGGGCGACACCTTCCTGTTTTCCTCGAAAACCATCCCCGGCAATGAACGCGACGTGATCCGCATCATGAACGCCTTTTCGGAAATGGGCGTGGACATCATGACCGACAATGGCGGCATGTATCACGTCTCGGGCCATGCCAACCGCCCTGATCTTGAGGCGATGCACGATCTGATGAAGCCGCGCATCCTGATCCCGATGCATGGCGAACACATGCATCTGCGCGAACATGCGCGGATGGCGATGGCCAAGGGCATCGCCTCGGATGTGATCACCAATGGCATGATGGTCGATCTGGCGGGCGAGAGGCCGCGCGTCGTCGAACATGTCGAGACCGGGCGGACCTATCTGGATGGGACGGTGCTGATCGGCGCGCTGGACGGCGTGGTCCGCGACCGCATCCGCATGGCGCTGAACGGCCATGTCAGCGTGTCGATCATCATCGACGAAGACGACCGCCCGCTGGGTGACGCCTGGGTGGAGGCCATGGGCCTGGCGCCCACCGGCCGCAACGGGCAACCGCTGGAACAGATGATCGAGGCCGAACTGGCCGAGTTCCTGGACAGCGCCGGTGACAAGGTGCTGCTGAACGACGACCGTCTGGCGGAATCGGTGCGCCGGATCGTGCGTCAGGTCTCGATGGAGGAGATCGGCAAGAAGCCCGAGGTCGAGGTCATCACCAGCCGTCTGGTCGCGGACTAGGCCCGACGCGGGGCGCGCGGGCCGGGTCGGGCGCAGAAGCGGGCGGCTACCAGGCCCGCCCAACCGCATCTGCAAGCGGGTTGGCGACCGGGGTGTCGCATGACGATCACGAAAGACGGGCGGCCCCTTGGGACCGCCCGTTCCTGTCTTAGCCCTTGGTGGCGGGGCCCTTGGTGGCGGGCGTGGCGGCTGGCTTTGCCGCCGAACCGGCCCCCGGTTTTGCCGCCGATTTTGCCGCCTCGGATTTCGCCGCAGCGGGTTTCGTCGCAGCATTGGCCTTGCGCGCCGGGGCGGCCTTGCGGACCTCGGGGTGCAGCGCCGCGCCCAGGATGTGATCGGCATGATGCACCACATGGCTGGCATGGCCGACGATCAGCGGATCGGGGCTGCCGACCAGCTCGACATCCTTGTCGGGATAATCCAGCGAGGCCAGGAAATGCTTCATGCAGTTCAGCCGGGCACGCTTCTTGTCGTTCGACTTGACGATGGTCCAGGGCGCATCGGCGGTGTCGGTGTAAAAGAACATCGCCTCTTTCGCCTCGGTATAGTCGTCCCATTTGTCCAGGCTCGCCTTGTCAATGGGCGACAGCTTCCACTGTTTCAGCGGGTCGGTCTCGCGTGCCTTGAAACGGCGGCGCTGTTCGTCGCGGGTAACCGAGAACCAGTATTTGTAAAGCCGGATGCCGGACCGCACCAGCATCCGTTCGAACTCGGGCGCCTGGCGCATGAATTCAAGGTATTCGGTGGGGGTGCAAAAGCCCATCACCCGTTCCACGCCGGCGCGGTTATACCAGGACCGGTCATAGAAAACCATCTCGCCCGCGGTGGGCAAGTGGTTGACATAGCGTTGGAAATACCACTGGCCGCGCTCCTGGTCGGTGGGCTTCTGCAAGGCCACCACACGCGCCAGACGCGGGTTCAGGTGTTCGTTGAACCGCTTGATCGTCCCGCCCTTGCCAGCCGCGTCGCGGCCCTCGAACAGGATCACGAACTTCTGGCCGGTTTCCTGCGCCCAAAGCTGCACCTTCAGCAATTCGGCCTGAAGGCGGGCCTTTTCGGCCTCATAGGGGGCGCGGCCCAGCCGATGCGCATAGGGGTAGCGACCGGATTCGAAACTTTGGCGGATCTGGTTGGCGTCAAGGCGGGGAAAGGCGCGGGGGCCTTCGCTGGCCGGGGCCTCGCCGGTCTGCCCCGCACCGCTGGCGACGGGTTCGGCCGTCCGGGCTGCCGTCTTGGCCGCGCCCGCCTTGTCTGCCGCCGCTTTATCTGCCGCAGCCTTGTCCACCGAGGAGCGGGGCGTTTCTGTCTCGGTCATCGTCAAACCTCTCCCTTTCACGCAAACGATCTGCGCCTTGCCTAGCGCGGCGGGGCGCCTTGTGCTTTGATACGCATCAACAAACTGACAGAAAACCGCAATAATCGGGAAAAAATGCCTATGATCACGCTTTATGGCTGCTATCGCTCGCGCGCCAGCCGGAACCTGTGGCTGCTGGGCGAACTGGGGCGCGACGTGGCCCATGTGCCGGTGGTGCAGCGTTACCGCATCAGCGACGATCAGGCGGCGCGGATGCTGCACACCGCCCATCCCGATTATCTGGCGATCACCGCCACCGGCGCGATCCCGGCACTGGTCGATGGCGACCTGGTGCTGACGGAATCGCTGGCGATCAACCTGCATCTGGCCGAGGGCAGCCCGCTTGGCCCGCGCGACGGGGCCGAGCGCGCGCAGATGATCGCCGCCGCGCTTTACGCCGCCACCGCGCTTGAGGATCACACGCTGGCCATCCAGATGGCCTATGGTGCGGGGCAGGGCGATGGTGCGGCCGTCACCGAAGCCGTCGATCGCCTGCGCCGCCCGCTGGCGGTGATCGAGGCGCAACTGGCCCGCCATGGCCACCCGGTCGGCGGGCGCTTCACCGTGGCCGACATCAACCTGGCCGAGGTGCTGCGCTACGCCCAGCCCCATGCGGCGCTGTGGGCGGATTACCCCGCCACCCGCGACTGGCTGGCCGCCTGCCAATCCCGCCCCGCCTTCCGCGCCATGTGGGCCGCGCGTGAGGCCGAGCTTCTGGCCTGACTTGAAATCCGCGCTGAAATGTATATTGTAATACACAATGCAAGATCAAAGGCCGCGCCATGACCCGTCTTCTGACCAACCATATCGCCACCATGACCGAACTGCGCGAACCCCATAAGGTGCTTGAACGCTCGGGCGGCAAGCCGGTGGCGATCCTGAAGAACTCGGCCTTGGTCGGCTATCTGGTGCCTGCCGAGGCGACCGAGACCGATCACCGCGTCGCCACCCGCGAGGAAGTGCTGGAAAGCCTGCGGCGCACCCGCGCGCGGTCGCAGCCGGTTCTTGATTACCTGCGCGACAAATGAGCCTGCGACTTCTGGATGTCGACCTGGTGGTCCTGATCCACGATCAGGTTCTGAACCCCGGCGAGTTGCAGGGGCTGGCGCGCGACAAATCGCTGGCCGGGGCCTTGTCGCGGGTCGAAAACCGGCTGGCTTACGGGATGGTGGGCGATGCCTTTGATCTGGCGGCGCTTTACGCAATGGCGATTGCGCAGGGCCATTGCTTCAACGACGCCAACAAGCGCACGGCCTTTCGCGCGCTGCATGTCTGCCTGGACATGAACGGCATCGACCTGCCCGATGTCGCCGATGAGGTTCTGGGCGACCGCATCATTGCCCTTGCCCAAGGCCAGATCGACGATGGCGACCTGGCCGAATGGCTGCGCGACCTGGCGCCGCGTTAGGGGCGGCTTGCCGACTTGCACCCGCACCGCGCGGCGTGGTCTAATGCCCCCTCACAAGAACCATAAGAGCAGATCATGGCCGACGACCTTTTGTCCCCCGCGCAGGAAACCTATGACGCCTCATCCATCGAGGTGCTTGAGGGGCTTGAGCCGGTGCGCAAGCGGCCCGGCATGTATATCGGCGGCACCGACGAACGCGCGCTGCATCATCTGGTGGCCGAGATCCTGGACAATGCGATGGACGAGGCGGTCGCCGGTCACGCCAGCCGCATCGAGGTCGAGCTGGCCGCCGATTACACCGTCACCATCCGCGACAATGGCCGCGGCATTCCCATTGACCCGCACCCGAAGTTTCCCGGCAAATCCGCGCTTGAGGTGATCTTGTGCACGCTGCACGCGGGCGGCAAGTTCTCGGGCGATGCCTACCAGACCTCGGGCGGGTTGCACGGGGTCGGGGCCTCGGTCGTCAATGCGCTGTCCGACAGCATGGTGGTGCAGGTCGCCCGCAACCGCGAGCTTTACGAACAGCGGTTCTCGCGCGGGATCCCGCAGGGGCCGGTCGAAGAGATCGGCGCCGCCCCGAACCGGCGCGGCACCAGCGTCAGCTTTCACGCCGATGAACAGATATTCGGCCACCACCGCTTCCGCCCAGGCCGGATGATGAAGATGGTGCGGTCGAAAGCCTATCTGTTCTCAGGCGTCGAAATCCGCTGGAAATCCGAGATCCCCGATGGCGACATGCCGATGGAGGCGACCTTCCATTTCCCCGGCGGGCTGTCCGATTACCTGATCGAGACGCTTGAGGGTGCGACGACCTATGCCGACCGCCCGTTCGCGGGCAAGGTCGGCTTTCAGGAAAAGTTCGGCGTGCCGGGCAGCGTGGAATGGGCAATCAACTGGACGCCCGCGCGCGACGGCTTCATCCAGTCCTATTGCAACACCGTCCCCACGCCCGAGGGCGGCACGCATGAGGCGGGCTTCTGGGCCGCGATCCTCAAGGGTATCCGCGCCCATGGCGAACGCGCCGGCAACAAGAAGGTCGCCAATGTCACCCGCGACGACCTGCTGACCGGCGGCTGCGCCCTGGTGTCCTGCTTCATCCGCGAACCCGAATTCGTCGGCCAGACCAAGGACCGCCTGGCCACGGTCGAGGCGCAGCGGCTGGTCGAGGGCGCGGTCAAGGACCATTTCGACAACTGGCTGGCCGCCGATCCGAAATCGGCCGGCGCGATCCTGGATTTCCTGATCCTGCGTGCCGAGGAACGCCTGCGCCGCCGTCAGGAAAAGGAAACGCAGCGCAAATCCGCGACCAAGCGGCTGCGGCTGCCGGGCAAGCTGGTCGATTGTTCGGCCACCAACCGCGACGGCACCGAATTGTTCATCGTCGAGGGCGACAGCGCCGGTGGCAGCGCCAAGATGGCGCGCGACCGGGCGAAACAGGCGCTGCTGCCCCTGCGCGGCAAGATCCTGAACGTGCTGGGCGCGGCCAGCTCCAAGCTGGGGCAGAACCAGGAAATCAACGACCTTTGCCAGGCGCTTGGTGTCGGCATGGGCACCAAGTTCAACGTCGACGATCTGCGCTATGACAAGATCATCATCATGACCGATGCCGATGTCGACGGCGCCCACATCGCCAGCCTGCTGATGACGTTCTTCTTTACCCAGATGCGGCCCTTGATCGACCGCGGGCATCTGTATCTGGCCTGCCCGCCGCTGTATCGGCTGACGCAAGGCGCGCAGCGGGTCTATGTCGGGTCGGATGCCGAAAAGGACGATCTGATGGCGGCGGGCCTTGGCGGGCGCGGCAAGATCGACGTGCAGCGATTCAAGGGCCTGGGCGAAATGGACGCCAAGGATCTGCGCGACACCACGATGGACCCCAACACCCGCCGCCTGATCCGCGTCAGCATCGACGACGACCCCGATGCCGGCGATCTGGTCGAACGGCTGATGGGCAAGAAACCCGAACTGCGGTTCGAGTTCATCACCGAGCGCGCCCGCTTCGTGGAAGAGCTTGACGTCTAGACCTTTCTGCGGCTGCATCACGTCACGTCCATTCGTCGCAGAACGGCAGGCTGCCGGTTGCCTTGCGCAACAATATTGCGTGATGATATGGGGGATCAGGCCATTTCGGACCGTCCGCGCGGCGGCCGTCCGGTGCGGTCGGGAACAGCCGCGCGCATCGCGCGAAACGAAAGGGAGACGCCGTGAAGATCGGGGCACCGAAGGAAATCCATCCGGGCGAGGCGCGCGTCGCCATCACACCCGAAAGCGCCGCGCAGTTGCATAAGCTGGGCCATGAAACCTTCGTCGAATCCGGGGCGGGCAAGGCGGCCGGCTTTTCGGATGCCGATTATCAGGCGGCGGGCGTCACCGTGGAAAAGACCGCCGCGGCGCTGTTCAAGGCGGTCGATGTGGTGGCCAAGGTCCGCCCCCCCGAGGAGGTCGAGGTCAAGCGCCTGAAGCAGGGCCAGACGCTGATCTCGTTCTTCTATCCCGCGCAGAACAAGGATCTGATGGATCTGGCCAACCGCCAGGGCGCCAGCGTCATCGCCATGGACATGGTGCCGCGCATCTCGCGCGCGCAGAAGATGGATGCGCTGTCGTCGATGGCCAATATCGCGGGCTACCGCGCCGTGATCGAGGCGGCGAACAACTTTGGCCGGTTCTTCACCGGTCAGGTGACGGCGGCGGGCAAGGTGCCGCCGGCAAAGGTGCTGGTCGTCGGCGCGGGCGTCGCGGGTCTGGCCGCGATCGGCACCGCCGTCAGCCTGGGCGCGGTCGTGCATGCCTTCGACGTGCGCCCCGAGGTGGCCGAACAGATCGAATCGATGGGCGCCGAGTTCGTGTTCCTTGAGTTCGAACCGGCCCAGGACGGCGCGGCGACGGGCGGCTATGCCGCCCCCTCATCCCCCGAGTTCCGCGAAAAGCAGTTGGCGAAGTTCCGCGAACTGGCGCCGCAGATGGATATCGTCATCACCACCGCCCTGATCCCCGGCCGCGATGCTCCCGTCTTGTGGACCAAGGATATGGTCGAGGCGATGAAGCCCGGCAGCGTCATCATCGACCTCGCCGCCGAAAAGGGCGGCAACTGCGAACTGACCGTCCCAGAGCAGAAGATCGTCACCCCGAATGGCGTGACCATCGTCGGCTATACCGACTTCCCGTCGCGCATGGCGACCCAGGCGTCGAACCTTTATGGCAACAATATCCGGCACATGATGGCCGATCTGACGCCCGGCAAGGACGGCCAGATCGTGCATAACATGGAAGACGACGTGATCCGCGGCGCGACCATCGCGCATCAAGGCGCCGTCACCTTCCCGCCGCCGCCCCCCAAGGTGGCCGCGATTGCCGCCGCCAAGCCCAAGGACAAGCCGAAAGAGCTGACCCCCGAGGAACGTCGCGCCCAGGAAACCGCCGCCTTCAAGGCCCAGACCCGCAGCCAGGTCACGCTGCTGGCCGTCGCCGGTCTGGCGATGCTGGCGGTCGGCATGGTCGCCCCCGCCAGCTTCCTTCAGCATTTCATCGTCTTCGTGCTGTCGGTCTTCATCGGCTTCCAGGTGATCTGGAATGTCAGCCATTCGCTGCATACGCCGCTGATGGCGGTGACGAACGCCATTTCCTCGATCATCATCGTCGGTGCGCTGATGCAGATCGGTTCGGGGTCGTGGCTGGTCGTGATCCTTGCGGCGCTGTCGGTGCTGATGGCCGGGGTCAACATCTTTGGCGGCTTCCTGGTCACGCGCCGGATGCTGGCCATGTTCCAGAAATCGTAAGGGGATCGTCATGGCAAATCTGATCGAACTTCCCGCCATCGCGGTCCATGACCTGCCGGCCTATGGGCTGACGACGGCGGCCTATGTGGTGGCGGCGGTGCTGTTCATCCTGTCGTTGGGCGGCCTCTCGGGCCAGGAAAGCGCCAAGCGCGCGGTGTGGTATGGCATTGTCGGCATGGGGCTGGCGGTGGTGGCCACGCTGATCGGGCCGGGCGCGGGCAACTGGTTCCTGTCGCTGGTGATGCTGGCGATTGGCGGCGCGGGCGGCTGGTATGTCGCCAAGCGCGTGCAGATGACCGAGATGCCGCAGCTTGTGGCGGCCATGCACAGCCTGGTGGGCCTCGCCGCGGTCTTTGTCGGCTATAACGCCCATCTTGAGATGATGCGCGTGCTGCGCCTGCGGGCCGAGGATGCCGCCTATGTCTTCAAGGGCTTCGCCGCCGTGCTGGCCCACAAGACTCCGGCCGAACTGACCATGCTGCGCGCCGAGGTGTTCCTGGGCGTGTTTATCGGTGCGGTGACCTTCACCGGCTCGGTCGTGGCCTTTGGCAAGCTGGCCGGCCGCATCGACGGCAAGCCGAAAAAGCTGCCGGGCGGACATATGCTGAATGCCGGTTCGGCGGCGCTGTCGCTGCTGTTCATGGTGCTTTACATGAACGGCGCGGGTATCTGGACACTGCTCTTGATGACGCTGCTGGCGCTGTTCATCGGCTATCACCTGATCATGGGCATCGGCGGCGCCGACATGCCGGTGGTCGTGTCGATGCTGAACAGCTATTCCGGTTGGGCGGCGGCGGCCATCGGCTTCACCCTGGGCAATGACCTTCTGATCGTGGTCGGCGCCCTGGTCGGCTCTTCGGGCGCGATCCTGTCCTATATCATGTGCAAGGCGATGAACCGGTCGTTCATCAGCGTGATCCTGGGCGGCTTTGGCGGCGAAACCGGCCCGGCCATGGCGATCGAGGGCGAACAGATCGCCATCGACGCCGAGGGCGTGGCGGCGGCGCTGAACGAGGCGGATTCGGTCATCATCGTGCCGGGCTATGGCATGGCGGTGGCCCAGGCCCAGCAAAGCGTGTCCGAGCTGACCCGTAAGCTGCGCGCCAAGGGCAAGGAGGTCCGCTTCGCCATTCACCCGGTCGCAGGCCGCCTGCCGGGCCATATGAACGTGCTGCTGGCCGAGGCGAAAGTGCCCTATGACATCGTTCTGGAAATGGACGAGATCAACGAGGACTTCCCCAATACCGACGTGGTGATCGTCATCGGCAGCAATGACATCGTGAACCCGGCCGCGCAAGAAGACCCGAACAGCCCCATCGCCGGGATGCCGGTGCTGGAGGTCTGGAAGGCGAAACAGGTCTTCGTCAGCAAGCGCGGCCAGGGAACCGGCTATTCCGGGATCGAAAACCCCTTGTTCTACAAGGAAAATACCCGGATGTTCTATGGCGATGCGAAAAAGTCGCTCGATGGCCTGCTGCCGATGATCGACTGAAGCAGGCGGGGGGCGACTGCCCCTTGCCAGATCGCGGACGGAGGGGGCTTCGCGCCCCCTCCGAACCACCCCCGCGGAGTATTCATGAACAGAAGAAAGCCACTTCTTCTGTTCCTAAATACTCCCGCCGGAGGCTCTGCCATCGCCGCAGCGATGCGGCCGGGGATCATATGATGACCGATATCGACCATCCGCAACGCTATGCCCTGGTGAATGAACTTCACGCGCGGCCCTCGCCCCGGTTGAGCGCCCCCTGCGAGGCCGTGTATCTGGCCTTCAAGGAGCCGCGCGATGCCGCCAGCCGCGACCGCGCGCGCGACCGGGCGCATCTGGCGGCACTGACGGGTGAGGCGGTCGGCGATGACGCGACCCATGACATGCGGCAGATGGGCGGCGCGGTGATCCGCTGGGAAAGCTATGCCGAGTTCGTCAGCTATACCGCCTTCCGTGACGGGCTGACCCAGCCGCCGTTTGACCCGGCCCAGGCCGCGATCTTCCCCGAGGATTGGCAGGCCGTCGCGCCGGGCAAGCGGTTGGCCTCGGTCCTGGTGCGGGTCGAGGACATGCCCGAGGATCCGGGCGCGGTCGACGCCCGCATCAGCGACTGGTTTTCCGCCGACAGCCTGACCGCCGCGACGGCCATCGACGGTGCGGCCATCATCGCCACCGATTTCCGCATCGACCCCGCCGGCCACATGCGCTTTGCCGTCTTCGTTCGCCCCGGCACCGGGCCGGGGCGCATCGGCCGCATCGTCCAGCGGCTGCTGGAGATCGAAACCTATCGCGCCATGGCGATGCTGGGCCTGAAACGTGCCCGCGACGTGACCGCGCGGCTGAATGCGATCGAGCCGGAACTGGCGGCGCTTGTCGAGCACATGGCCGATCAGTCGCGCCCGTCGGAAGCCACGTTGCACGACCTGCTGGGCATTTCGGCTCGGCTGGAAAGCCTGGCGATGCAGCTGTCCTTCCGCTTCGGCGCGACCCCCGCCTATGAGGCGATCGTGCATGACCGGATCCGCGGCCTGCGAGAAGAGCGTTTCGCCGGTCGCCAGACCTTTGATGAGTTCATGTCGCGCCGCTTTGAACCGGCGATGCGCACCGTCCGCAGCGCCGAGCGCAGGCTTCAGGCGATGATCGAACGCGCCGCGCGGGCCGGTGAGTTGCTGGGCACGCGGGTCGATGTCGAACGCGCCGCGCAGAACCAGAACCTTCTGGAAAGCATGGATGCGCGCGCCGATCTGCAACTGCGGCTTCAGGAAACGGTCGAGGGCCTGTCGGTCGTGGCGATCAGCTATTACGCCGTCAGCCTGGCGGGCTATCTGCTTTATCCGCTGGCCAAGCCCCTGCACATCAGCAAGGAAGTGATGCTGGCCGGCATCGTCCCCCTTGTCGTCATCTGTGTCTGGCTTATGGTGCGGCACATCAAGAACCGCATCCACTAAGGACAGATCATGCGCAAGACCTTGAAAACCCTGACCATTCTGGCCGCGCTGACGGCGCTTGCGGGCTGCGGTGTGCCGTTCGTGCCGTTCATCTGATGCAGATTTGGGGCATCACCACCTGCGACACGGTGCGCAAGGCGCGGGCCGCGCTGCCCGGTGCCGATTTCCGCGACATCCGCACCGATCCGCTGTCCGCGGATGAACGGGCCGAGCTGATCGCGGCCTTTGGCGACACGATCATCAACCGCGCCTCGCTGACCTGGCGCAAGCTGGATGAGGGCGCGCGCGGGCAGGGGCCGGATGCGCTTTTGTCCGCCCATCCCACGCTGATGAAGCGCCCGGTGATCCGCGACGATCAGGGCCGCCTGCATCTGGGCTGGACCAAGGCGGTGCAGGCCGATCTGGGCGTCGCCTGATCCCATGAAAAACGGCCCGCGCAACGCGGGCCGTTCGCGCGCATGGGGCGCCGATTACAGCAGTTGCAGATCGCTGGCCGAGGCGCGCCCGTCGCGGCCCGACTGCAATTCATAGCTGACTTTCTGGTTGTCGTTCAGCCCCTTCAGGCCCGCACGTTCGACAGCCGAGATGTGCACGAACACATCCTTGCCGCCGTCATCGGGCGCGATGAAGCCATAACCTTTGGTGGTGTTGAACCATTTCACGGTGCCGGTGGCCATCCGTCTTCTCCCTTTCAGTGATCCCGGTTGCAACGCGCGACCGGGCCGTGCAGCCAGGCCTTCGGTCGTCCGGCATGCCCCGAAAGGGGAGGCGGTAGAAAGTCTGAAGTCACGCAAGCCAAAGCGTGACAGATTCGCCTGCAAAGGCAAGAAAAATCCGTCGCTCTGGCTGCGTGACCCGCAGATTGGACGAAACGGTTCAGGTCTCGGTCGGGCGCAGATCGGGCGGCAGTGCATCGCGCGCCAGTTCCGCCACCAGATCATCCAGCGCCATCGTCCGCGACCCGTCCTGCCCCAGACGGCGCACCGAGACGCTGCGGCTTTCGACCTCGCGCCCGCCCAGTGCCAGGATCACCGGCACCTTGCCGACCGAATGTTCGCGCACCTTGTAGTTGATCTTTTCGTTGCGCGTATCGGCCTCGGCCCGGACACCGGCGCGGCGCAGGGCCTCGACCACTTCGGTGACGTAATCATCGGCATCCGACACGATCGAGGCGACCACGACCTGACGCGGGGCCAGCCAGAAGGGCAGCTTGCCTGCGTGGTTTTCGATCATCATACCGATGAAGCGTTCAAAGCTGCCCAGAACCGCGCGGTGCAGCATGATCGGGCGATGGCGGTTGCCATCCTCGCCGATATAGCTGGCATCCAGACGTTCGGGCAGGTTCGGGTCCAGTTGCAGCGTGCCGCACTGCCAGTCGCGCCCGATGGCGTCGGTCAGCACGAATTCCAGCTTGGGCGCATAAAAGGCGCCCTCGCCGGGGAAGATCTCATAGCTGTGGCCGGCGGCGGTGACGGCATTGGCCAAAGCCGCCTCCATCCGGTCCCAGCTTTCCTCGCTGCCCACCCGCTTTTCCGGTCGCGTGGACAGTTTGATGCGCCACGTCTGAAAGCCCAGATCGGTATAGATCTGCGACAGGAATTCGATGAACTTCCGGCTTTCGGCCTCGACCTGATCGAAGGTGCAGAAGATATGCGCGTCGTCCTGGGTAAAGCCGCGCACCCGCATGATGCCATGCAGCGCGCCCGAAGGTTCATAGCGCGCGCAGGATCCGAATTCGGCCATGCGCAGGGGCAGGTCGCGATAGGATTTGATGCCGACATTGAAGATCTGCACATGGCAGGGGCAGTTCATCGGCTTCAGCGCGTTGACGGTTTTCGTCTTGGCATGTTCCTCATCGACTTCGACGATGAACATGTTTTCCTGATAGTTGTCCCAATGGCCACTGGCTTCCCACAGCTTGCGGTTCACCACCTGCGGGGTGTTCACCTCGACATAGCCGCCCGCGCGTTGGCGGCGGCGCATGTAATCCTGCAACTGGGTGTAGATCGTCCAGCCGTTCGGATGCCAGAACACCTGGCCCGGCGCCTCCTCCTGCATGTGGAACAGGTCCATCTCGCGGCCCAGCTTGCGGTGGTCGCGCTTGGCTGCCTCCTCCATCATCGTGGTATAGGTCTTCAGCTCATCGCGGTTACGGAAGGCCACGCCGTAGATGCGTTGCAGCATGGGGCGGGTGTTGTCGCCCAGCCAATAGGCGGCGGACACATGCGTCAGCTTGAAGGCATCGGCGGGCAGTTGGCCGGTGTGCTGCAAATGCGGGCCCCGGCACAGATCCTGCCAGTCGCCATGCCAATACATGCGGATATCCTGGCCTTCGGGGATGCGGTCGATCAGCTCGATCTTGTAGGGCTCGCCCGCTGCCTCATAATGGGCGATGGCACGGGCGCGGTCCCAGACCTCGGTGCGGATCGGGTCGCGGGCGTTGATGATCTGCTTCATCTTCGCCTCGATCGCGCCCAGATCCTCGGGGGTGAAGGGTTCGGCGCGGTCGAAATCGTAAAACCAGCCGTTATCGCGCACTGGGCCGATGGTCACCTTGACGTCGGGCCACAGCTCTTGCACCGCGCGCGCCATCACATGCGCCAGGTCGTGCCGGATCAGTTCCAGCGCCGGAACCGGGTCTTTCAGCGTGTTGATCGACAGCCGCGCGTCGCGGGTGATCGGCCAGGCCAGATCCCAATGCGCATCGTCAAGCTGGGCCGAGATCGCGGCCTTTGAAAGGCTCGGGGCAATGGATTGCGCCACCTCGGCGGCGGTGATGCCTGCGGGATAGCTGCGGATATTGCCATCGGGGAATGTCAGGGAAATATCGGCCATCGTGCCGTTCTCCTCGTCGGTTTGGCGCCCACGGAACGCCCGGTTGCGGGTATGTGGCGGCGTGATGCGCCCTTTGCGCGTCCCTGTCAACCGGGGTAAGGGTGGCGGGGACGGATGAGTATTTGGGCAAAGCGGAAATGGGCTTCCTCTTTGTCCAAATACTCAAGCCACATCGCCATCCGCGCAGGGGAAAGAATGATGCCGCAGTTCCTTGACACCGCCAGCGGGCGCCGCCTGGCCCATCACAAGACCGAAGGGTGCGGCCCGACCGTGGTGTTTCTGGGCGGGTTCAAATCCGACATGGAGGGGACCAAGGCCCTCGCTTTGGAGGCCTGGGCGCGGGCGCGGGGGCAGGCCTTTCTGCGCTTCGATTATTCCGGGCATGGGCAATCCTCGGGCGCGTTCACCGATGGCTGCATCGGCGATTGGGCGGCGGACGCGCGGGCCGCGATTGACGCGCTGACCGAGGGGCCGGTGGTGCTGGTCGGATCATCCATGGGCGGCTGGATCAGCCTGCTGATCGCGCGCGATCATCTGGGCGCGCGGCTGGCCGGCCTTGTCACAATCGCCGCCGCCCCGGATTTCACCGAAGCGGGCTTCTGGGCCGGGTTCTCAGATGCCGAGCGTGCGCAGGTGATGGATGAGGGCCAGATCGCGCTGCCCAGCGATTACGGCGATGAGCCCTATGTCATCACCCGCCGCCTGATCGAAGATGGCCGCGATCATCTGGTGATGACAGAGGCGCTGCATCTGCCCTGTCCGGTGCGGCTGTTGCAGGGCACCGATGATGCCGATGTGCCGATGGATTGGGCGCTGGATCTGCTGGATCACGCCACCGGGCCGGACATCCGCCTGACCCTGGTCAAGGGCGCCGACCACCGCTTTTCAACCGATCCCTGCCTGCGGCTGATCGAGACCGCGGTGGCCGAGGTGCTGACATGCGCCGGTTGATGGGCGCGGCGGCCTTTGGCGCGCTGCTGGTCGGCGCGGTCTTTGCCATCGGCCCGCGTGAGCCGGTCCATCTGACCCCGCGCGCCGGGGCCGCCGATCTGGGTGCGGACCTTGCCGCCGACATTGCCGCGCATGAGGCGGGGGTCGATCCCGATCTGGCGGCGCGCGTGATCTGGGCCGGGGCGCCGGGCGCCCAGACCGACTGGGCGGTGATCTATCTGCACGGCTTTTCCGCCACGCCGCAGGAAATCCGCCCGGTTCCCGACCGGGTGGCGGCTGGCCTTGGCGCGAACCTCTATTTCGCGCGGCTGGCCGGGCATGGCCAGGGTGGCGACGCGATGGCTGGCCCCACCGTGCGCGACTGGATGGACGACACGGCGCGGGCCTTGGCGATCGGGCATCGGCTGGGGCGGCGGGTGCTGGTCATCGCCACCTCGACCGGCGGGACGCTGGCGGCCGAGGCCGCGCGTCAGCAGGGTCTGGGCGGGCAGATCGACGCCCTGGTGCTGATCTCGCCCAATTTCGGGCTGAACAGTTCGGCGGCGACGATTCTGACCTGGCCCTTTGCGCGCCATTGGGGGCCGCTGGTTGCCGGGCGGGAACGCTGCTTCGACCCGATCAACGCCGATCATGCGCGGTTCTGGACGACCTGCTATCCGACGGTCGCACTGTTTCCGATGGCGGCTTTGGCTGATCACGCGGCGCGGGGCGATTACGCGGATGCGCGCCAGCCGCTTCTGGTGCTGACCGCAGGGGCCGATCAGGTGGTCTCGCCCGCGACGACCGCGCAGGTCGCGGCCCGCTGGGGTGGGCCGGTCACAGCGCAGCAGCTTGTGATGGGGCCGGGCGATGATCCCTATGCCCATGTGATCGCGGGCGACATCCTTAGCCCCTCGCAGACCGGGCCGGTCAGCGATCTGATCCTGGATTGGGCGCGGGCCATCGACTGACCCGCGCCCGGTCTTTCAGCGTTCCGGCAGCAGCCCGCGCGGCGCGAAACGCAGCACCAGAAGCAGGATCAGCCCCATCGTCAGCAGGCGCATATGCGCGGCGCTGTTCAGCAGGTGCGATTTCAGCCAGCCCTCGGCCATGCCCGAGGTGACAAGCTGCATCAGCGCGCCACCCCAAGGCTCGACCTTGATCCACAGATACCAGATCAGCATCCCGCCCAGCACCGCGCCCCAGTTGTTGCCCGACCCGCCGACGATCACCATCACCCAGATCAGAAAGGTATAGCGCAGCGGGTTATAGGTGGTGGGCGTCATCTGCCCGTCCAGCGTGATCATCATGGCGCCAGCCAGGCCGATGACGGCAGCGCCCAGGATGAAGATCTGCAAATGCCGGCCGGTGACGTTCTTGCCCATCGCGCCTGCGGCGGTCTCATTATCGCGGATGGCGCGCATCATCCGGCCCCAGGGGCTGCGCAGGGCCAGTTCCGCCAGCACGATCAGCGCCACCAGAACCGCCGCGAACAGGCCCGCGTAAAGCACCTTGACCCAGATGGTCGAAGCGGTCGTGACATCCATCCCCCAACCGGCCGCGCGTTCGACGAATGCCGGGTCGGCTTGCAGCTCGATCTCATAGGGGACGGGGCGCGGGATGCCGACGACGTTCTTGACGCCGCGGGCCAGCCAATCCTCGTTCTTCAGGATGGCCACGATGATCTCGCCGATGCCCAGGGTGGCGATGGCCAGATAGTCCGACCGCAGCCCAAGCGCGGTCTTGGCGACGATCCAGGCGGCCCCGGCGGCAAACAGCGCGCCGACCGGCCAGGCCAGCAGAACCGGCAGGCCAAGCCCGCCGATATGCCCGGCACCCGAGGGGTTGTTCGATTCAATCGCCGCGACCGCCGGGTCCAGCACATAGCGATAGATCGCCAGCCCGACGACCAGCAGCGCCAGCACCGCCCAGGGACGCGCCCGGCTGCGCGACATCCGCCCCCAGGTCCAGATCGCGGCGGCGACGGTCAGCAGGCCGATCGCCAGACCGGCGAACAGCCGCGGCATCCCGGCCTCCCACGCGCCGGGAACCGAGGGCATGGCGATCAACGCCGGTGCCAGCCCGCCAAGCGCGACAAATCCGACGACCCCGGTGTTGAACAGCCCCGCATAGCCCCATTGCATGTTCACGCCCAAGGCCATGATGGCCGAGATCAGCCCCATATTCAGAATGCCCAGCGAGGTGTTCCAATTGCCCGAGAACAGGCTGTTCGAGACCGTACCCTCCAGCACAAAGAGCAGCGCCAATGCCGCAAACAGCACCGGTGCGCGCCAGACCGAACCGGCCGCTTCCTGACGTTTTCCAGCCATGACCAGCCCCCCTAGACCGACTTGCCGCGGAACAGCCCGGTGGGCTTGATCAGCAACACAATGATAAGAATGACGAAGCTGACCGCGAACTTGTATTCGGTGGACAGCAGTTGCAGCATGGAATCGGGCTGCCAGCCCTCTGGCCCCAGATAGCCCACGACCTTGCGGAAGGCATAGGTCACGCCGACTTCCGAGAAGGCCACGACAAAGCCCCCGGCGATGGCGCCCAGCGGGCTGCCCAGGCCGCCGACGATGGCGGCGGCGAAGATCGGCAGCAGAAGCTGGAAATAGTTGAAGGCCTTGAACGACTTGTCCAGCCCGTAAAGCGTGCCCGCGATCACCGCAAGCGCCGAGGCGATGACCCAGGTCATGCGCACCACGCGGTCGGGGTTGATGCCCGACAAAAGCGCCAGATCCTCATTGTCGGAATAGGCGCGCATGGATTTGCCGGTGCGGGTCTTGTTCAGGAACCAGAACAGCACCCAGACGCAGATCGCGGCGGTGACCAGCGTCAGCACCTGGTTGGTGCGCAGGGCCAGGCCTTCGTCCAGCCCCGTCGCCTCGCGGAAGTCGCGGACGTTGATCAGGAACCGGGCGCTGTCGTCGAACTGGATTTCCTCGACGCCGATCAGAAAGCGGGTGACGCCGTTCATTACGAACATCACCCCGATCGAGGCGATGACAAGGATCACCGGATCGGACCGGCGTTGGCGGTAGAACTGATAGACCACCTTGTCGGTCGCCAGCACCAGAAGCGCGGTCACCGCAATGCCGATGGGCAGCGCCAAAAGCGCGGTCGGCAGCGGGCCAAGGCTGATGCCCGCGGCTTGCAGCCCCCAGGTCGCCATGATCGTCGCCGCGGTGCCAAAGGCCATGGTGTCGCCATGGGCAAAGTTCGAGAACCGCAGGATGCCATAGATCAGCGTCACCCCCAAAGCCCCAAGCGCCAGTTGCGCGCCATAGACCGAGGCCGGGATGATGACGAAATTGAGAAGCGCCACCAGGGCGTTGAGAAAGTCCATCACGCGGCTTCCTTGCAATGGCCGACATAGGTGATCGACATCACCGGGTCGGTCAGATGGGTGGTGTAACGCGCCGCACCATCAGCGCCGATGCTGACCAGACGGGCGGGCAGGGTGGTCCCCGCATCCAGCGCAAGCGCGCCGCCGTGACGCTGGCCGCGCAGTTGCGCGGTCTCGGCATCGTCGCGCAGTTCGGCGGTCACGGCGTCCGGCGCATCAGTGACGTTCAGCGTCAGCGCATAGCCCGAGGCGGCGCAATCGCCGTCCAGGCATTCGGTGGCAAAGGCGCAGTCCAGAATCTGCGCCGGACCCGCCACCGCCAGCCCCGGAAGGGCGGCCGCGATCAGCGCGGCAATCGAAAGGTTGCGCATCGCCTAGCCCCCCAGGAAGGTGCGGCGCACCTCGTCATCGGCCATCAGCTCGCGCCCGGTGCCGGTGTATTTGTTGGCGCCCTGCACCAGCACATAGCCGACATCGGCAATTTCCAGAGCCTGACGGGCGTTCTGTTCGACCATCAGGATGGAAATGCCGGTGCGCGCAACCTCGATGATGCGGTCGAACAATTCGTCCATGACGATCGGGCTGACCCCGGCGGTGGGTTCGTCCAGCATCAAGACCTTGGGCTGGGTCATCAGCGCCCGGCCCACGGCGACCTGCTGGCGCTGCCCGCCCGACAATTCGCCCGCATTCTGGTGGCGTTTCTCGCGCAGGATCGGGAACAGCTCATAGACCTGTTCGATGGTCTGGCGGAAATCGTCCTGGCGCAGGAAGGCACCCATTTCCAGGTTTTCCTGAACGCTCATGGTCGGGAAGACGTTGTTGACCTGCGGCACGAAGCCCATGCCTTTGGCCACCCGGTCCTGCGGCGACAGCGCGGTAATGTCCTCGCCATCCAGAACGACGCGGCCCTGGCGCAGGGTCAGCATCCCGAACACGGCCTTCATCGCGGTCGATTTGCCCGCGCCGTTCGGCCCGACGATGACGGCGATCTTGCCGCGTTCGACGGCCAGCGTGCAGCCGTGCAGGATGTCGGCCGCGCCATAGCCGCCGGTCATCGCCTCACCGATCAGGAAGGGGTCGCCAGCGTGCGCCGGGGCGACGGGGCCGGATTTGCGGCTGGTGTCGATGCTGCCCCGGCCATGGGTGTTGACGATGGAAGCGTCGCGGTTGCCGCGCCCGCCGAATTCACTGGCTCCGCTCATGCGCCCACCATGTCCTTGTTTTTCAGGCCGCGGCCCAGATAGGCCTCGATCACGGCCTCGTTTTCCATGATATGCGCGGCGGGGCCTTCGGCCAGCACCTTGCCCTCGGCCATGACGATCACCGGATCGCACAGGCGGCCGATGAAATCCATGTCGTGTTCGATCACGCAGAACGTATAGCCACGCTCGCGGTTCAGCCGCACGATGGCATCACCGATGGTGTTCAGCAGCGTGCGATTCACCCCGGCGCCGACCTCATCCAGAAAGACGATCTTGGCCTCGACCATCATGCAGCGGCCCAGTTCCAGCAGCTTCTTCTGCCCGCCCGACAGGTTGCCCGCCTTTTCATCGGCGACATGGGTGATGGTCAGGAAATCCAGCACCTCATCGGCCTTGGCGCGCAGGGCGCGTTCTTCCTCGCGGATGCGGCCACGGCGGGTCCAGGTGTTCAGGATGCTTTCGCCGGTCTGACCGGCAGGCACCATCATCAGGTTTTCCCGCACGCTCATCGAGGCGAACTCATGCGCGATCTGGAAGGTGCGCAGCAAGCCCTTGTGAAACAGGGCGTGGGGGGGCAGGCCGGTGATGTCCTCGCCATCCATGATGACGCGGCCGCTGGTCGGCTTGTGGACCCCGGCGATGACGTTGAACAAGGTGGATTTGCCCGCGCCATTCGGGCCGATCAGCCCGGTGATCGAGCCGGTGGCGATCTCAAGGCTCGCCCCGTCGACGGCACGGAAGCCGCCGAACTGTTTGCAAAGATTTTCAACCCGGATCATGGGGTCCCCTGATATTCTTCACATCTGATGTGAAGTTCGCCGTTCAACGGCTTGTTTTTATGGAAAAGCAGCCCGGAGATGATCCGGGCTGCCGATCTTGGTCAGGCTTAGTGGAAGGTCACGGTGGTGAACTTGCCATCCTTGACTTCGGTTTCGCGGAAGCTGCCGGCGCTTTCGCCGTTGCCCACGAACTCGACCGAGCTGGCGCCGTCATAGTCGATGTCGGTGCCAGCGGCCAGCAGCTCAAGCCCCTTGGCCAGCTCGCCGGGCAGGATCTTTTCGCCGGGCGCGTTGGCCACGTCCATCACCTTGTCTTTCCAGACTTTCGGATCGGACGAGTTGGCAGCCTGCATGGCCAGCAGCATCAGCGCACCGGCGTCATAGGCCTCACCCGAATAGGGCGAGTTCGGATCGAAACCGGCGGCTTTCGCCATTTCCTCGAACTTGGCGCGGCCGGGGCCGTCCGAGGCCGGGTTGATGCCGATCGAGCCGTCCAGCTCCTTGCCGAACTTTTCTTCCAGACCGCTGCCGACCATGCCGTCGGGCAGGACGAACTTGTCGAACGCGCCCTGATCGATCGAGCCGCGCAGGATGCCCGCGCCGCCCTGGTCGGCGTAACCCGCCACGACCAGCGCCTGACCACCACCGGCGGCCAGTGCGCCGACTTCGGCCGAGTAATCCGCCTTGCCATCGTCATGCGGCGCCGAAACGGTCACCTTGCCGCCCTTGGCCGCGAAGGCCGCGGCAAAGCTGTCGGCCAGGCCCTTGCCATAGTCGTTGTTGGTAAAGGTGACGGCGACTTCCTTGATGTCCTTGGCGATCAAGAGATCGGCCAGAACTTCGCCCTGACGCGCGTCCGAAGGCGCGGTGCGGAAGAACAGCCCGCCATCTTCCAGGTTCGACAGCGCGGGCGAAGTGGCCGAGGGCGAGATCATGACAACGCCGTTCGGCATGGCGACGTTCTGCAACGAGGCCGTCGCCTCGCCCGAGCACATGCCGCCGACGATACCCTTGACGCCTTCGGTGGTGATCAGCTTTTCGACGCCCGCGGTGGCCGCGGCGGCATCGGTGCAGGTGGAATCGCTGCGCACCGCGACAACGGTGGTGCCGCCCAGCAGCTTGCCTGATTCCGAGACCTCTTTATAGGCCAGCTCGGCGCCGCCCGCCATGTGCGGGGCCATGGATTCCAGCGGGCCGGTGAAGCCCAGCGAGACACCCATCTTGATCTCTTCGGCGCTGGCGGCGCCCGCAACCAATGCGGCGACCGAGGCCAGAAGCAGTTTTTTCATGTTGTAACTCCCGTGTTGGAACAAGTTCCTGTCGGCGACATTAACGTGGCCGACAGAAAAGAAAAGCCGCAACGGGTGTTTTGAACCGATCTGTTCGCGCGCCGGGAAAAGCGGCGGTCTTAGTCCAGATCGTCGTCGAAGGTTGCATCGGCCATCGGGCCGATCTCGACCTCGGGCGCCTCGTCCTCGGGTCCGCCAAGCGCGCCGCGTTCGCGGTAAGGCGTGCTGCCATATTGCGCGCGGTAGCATTTGGAAAAATGCGACGGGCTGGCAAAGCCGCAGGCAAGCGCCACCTCGATCACCGGAAGATCGGTCTGCATCAACAGGTTACGCGCCTTGGCCAGACGGATTTCCATGTAATAGCGTTTCGGGCTGCGGTGCAGATAGCGGCGGAACAGCCGTTCCAGCTGGCGCGTCGACATGCCGACCTGTTCGGCCAGGATCGCCGGGCTGATCGGGTCTTCCAGGTTCGCCTCCATCCGGCCGATCACCTGCGCCAGCTTGCCATGGCGCACGCCGATCCGGGTGGGGATCGACAGCCGCTGGCTGTCCTGGCCGGTGCGGATGGTGGTATAGATCAATTGGTCGGCGACGGTCGCGGCCAGTTCCTCGCCATGGTCGGTGGCGATCAGGCGCAGCATCAGATCGGTCGAGGCCATGCCGCCCGCGCAGGTCAACCGCTTGCCGTCGATCACGAAGACCGACTTGACCAGTTCGACCCGCGGAAAATCCTCGGCGAAACCGTCCTGATTTTCCCAGTGGATCGTGGCGCGGCGATCCTCGAGCAGGCCCGCGCGGGCGAGCGCCCAGGCGCCGGTGCACAGCCCGCCCACCGGGCCGCCGCGACGGGCGCGGGCGCGCAGCCAGTTCAGCACCGGCCGCGTCGTCGCATCGGCCACGTCGATGCCGCCGATCACCAGAATCGTATCGTCGGGCGTCAGGTCGTCGGCGTCATCGGCGCCAAGCCCGCCATCCAGCCCGATGCGCGCGCCATTGGAACAGCGCGCCTCAAGCCCGCCTTCGCCCAACAGCCGCCATGTATAAAGCGTGCGCCCGGCGGCGCGATTGGCCAGCCGCAGCGGCTCGACCGCGCCGGCCAGCGACATCATCGTGAAGCGGTCCAGAAGGACGAAGAAAAAGCGGCGTGGCTTGGACATGATCGCCAGTCATCCTGCTTTTGCCGCGACCTTGCAAGGGGGGGCGTGGAGGCCGCCGGGCACTTCGCAGGCGCGGCGTTTGCGCGAACGGGAACGGTTTGCAACCCCCCGGCGGGCTGGCTATAAGCACGCGCAGATCATGTGGGGGTTGCCATGGCGCAGGCTTGGACGAAATCGGATTGGCGGGCGAAGCCGCGGGTGCAGATGCCCGATTACCTGGATGCTGACGCCCTGGCGCAGGTCGAGGGGCAACTGGGCAAATACCCGCCGCTGGTCTTCGCCGGTGAGGTGCGCCGCCTGAAGCGGTCGCTGGCCGAGGTCGCGGCGGGCCGCGCCTTCCTGTTGCAGGGCGGCGACTGCGCCGAATCCTTCGCCGAGTTTTCCGCCGACAACATCCGCGACACGTTCAAGGTGCTGTTGCAGATGGCGGTCGTGCTGACCTGGGGCGCCAAACTGCCGGTGGTCAAGGTCGGGCGCATGGCCGGGCAATTTGCCAAGCCGCGCAGCGCCCCGATGGAGGCGATGGGCGGGGTCGAGCTGCCCAGCTATCGCGGCGACATCATCAACGGCTTCGACTTCACCCCCGAAGCGCGCATCCCCGATCCGGGCCGGATGCTGCAAGCCTATACCCAGGCCGCCGCCAGCCTGAACCTGCTGCGCGCCTTCTCGACCGGCGGTTATGCCGACATGCACCGCGTGCAGACGTGGATCGCCGGGTTTGCCGAAGGCGCCGAGGCCACCCGCTACCGCGAGATCGCCACCCGCATCGCCGACACGATGGAGTTCATGCGGGCGACCGGCGTGACCTCGGACAATGTGCCGGAACTGGGCAGCGTCGATTTCTACACCAGCCACGAGGCCCTGCTGCTGGAATATGAAGAGGCTCTGGCCCGCATCGACAGCACCACCGGCCTGCCGGTCGCGGGGTCGGGTCACATGATCTGGATCGGTGACCGCACCCGCCAGGTCGATGGCGCGCATGTCGAGTTCTGCCGGGGCGTGCAGAACCCGATTGGGCTGAAATGCGGTCCCTCGATCAGCGAAAGCGATCTCAAGGCGCTGATCGCCAAGCTGAATCCGGCGAATGAACCGGGTCGGCTGACGCTGATCGCGCGGTTCGGGGCGGGCAGCGTCGGCGACCACCTGCCGCGCCTGATCCGCGCCGTGCAAGAGGAAGGCGCGAATGTCGTCTGGACCTGCGACCCGATGCACGGCAACACGATCAAATCGGCCTCGGGCTTCAAGACCCGGCCCTTTGAATCGGTGCTGCGCGAAGTGCGCGAGTTCTTCGCGGTTCACAAGGCCGAGGGCACGATCCCCGGCGGCGTGCATTTCGAGATGACCGGCCAGGATGTCACCGAATGCACCGGCGGCGTGTCGGCGGTGACGGATGAGGATCTGTCCTCGCGCTATCATACCGCCTGCGACCCGCGTCTGAACGCCAGTCAGTCGCTGGAACTGGCCTTCCTGGTGGCCGAGGAATTGCAGGACCGGCGCCGGTCGGAATTGGCTGCGGCGCTGTAAGCTGCTGGTATGAAAAGAAAAACGGGCCGTCCGAGGGGGCGGCCCGTAACTTTTGGCACTCAGGTGACAATATGGAACCGGGCGCGGCGTCCCTCGGGTGTGTCGGGGCCGGGGCCGCGCGGAGCTGGCCGGAGAGCGGCCGGGGGCGCTTCGGCCTGCGGCGGGGCTTGGGGTGGGGCAGCTTTCGGCAGATCGGGGCGCGGCCCGGTCGGCGCACCGGGGATCACCGCAAAGGCTTGGGCCGTGGCGATGCCAAAGCGGCGCGGCGCGCGGCCCGGCGGGCCTTCGGCGATCAGGCAGCCAAGCGCGCGCGTCACATCGCCCAGATCGGACCGCAGCGGCATCAGCAGCATCCGCGCGGGCAACGCGGGGCGGCCGAAACCCGGTTCGGCCTCAAGCCGAAGTTCGACAATCTCGGGGCCGGAAAAGACTTGTTCCAGAAGGGCTTGCAGCCTTGACCTCGCATCCGGTGTGAAGAAAGATGCCAGCGGCATCCCGCGCACCTCCATCCCCATCAGGTCGTTCAGATGCATCCCGGCGATGCGGAACCGTGCATGGCCCGCCGCCACCCGTTCGAGGATGAAGGCATATTCCAGCGTGCGTTCGATCGCGCGAGGGTCGATCTGGGCGCGTTCGGGCACGGCGCGGCCGCGCAGCAGGCCCTGCCAATAGCTGCGCAACTCGGTGATGGTGCGATGCGCGATCCGGCGGTCGAAATCGGCCAGCGGCAGGATGCGGGGATCCCCCGGCGGCGGTTGCCCCACCGTGCCGCCGTTCTGTTCCCCGCCGCCGTGAAAATCCTGACCCATGACCCTGTTCCTTCACCGACCCGTCCGCCATCAGCCTTGGGCCTGCGCCGATCATAGCCGATCCGGGCCGGGATTTCAGGACTTTCTTGCCAAATAGTTAACGCAGTCCCGTTGCCCCCGCAGCCCCATGCACCTTGACCTTGGCCCATCGCTGCGGGATGGAAGGGCAGGCTGACGGAGGCTGCGCATGACCCAAGACCCGACCCGCGCCACACCCATTGCCCTGGAACGGCGGGGGCTTTTGCTGATCCTCTCCTCGCCCTCGGGCGCGGGGAAATCCACCCTGTCGCGGCGGCTGATGGACTGGGATCCCAGCATGTGCTTTTCGGTCAGCGCCACCACGCGCCCGCCGCGCGCGGGCGAGGTCGACGGGCAGCATTACCATTTCCTGACCCTCGACCGGTTTCGGACGCTGGTCGATAGCGGCGGGATGCTGGAACATGCGCAGGTCTTTGGCAATTTCTACGGCAGCCCGCGCGCCCCGGTCGATGCGGCGATGGCGCGGGGCTGCGACACGCTGTTCGACGTCGACTGGCAGGGCGGCCAGCAGATCCGCAACTCGGCGCTTGGGCGCGATGTGGTGTCGGTCTTCATCCTGCCGCCCTCGATTGCCGAACTGGAACGCCGCCTGCGGGCGCGCGGGCAGGATAGCGACGCGGTGATCCGGGCGCGGATGGACAAGTCGATGGCCGAGATCAGCCACTGGGCCGAATATGATTACGTGCTGGTCAATGACGATATCGACGCCTGTTTCGACGACCTGACCGCCATCATCCGGGCCGAGCGGCTGAAGCGCGACCGCCGCACCGGGCTGACCCCGTTCCTGCGCGCATTGGACAAGGAAGCGTCATGATCTTTGAACTGGATGGCCACCGCCCGCAGATCGCGGAGGACGCCTTTGTCGCCCATGACGCCAATCTGATCGGCAAGATCGTCGTGGGGCCGCGCGCAAGCATCTGGTTCGGCTGCACGCTGCGCGGCGACAATGAGGTGATCAAGGTCGGGGACGGGTCGAACCTTCAGGAAAACGTGGTCTGCCATACCGACATGGGCTTTCCGCTGGTGATCGGCGCGAATTGCACCATCGGCCACAAGGCGATGCTGCACGGCTGCACCATCGGTGACGGCGCGCTGATCGGCATGGGCGCGACCATCCTGAACGGCGCGATGATCGGCGAAGGCTGCCTGATCGGCGCGGGCGCCCTGGTGACCGAGGGCAAGGTGATCCCGCCCGGATCGCTGGTGATGGGCGCGCCGGGCAAGGTGGTGCGCGATCTGGACGAGGCCGCGCGCCAGCGGCTGATCGCCAGTGCGCTGCATTATCAGCACAACGCCGCGCGCTTCCGCGCCGGGCTGAAGCGGATCGACTGAGATGGACGGATTGCTGACCGCCAGCCTGCTGGAGGCCCTGCCGGTGCCGGTCATCCTGACCGATGCCGAGGCGCGGATCATGGCCGCCAATGCCGCGATGCGCGCCTTTCTGGGCGATGATCTGGTGGGGCGGCCCTTCGTCACCGTGCTGCGCCAGCCCGGCATCAATGCCGCGTTGGAGGCGGTGCTGGCGGGCCAGGGGCCGCGCGGTCTGCGCACCACCATTGCCGGCCCCACGCGCGAGATGGTGGCCGATGTCAGCGCCTCGCGCGTCGAGGGGACGGCCGGGCAGGGCGCGCTGATCGTCTTGCAAGACACGACCGCGCTGGAACATGCCGAGGCGATGCGGCGGGATTTCGTGGCCAATGTCAGCCATGAATTGCGCACGCCCCTGACCGCGCTGATGGGTTTCATCGAGACCCTGCGCGGGCCTGCGCGCGATGATGCCGCCGCGCGCGACCGGTTCCTGACGATCATGGAGCGCGAGGCCGGGCGGATGAACCGGCTGGTGGCGGATCTCTTGTCGCTCAGCCGGGTCGAATCCGAGGAACGCCGCCGCCCCGCCGCGCGGCTGGATCTGGCGGCGCTGATCCGGGGCTGCGCGTTGACGCTGCGCCCGCAGGCCGAGGCGGCAGGCGTCAGCTTCGCCAGCGAGGGTCTGGGCGATCCCGTCCCAGTGCCGGGCGATGCTGACCAGTTGACGCAGCTGTTCACCAACCTGATCGAGAACGCGCTGAAATACGGCGCATCGGGCGGCGAGATCCGCCTGCGCCTGACCCGCATCCCGCGTGAGCCGGTGCTGCGCGGCCCCGCCATCCAGGTCGAGGTCATCGACAAGGGCGAGGGGATCGACCCGATCCACCTGCCGCGCCTGACCGAACGCTTTTACCGCGTCGACACCCACCGGTCGCGCGAAAAGGGCGGCACAGGGCTGGGGCTGGCCATCGTCAAGCACATCATCAACCGCCATCGCGGGCGGCTGAAGATCACCAGCCGCAAGGGACATGGCAGCACCTTCACCGTGCTCTTGCCCGAGACGGCGAGCCTGCCCGGCGACGGGTGATCCACCCAAGGAATATCTTGACGACACCGGCCCATGCGTTGAAAAGCGCGATGTTGGCGGTAACATTCGCTGAAATTGCCCGTTTTTGCCCGAGGATCGTTTCCCGTGACCCAATCCGCAGCCCCCGTTTCTGCCCCCGTCTCTGCCCCCGTCTCTGCCGCAGAATTGACCCAGGCGATCCGCCATCACCTGACCTTCACCATGGGCAAGGATGAGGCCCATGCCAGCCTTTACGACTGGCGGATGGCCTTGTCCTTCGCGCTGCGCGACCGGATCGTGGCGCCCTGGTTCGCGGCCACGCGCAAGGCCTATGACAACGGGTTGAAGCGGGTCTATTACCTGTCGATGGAGTTCCTGATCGGCCGCCTGATTGAGGATGCCGCGATGAACCTGGGGCTTTACGATATCGCGCGCGATGCGCTGACCGGGTTGGGTCAGGATTTCGACGCGGTGGTCAAGGATGAACCCGATGCGGCGCTTGGCAATGGCGGGCTGGGGCGGTTGGCGGCCTGCTATCTGGAAAGCATGGCGACGCTGGGTTGCCCCAGCTATGGCTATGGCATCCGCTATGAACATGGCCTGTTCGCGCAGGATTTCGACCATGGCCGCCAGATCGAGCGCCCCGAACACTGGCTGAGCCAACGCCACCCGTGGGAGTTCGAGCGCCCCGAAGCCACCTATCGCGTGACCTTTGGCGGGCATGTGTCGAACAACTATTGGCACCCCGCCCAATCGGTTCTGGCCGAGGCCAGCGACACCCCGGTGATCGGCTGGCAGGGCCGCTGGGCCAATACGCTGCGGCTGTGGTCGGCCAAGGCCGAACATGGCTTTGACCTGGCGCGGTTCAACGCCGGGGATTACGCGGCGGCGGCGGCGCCCGAGGCCTTCGCGCGCACGCTGTCGCGGGTGCTTTACCCTGATGATACGACCTGGGCGGGCAAGGAATTGCGGCTGAAGCAGGAATATTTCCTGACCTCGGCCGCCGTTCAGGACATCCTGCGCCGCTATCTGGATCACCATACCGACCTGACGCGGCTGCCCGATCACGTCGCCATCCAGATGAACGATACCCATCCCGCCATCGCCGGGGCGGAGCTGGTGCGGATCCTGCATGATATCCACGCCGTCGATTTCGCCCCCGCGCTGGAGATCGCGACCCGTTGCCTGGGCTTTACCAACCACACCCTGCTGCCCGAGGCGCTGGAATGCTGGCCCGAGGATCTGATGCGTCAGGTGCTGCCGCGTCATCTGGACATCATCGCCCGCATTGATGAGGCGCACCGTGCCGCCCATCCGAACCGCCCCGGCCATGTCGGCGCGCTGCGTGACGGGCAGGTGCATATGGGCGATCTGGCCTTCATGACCGCGCACAAGGTGAATGGCGTCTCGGCTTTGCATACCGATCTGGTGAAGTCGCAACTGTTTCCCGATCTGGGCGCGCTGCATCCGGGCCGCATCGTCAATGTGACCAATGGCGTGACCCCGCGCCGCTGGCTGCGGCTGGCCAACCCCGGCCTGTCGGCGCTGATCACCGAGGCGATCGGCGCGGGATGGGAGGCGGACCTGGACCGGCTGGCCGAACTGAAGCCCCTGGCCGATGACGCCGGTTTCCGCGCCGATTTCCGCCGCGCCAAGGCCGCGCGGAAAGAGGCCGTGGCCCCCTGGTTGTCGGTGGTGGCGGGGGCCGGGGTCAACCCGGCGGCGATGTTTGACGTGCAGGTCAAGCGGATCCACGAATACAAGCGTCAGTTGATGAACATCCTGCAAGCGGTCGCGGATTGGGACCGGATCAAGGCGGGGCAGGGCCGGGGCGTCCCGCGCCTGCGGGTGTTCGGCGGCAAGGCCGCGCCGGGCTATGCCATGGCCAAGGACATCATCCGACTGATCAATGACGTGGCGCGCACGGTGAATGCCGATGCCGCGACCCGCGATCAGCTACTGATCGCCTATCCGGCCAATTACAACGTCACCATGGCCGAAAAGCTGATCCCGGCGGCGGACCTGTCCGAGCAGATCTCGACCGCGGGGAAAGAGGCATCCGGCACCGGCAACATGAAATTCGCGCTGAACGGCGCGCTGACCATCGGCACGCTGGACGGCGCCAATGTCGAGATCCGCGATCATGTGGGGGCCGAGAACTTCATCCTGTTCGGCATGACCGCCGATCAGGTGCAGGAGCGCCGCCAGATCGCTGGCCATGCCGCGCAGGCGATTGCCGCCAGCCCGGTGCTGCAACGGGTGATCGCGCTGATCGAGGCGGGCACCTTCAACCCCGACGATCCGGCGCGCTATCACGGGCTGATGGGCAATCTGCGCCACCACGACTATTTCATGGTGGCATCGGATTTCGATGCCTATGACGCGGCCCAGGCCGAGGCCGACCGCCGCTTTGCCCAGCCCGAGGAATGGGCGCGCCAGGCCATCCTGAATGTCGCAGGCATGGGCTTTTTCTCGTCTGACCGGGCGGTTCGTGCTTACATGAAAGACATCTGGGGGGCCGAGTCGGCGCTTTAGGGTCACGGGCAGGGGGGCGATATGGCCAGATCGGTGCGCGGCAAGGGGACGGGGGCGGAAAAGGCCGGGGCGAAGGCTGTGGCACCCAAGGCCCCGCCCGCATCCGCTGCCACCGGCCCCGCCCGCAACCGCTATTGGCACCGGCGCGGCGCCTTGCCCTGGCCCGAGGGCTGCGACTTTGCCGTCTGGGCACCCAATGCCCGCGATGTCTGCGTGATCGGCGATTTCAACGGCTGGCAATGGCACGCCAACCCGCTGTCGCGCGGCGATGACGGCGTGTGGCGGGGGTGGGTGCATGGCGCCCGGCCCGGCCAGCGATACAAATACGGCATCATCGGATCGGACGGGCAGGCCCGCGAAAAGGCCGATCCGGTCGCGCTGCAAATGGAGGTGCCGCCCGGCACCGCATCCATCATCCGCGACCTGCCGCCGCCGCCCGCGCCGAACCCCGACCGCGCCCGGCGTCTGGACCGCGCCGCGCCGATTTCCGCCTATGAGGTGCATCTGCCCAGCTGGGATCGCCATGCCGACGGGTCCAGCCTGAACTGGGACGAACTGGCCGCGCGGCTGATCCCCTATGCCGCGGGGCTGAACTTCACGCATCTGGAATTGCTGCCGATCAGCGAATATCCCTTTGGCGGGTCATGGGGTTATCAGCCGGTGGGCATGTTCGCGCCGACCGGCCGGCTGGGCGATCCCGACGGGCTGCGCCGCTTTGTCGCTGCCGCCCATGCGGCGGGTCTGGGCGTCATCCTGGACTGGGTGCCCGGACATTTCCCCACCGATGCGCATGGTCTGGCGCATTTCGACGGCCCCGCGCTTTACGAATATGCCGACCCGCGCCTTGGCTATCATCAGGATTGGAACACCCATATCTATGACTTTGGCCGGTGGGAGGTCGCGGATTTCCTGACCGAAAGCGCCGTCTATTGGGTGGAGAACTACAATATCGATGCGCTGCGGGTCGATGCGGTGGCATCCATGCTCTATCGCGATTATTCGCGCGACGGCGACAATTGGCTGCCCAATGTCAATGGCGGGAACGAGAACTACGAGGCCGCCGACCTGCTGCGCCGCGTCGCCCGCGCGCTGCCCCATGGCGCGGTGACGATTGCCGAGGAATCGACCGCCTATGCCGGTGTGACCCTGCCGCCCGATGCGGGGGGGCTGGGCTTCACCTATAAATGGGCGATGGGCTGGATGAATGACGGGCTGCGCTATCTGGCGGAAGACCCGATCAACCGGTTCTGGCACCATAACCTGCTGACGTTCTTCAGCCTGTATCGCAATGCCGAGAACTTCCTGCTGCCGATCAGCCATGATGAGGTCGTTCATGGCAAGGGCACGCTGCTGACCCGCATCCCCGAGGTGGCGGGGCCGGACAGTCGCTTTCCGACGCTGCGGACCTTTCTCGCGCTGATGTGGGCCACGCCCGGCAAGAAGCTGTTGTTCATGGGGCAAGAGTTCGCCAGTTTCCGCGAATGGAACCATGACGACCGGCTGGATTGGTGGCTGCTGGATCACCGGCTGCATCAGGGCGCGCAGGCGCTGATCGGCGATCTGAACGCGATCTACCGCGACATTCCCGCCCTGCATCGCGGCGATTGCCGCCCCGATGGCATGTATTGGATCGCGGCGGATGAGGCGGCGACATCGACCTATGCCTTTGCGCGCTATGCCGAGGGGGAAGCGCCGGTCGTGGTGCTGATCAATTTCGGCACCAGCCCGCTGGAGGGCTACCGCCTTGGCCTGCCGCAGGGCGGCGACTGGCGGGTGATCCTGAACACCGATCACGAGATCTATGGCGGTCAGGGCAGGGGGGCCAGTGGCACGATCCCCGCCGAACACCGCCCCGCCCATAACCAGCCCGCCAGCCTGATGCTGGATCTGGCGCCCGAAAGTGCGATTTTCCTGACCCCTGTGTGATACCGGAAGGACATGGCCATGCCGCAACCGAACCGCCGCCTGACGTCGCAAACCATGGCCTTTGTCCTTGCGGGCGGTCGTGGATCGCGGCTGAAGGAACTGACCGACACCCGTGCCAAGCCGGCCGTCTATTTCGGCGGCAAGACCCGGATCATCGACTTTGCGCTGTCGAATGCGCTGAACAGCGGCATCCGCAAGATGGCGATCGCCACCCAATACAAGGCGCACAGCCTGATCCGCCACATCCAGCGCGGCTGGGGCTTTTTCCGGGCCGAGCGCAACGAATATCTGGATATCCTGCCCGCCAGCCAGCAGCATGACGATGAAAACTGGTATCGCGGCACCGCCGATGCGGTGGCCCAGAATATCGACATCATCGACAGCTATAACGTGAAGTATCTGATCGTGCTGGCCGGCGATCACATCTACAAGATGGATTACGAGGTGATGCTGGAACAGCATGTGGCGACCGGGGCCGATGTGACCATCGGCTGCCTGACCGTGCCGCGCGCCGAGGCCACGGCCTTTGGCGTCATGCAGGTGGATGCTACCGGCCAGATCACCGACTTTCTGGAAAAGCCGCAACAGCCGCCGGGGATTCCGGGCGATCCCGATCATGCGCTTGCCTCGATGGGGATCTATGTCTTTGACTGGGCCTTGCTGCGCGATCTGCTGCTGAAGGATGCCGCCGACCCCAATTCCAGCCGCGATTTCGGCCATGACATCATCCCGCAGGTGGTCAAGTCGGGCAAGGCCATGGCGCATCGCTTTGCCGAAAGCTGCGTGAAATCGGGGCTGGAAACCGAACCCTATTGGCGCGACGTCGGCACCATTGACGCCTTCTGGCAGGCCAACATCGACCTGACCGATTTCGTGCCCAAGCTGGATCTGTATGACAACCAATGGCCGATCTGGACCTATGCCGAGATCGTGCCGCCGGCGAAGTTCATCCATGATGAGGATGACCGGCGTGGCAGCGCGATTTCCTCGCTGGTGTCGGGCAATTGCATCGTCTCGGGGGCCGAGGTGCGCCAAAGCCTGCTGTTCACCGGGGTCCGGGCGCACAGCTATTCGTCGCTGGATGGGGCCGTGGTGCTGCCCTATGTGCAGGTCGGGCGGCACGCCGAACTGCGCAGATGCGTGATCGACCGGGGCGTGCAGATCCCCGAGGGGCTGGTCGTGGGCCAGGATCCCGCCGAGGATGCAAAGTGGTTCCGCGTGTCCGAGGGGGGCGTGGTGCTGATCACCCAGGCGATGCTGGACAAGCGCGCGGCCGCGATGTGACGGTGCCGATGTGACGGTGCAAAGGCGCGCGGGGCAGGGTCCACGCGCCGCCTTGCGACACTTTCGCATCATCCCTTTGGGGGCGTGACAATTTATCCCTCGAAAAAGTCGCATTTGACACTTATCAAGGTGGGGCCTCACTTTCAGGTCTAGCCTGGAACCCAGCAAAAGCCCCGCGACCCAGACCATCGGTGCGCGGCAGCAAGGGAAAAGCCAATGAACTACGATTCCGCTTTGGACCGCGCCATTCAACGTCTGCATGACGAAGGCCGCTATCGCACCTTCATCGACATCGAACGTGACCGTGGCCACTATCCGCGCGCCGTGTGGAATCGCCCCGATGGCCAGCGTCAGGACATCGCGGTCTGGTGTGGCAACGATTATCTGGGCATGGGCCAGAACCCGGTCGTGCTGGCCGCCATGCACGAGGCGCTGGAGGCGGTCGGCGCAGGCTCGGGCGGCACGCGCAACATTTCCGGCACCACCACCTATCACAAGCGGCTTGAGGCCGAGATCGCCGATCTGCATGGCAAGGAAGCGGCCCTGGTGTTTTCGTCGGCCTATATCGCCAACGACGCCACGCTGTCGACGCTGCCCACGCTGTTTCCGGGGCTGATCATCTATTCCGATGCGCTGAACCATGCCTCGATGATCGAGGGGATCCGGCGCAACGGTGGCCAGAAGCGCATCTTCCGCCACAACGATCTGGCGCATCTGCGGCAGCTTCTGGAACAGGACGACCCGGCCGCGCCCAAGCTGATCGCCTTTGAATCGATCTATTCGATGGATGGCGATTTCGGCCCGATCGAGGGCTTTTGCGATCTGGCCGATGAGTTCGGCACCCTGACCTATCTGGACGAGGTTCACGCCGTCGGCATGTATGGCCCGCGCGGTGGCGGGGTGGCCGAACGCGACGGTCTGATGGGGCGGATCGACATCATCAACGGCACGCTGGGCAAGGCCTTCGGCGTGTTCGGTGGCTATATCGCGGCCTCGGCGCGGATGGTCGATGCGGTGCGCAGCTATGCGCCGGGCTTCATCTTTACCACCTCGCTGCCGCCTGCGGTTGCGGCGGGGGCGGCGGCCAGCATCGCCTTTCTGAAATCCGATGAGGGCCAGAAGCTGCGCGATCTGCAACAACAGCACGCCCGCATCCTGAAAACCCGGCTGAAGGCCATGGGTCTGCCGATCATCGACCACGGCAGCCATATCGTGCCGGTCCACGTCGGCGATCCGGTGCATTGCAAGATGATTTCCGACATGCTGCTGGCCGATTACGGCGTCTATGTGCAGCCGATCAACTTCCCGACGGTGCCGCGCGGCACCGAGCGGCTGCGCTTTACCCCCGGCCCGGTGCATCTGCCCTGCGAAATCGAAAAGCTGGTGCGGGCGCTGAACGATCTGTGGGCCCATTGTGCGCTGAATCGTGCCGAACTGAGCGCCTGACCGTTTTTCTGCGGGTGCAAGAAGCCTCGGAAGATGGTAACGGTTTCGTAAGAGGTGATGGGCCATATTGGGCCGAATCGCCCTATGTGCAAGATTCGGGGCTATCAGGGGCAAGCGATGGGCGTGCGTGACGCCATGAACGGGGCCAAGCGAACCGCAGCGGCGGTCATACCGCAGCAGGATGTGGCGGCTGATGCCGCGCGCAGCTTTGACGATTTTGAATTGCGTCTGGGCGATGTGATGCGCGGGGAACGCGCCACCCTGTCGAAATCCCTGCTGGATGTGCAGCGCGAACTGCGCATCAAGGCCAGCTATATCGCGGCCATCGAAAACACCGATATTTCGGCCTTTGACGCGCCCAGCTTCATTGCCGGTTACGTGCGCAGCTATGCCCGCTATCTGGGCATGGACCCGGACTGGGCCTTTGACCGGTTTTGTCGTGAATCGGGTTTTCAGCCGGTGCATGGGATGGCCGCCGCCGCCTCGGGGCCAAAGCCGCAGCGCCGCCCGTCCGACCCGATCGAGGCCTTGGCCAATCCGAACCCCCTTTTCCTGCCGCCCAAGCAAAGTTTCTGGGCGCAGTTTGAACCGCGCGCGCTTGGCTCGATCCTGGTGCTGGGCCTGTTGGTGGCGGGTGTCGGCTATGGCGGCTGGTCGGTCCTGCAAGAGGTGCAAAAGGTGCATCTGGCCGCCGTCGATCAGGCGCCGGGCGTGGTGGGTGAGCTGGACCCGCTGGACGGTGCCTTGAAGCCCGGCCCGTCCGATGGCGCGACTGGCCCGGATCTGGCGATGAACCTGCCGCAGCCCGAATCGATTGACCGCACCTATCGCCCGCAGGCGCTGGACGTGCCGCAACTGACCGCGCGGGATGAGCCGATCTCGGCGCTGGACCCCGCGCAGACGGGCGCCCTGGCCGGTCTGACGCCGCCCGCCACCACGACCACGCCCGCCGATCCCGCAGCCGGCGCCGTTCTGGCCGAGGCAACGCAGCCCACCGCGCCCGGTGCCGTCCGCACCATCGCCGCTGACGCCCCCGAGGTCGAGATTCTGGCCGTCCGCCCGTCCTGGGTGCGGGTGCAGGGGGCCGACGGCACGGTGATCTTTGAAAAGATCCTGGATGCCGGTGAACGCTTTGCCCTGCCCAAGCTGGAACAGCCGCCAGTCTTGCGCGCGGGCAATTCGGGTTCGGTCTATTTCGCGGTCAACGGCCAGACCTATGGCCCCGCCGCGCCGGGCGCGCAGGTGGTCAAGAATCTGGAATTGTCGCCCGCCGCGCTGACCGGAAAATATGCCTTGGCCGACATGACCAAGGATGAGGATCTGGCCCGCCTGGTCGCGCAACTGACCGCCATGCCGGGCACCGTCCCCGGCGCAGCGCCGGCGGCCACAGCGGCGCCGACGACATCAACCCCGACCGCGCCCTAGGCCGCCACGCGATCTCCGCCGTCGGCTTTGGTCGATATGTCATGCTGGGCCGGTTCTCTGTGACTCAGCCAACGCCCCGACAGGTGATCGCAAAGCACCACACGACCTTCGCGCCAGCTTGCCGGCAGCGCCAAGGATCAATGCCGACCGCCATCACCTTCCTCGGCGCATCAGGCTGGCGCCGCCGACGCAATGATGGATGTCGACCAGCGCTTCCACGCTATCCGCAATCAACCTGGTCGTTATCCGCAATCAACCTGGTCGCGAAGGCGAGCAGGCACAGCCGGCGCACGCCTGGGCGGTCAAGACAGATGACCTCACACCGAGGCCAAGCAGCACCGGTCGGCCATCGGTAACCGCGCGATCATTGCTTCCGCGCAGTCTTGGCCGACAGACCGCCACCGTCCTGTAGCCCGTGATTCCAACCGGACTGCCCGCCATCGGGACCATGGTGATAGCCACGACGCTGCACAAAGTCGGGTGCGCGCCGTCGATGGTCAGAGGGGCCAGAATGTCATCCGTCAAAGGCGGGGCCGTTCCGCGTCGCCACCACCCGAAGCCACCATTCTGACGGTGCCTTGTCGGGGTGCCTTGTCGGGGCTGCTTGCCACGGCAGCCTCCTGCCCTTGTCCAGCCCGGCGATGCGCGCCGTCGTCGTTCCGCGCCGAACTTCTTGTGAATTGGCAGCTATTGGTCAACTTGTTGAGGAATAAATAAAAAAACCCATCAAACCTTGCTGTGCCTGCCCGGCAGGTTGAAGATGTGGTCGCGCAAGGTCGCCGTCATCACCGCCTGTGTCGTGGTCTCGGCCCCCAGCATCTGCCGCGCCAGCCGCAGGTGCTTTTCCACCGTCGCGGGGCGCAGCCCGAGGATCGCCGCCACATCAGCCACCGTTTTTCCGACCGCAACCCACTCCAGCACCTCGCGTTGGCGCGGTGAAAGGATCGGGTCGTGCCCGGCAAAGCGGCCGTCGGGCGGCGGCATCGTGGTGATCCGCAGATGCGCGATCTGACACAGCGCATGGATGACCGCACCCTGATCGACCCAGACCTGTTCAAGCTGATGTTGCCGCAAGCCCGATGCCGCCAGCGACATCAGCCCGTGGTGCTGGCCCGGCGGTTGCAGCACGATCAGGTAACCGGCGCGAAGGCCATGGCGCAGCCACAGCGTCCGCCCCTCAAGCAGCGAGGCGGCGCTGCTCCGCTCCTCGGCGCGGCGCACCAGATCGCGCCACGACGTTACGCCGCGCGGCAGGTTCGATCCGTAATCCGTCCAGAACCGGGCGAAATGCCCGTCGGAAAACAGTTCGGCCAGAAAACGCGGCTCATGATGCGCGATCAGATGGGTGCGGCCTGCCAGTTGCATCTGCCGACCGGCCACCACCCGGCGATAAGCATAGACGATGCCGTCAATCCCGAAGGCACCCAATTCCCGGATCAGCAGTCGCCCCACCTGTTGCGCGGTGGGAAGGGTCATGGCCTCTTCAATGAAACCGATCAGTCGATGTGTCATACAATGGATTCGTTAAAAAGGGTGCTCCCCGTCGCCCATTGTTGCCGCCTGCGCGCGCGACGCAAGTGGAGAATACAAGCGACTTTCCCCGCAATTCGGCCCAGGATGGGCGCCACGGGCAACGGGGACGGATAGATGCGATTCGACGTGGTGGTGATCGGCGGCGCGGTGATGGGCGCGGCCACGGCGTTCTTCCTGACGCGGATGCAGCCGGGCCTGCGCGTCGCGGTGATCGAGCGTGACCCAAGCTTTGCCCGCGCCGCAACCGCGCTGTCGGTGGCCTCGATCCGCAGCCAGTTCTCGACCCCGGTGAACGTCGCCATATCCCGCTTTGGCATTGATTTCATTCGTGATTTCGGATCATGGACGGGGCAGGGTGGGGATCTGGGCCTGCGAGAGAATGGCTATCTGTTCCTGACTGCCAGTGCGCAGCGCGCCGATCTGATGGAGGATCACGCCGCGATGCAGCGCAGCCTGGGCGCCGCAACCGAAGTGCTTTCCCCGACCGAGATCGCCGCCCGTTGGCCTTGGCTGTCGGTCGAGGGGCTGGTCGCGGGCAGTTTCGGCCCCCGCGATGAGGGGTGGTTTGACAATATGGGCCTGCTCAATGGCCTCAGGGCGGCGGCGCGCGGGCAGGGGGCGATGATGCTGACCGGGCAGGTCACCGGTTTTGACCGGCAGGGCCAGCGTCTGATCGCGGCGCGTCTGGAGGATGGGCAGCGGATCGAGGGGGAGGTGTTCGTCAATTGCGCCGGCACCCGCGCCGCCGATCTGATGGCCGATCTGGGCGCGCCGATCCCGGTCGAGCCGCGCAAGCGGACCGTGTTTGTGATCGACGCGCCCGGCGCACGGCACCCTGATGCCCCGCTGCTGATCGATCCCGGCGGGTTTTATCTGCGCCCGGAGGGCCAGCAGTGGATCACCGCGACGGTGCCCGAGGGCGACGGCCCGGTCTCACCCGAGGATTTCACCCCCGAGGCCGACCAGTTCGAGGCGCAGATCTGGCCGCGCCTGTGGGAACGTGCGCCCGGGTTCGAGGCGGTGCGGGTCAAACGCTTCTGGACCGGGCAGTATGACTACAACCTGCTGGATCAGAACGCCATTCTTGGTCGCGATCCGCGCTTGGATAACCTGTTCATTGCAAACGGTTTTTCGGGGCATGGCTTGCAGCAGTCGCCAGCCGTCGGCCGCGGGCTGGCCGAGCTGATCCTGACCGGCGGATGGGTCAGCCTGGATCTTCAGGATCTGTCGGTCGACCGGGTGCTGGCCAACCGTCCGCTGCGCGAGGTGGGCGTGGTCTAGCGTCCGGCCTCGGCGGCGCGAAGCAGGGGTTCGTGCTGGCGCAAGTCATAGCCCGCCGCCGCGCCCCGCGCGATGATCTGATCGGCGGGCAGGCGACCCGCCTGCGCCAAAGCCCACAGGTTGCAGGACCGCGTGCCCGACCGGCAATAAGCCAGCACCGGGCCGGGCAGCCTGTCCAGCGCGGCGGCGAAATCGGCGACCAGTTCGGGCGTCAGCAGACCCGGCACATAGGGCAGGTGGATATAATCCAGCCCGGCGCGCGCGGCAGTCTGGGCCATCACAGCGTCGCGCAGCTCTGGGTCGACTTCCTCGTCAGGGCGGTTGTTGATGATGCTGCGAAAGCCCGACTGGGCAAGCGTTTCGACATCAGCAATGTCGATTTGCGGGCTGACCCATAGGCTTTCGGTGAGCTGCCGCAGATCCATCACGCATCCTTCCATTTGATCGAACAGCCCATCGAGGCGATCTGTTCGCGCGGTCCCTGGCCGGTTTCGGCGACCTGCTTCATCGCCAGAAACAGATCGCGCCGCGCGTCAGCGGCCCCGGCCTGACGCCCCGACGCGTCCAGCCGACCGCGATACTGCAGCCCGCCACCCGCATCAAAGCCAAAGAAATCGGGCGTGCAGGCCGCGCCATAGGCCCGCGCAACATCCTGATTTTCATCATAAAGATATGGAAAGCTGAAGCCTCGATCGGCTGCCAGACGGGCCATTTCCTCAAAGCCGTCCTCGGGATAGGCGGTCGCGTCATTCGAGGAAATCGCCGCAACGCCGATCCCCAGGGCGCGCAGATCGCGCGCGTCGCGCAAGATCCGGTCCAGCACCGATTGCACATAGGGGCAATGGTTGCAGATGAACATGATCAGCGTGCCATTTGGGCCACGAACATCTGCCAGCGACCAGATGCGGCCATCGGTGCCGGGCAAGGAAAAGTCCGGCGCGGGCCAGCCAAAATCACAAACGGGGGGCGAAACGGCCATGTCGTCTTCATTCCTGTTCTGAGGTTCTGCGTGTAACACCTTGATCTTATTTTATATGTGCATCACGCGCTGCGTCTGTCGATGATCAGTTTGCCCGAAAGCGATGGGGTCACGCAACCGCACATCAACGGCATCCGACAAAGGTTCGGGTCGCGGGCTGCCAGGCGAAGCTCACAAGTGATGTCAGCAATGGGCTGCAATACCATGAATAGTCACGGAAACTGTGCATAGTGCGCAGAATGCGCCAACTTCACAGAAAGTCTGAGCATTGCCCGCCAATACTATGATTTTACAGCAAGTCATGTTTCGTATCGCAATTGATGTCAGGCGGCCGGTTCCGACCCCGGATCAGCCAATATTTGACATAATACTGATTATCGGACTATTGCATCAACGCGCGCGGCCGCCCCTCAGGTCACCACATCCGGGCCGTCGCGGCCCACTGACCCGGGCAGCCCCGTCAGTTCCGCAGCCGTGGCGATGACCGGGGCCAGTGCGGCCTGAACCTCATGGTCCAGCGCTGTGGGGTCGTCGGTAAACCGCTCAAGATAGAGGCGCAGCGTCGTGCCCTCGGTGCCGGTGCCGGATTGGCGCAGGACCACGCGGCTGCCGTCGTCAAAGATCACCCGCAGCCCTTGGCGCATCGAGACCGAGCCGTCGACCGGGTCGTGATAGCTGAACTCATCGGCCTGCTCGACGCGCAGACCGGCGACGGTCTGGCCGGCCAGGCCCGGCAGCCGGTCGCGTAGCCCGTCAAAGACCGGCGCGGCGGTGGCGGTCGGGATCGCCTCATAATCGTGGCGCGAATAATAGTTGCGGCCAAAGCGCGCCCAATGCGCGGCCAGCAGGTCACCAACCCCCTGCCCGGTCGCAGCCAGGATATTCAGCCAGACCAGCACCGCCCACAGCCCGTCCTTTTCACGAACATGGTCGCTACCCGTGCCGAAACTCTCCTCGCCGCAGATGGTCACGCGGCCGGCGTCCAGCAGATTGCCGAAGAACTTCCAGCCGGTCGGCGTCTCATGCGCCTCGATCCGCATCGCCGCCGCTACCCGATCCGCCGCGCCCGAGGTCGGCATCGACCGCGCCACGCCCGCGATGCCGCCGCGATAGCCGGGGCACAGATGCGCGTTCGCCGCGATCACCGCCAGGCTGTCCGAGGGGCTGACATAGGCGCCGCGCCCGACGATCATGTTGCGGTCGCCGTCGCCATCCGAGGCCGCGCCGAAATCGGGCGCATCGGGGCCGAACATGGTCTCCATCAGCTCGGCCGCCCAAGTCGGGTTCGGGTCGGGATGCAGCCCGCCGAAATCCGGCAAGGGCTGCGACCGGATCACGCTGCCTTTCGGCGCGCCCAATCGATTTTCAATGATTTCAACGGCATAAGGACCAGTGATGGCGCACATCGCATCAAAGACGATGCGGTGGCCGGCCTTCAGCCAGGCGCGGATCGCGTCGAAATCGACCAGCGTCTCCATCAGATCGGCGTAATCAGCGACCGGATCGACGACCTGCACGATCATCTCGCCCAGACGGCTTTCGCCCAGCACCGACAGATCGACCGGGCCTTCGTCAAGGCGTTGATATTGCGTGATATCCTGGGTGCGCGCATAGATCGCCTCGGTCACCGCCTCGGGCGCGGGGCCGCCATTGGCGATGTTGTATTTCACCCCGAAGTCGCCGTCCTCGCCGCCCGGATTATGGCTGGCGGACAGGATGATGCCGCCATCCGCCCCGCTCTGCCGGATCAGGTTCGAGGCGGCGGGCGTCGACAGCCAGCCGTTCTGCCCGACGATCACCCGCGCCGCGCCATTGGCGGCGGCCATCGACAGGATCACCTGCACCGCCTGATCGCCAAAGAACCGCCCGTCGCCGCCCAGCACCAGCACCTTGCCGCTCAGCCCGCCGATCGCATCGAAGGTCGCCTGAACAAAGTTCTCCAGATAGCCGGGCTGGCGGAAGGTCGCGGTCTTGGCCCGCAGGCCCGAGGTGCCGGGCCGCTGACCGCTGATCGGCTGGGTGGGGATGGTCTGAACAGTCATCGGGGCGTGAACTCCACAAGACAAAGAACCGCTTGCGCGGGAACCGGGATGGTGCCGGACAGGATCTGTGCGCCATCTGGGGCCAAGGCCTGCGCGCTGTCCAGCAGGATTTGCCAGCGTCCGGGCGGCAACACCGCCTGCCCCGGACCGCCCGCGTTGAAGATCGCAATGCCGCCGGGCGCGCGTGCCATCAGCAGCCGCAGATCAGGATCGCCCCAATCGGCAATCGGCTGGCCATGCCCGTGGTGCCAGGTGACCTGCCCCTCCAGAAGCCCCCGCAGCCGCGCCGCGCGCGCTGTGAAATCGCGCAGCGTGGCATCGGCACCGGGCCAGTCCAGCCAGCCAAGGGTATTGTCTTGCGCATAGGCATTGTTGTTGCCCTGCTGGCTGTCGCCGATCTCATCCCCGCCGCGCAGCATGGCCACGCCCTGCCCCAGCATCAGGCTGGCCAGCATCGCCCGCACCCGCGCCGCGCGCGCGTCACGGATCCTGGGGTCGTCACTTGGGCCTTCGGTGCCGAAATTGTCGGAGATGTTGTGATCGTGGCCGTCGCGGTTGCCCTCGCCATTGGCCTCGTTGTGCTTGTGGGCATAGGCGGTCAGATCGGCCAGCGTAAAGCCGTCATGGGCGCTGACAAAGTTCACGCTGCGCCCGGCCAGTCCCAGATCGGCCGAGCCGCCAAGACGCGCCGCGAACTCACCCGCCTGGCCGCTGTCGCCGCGCCAGAACCGGCGCGCGCTGTCACGGAAGCGGTCGTTCCATTCCAGAAACGGATGCGGAAAGCGGCCCAGTTGATAGCCGCCCGGTCCCAGATCCCAAGGCTCGGCGATCAGCGTGACCTGCGACAGCAGCGGGTCTTGCCGCAGTGCCGACAGGAACGCCGCATGGGGGTGAAACGCGCCGTCGATCCCGCGGCCCAGGATCGCGCCCAGATCAAAGCGAAAGCCCGCCACGCCGTAATCGCTGACCCAGTGGCGCAGCGCGTCCATCGCCAGCCGCAGCATCGCCGGATGGGCCAGGTTCAGCGTGTTGCCGCAGCCGGTGTCATTGATCAGCGCGCCCCCCGGCGCGATCCGGTAATAGCTGGCATTGTCGATGCCGCGAAGGCTGACCATCGGGCCGTGGATGTCGCCCTCGCCCGTGTGGTTCAGCACGATATCCAGAATGGTGCCGATCCCCTGCCCCGCCAGGCTGGCGATGGCCGCCGCCAGCCCCTCTCCATAGCGGGGTTCGGGCGCCATCAACGCGATCGGCTGATAGCCCCAGTAATTCGACAGCCCGATGCGCACCAGATGCGGATCGTCGATGAAGGCGGTGACCGGCAGCAGCTCAAGATGGGTGACGCCAAGTTCTTGAAGATGCGTGACAATCGCGGGATCGGCCAGGCCCGCATAGCGCCCTCGCCCGCCCCGCGCGACATCAGGGTGGCGCATGGTCAGGCCCTTGGCATGGGCCTCATAGATCAGGCGGGGCGGGGTCGCGGGTCCGCGCGCGACCGGCGCGGGGGCGATGACGACGGCCTTGGGGGCAAAGGTCGCGCTGTCGGCGGGGTCGGGCCGCCCCTCGGGGGTCACGCCACGCAGCGCGGGATGGGCGCGCAGGCCGGGCGTGTCGGCGGGCGGCAGGATGCGGCGGGCATAGGGATCCAGCAGCAGCTTGGCGGGGTTGAACAGATGCCCCTGCCCCGGATCGAACGGCCCGTGGACGCGAAAGCCGTAAACGGCCCCCTCGGCCAGGCCCGGGGCAAAGCCGTGCCAGATGTCGCCGCTGCGCGCAGGCAGGCTGGCGCGCGCGATCTCGACCAGGCCATCGGCGCTGAACAGGCACAGATCGACGCGCGTGGCATGGGCCGAAAACAGCGCGAAATTGACGCCGCCATCAACGGGATGGGCGCCCAGGCGCCGCGGGTCGCCGGGTCGCAGGATCATGCGCCGATCAGGCCCCGGTAAAGCCGCGCATAGGCCCGCGCCGAAGCCGCCCAGCCGAAATCGGCGCGCATCGCATTCTGCTGCATCTGCCGGAACAGATCGGCATCGGCATGGATCGCCAGCAGCCGCCGGAACGCCTGCGACAGCGCCAGTGCATCGGTGGGCAGCATCATCACCCCGGTCGCGTGATCGCGCTGCGCGGGCGTGGCGTCGATCACGCTGTCCCACAGGCCCCCGGTCGCCGCGACCACCGGCAGCGCGCCGTAACGCAAGGCGTAAAGCTGGGTCAGCCCGCACGGCTCAAAGCGCGAGGGCACCAGAACCGCATCTGCGCCGGCATACATGCGATGGCTCAGCGCCTCATCATAGCCCAGTCGCAGGCCGATGCGGCCGGGATGGTGTGCGGCCAGATCGGTCATCGCCGCCTCCAAACCCGGATCACCGCTGCCCAGCATCGCCAAGGTGCCGCCGCCATCCAGCAGCGCGGCGGCGGCATCGGGGATCAGGTCGATGCCCTTTTGATGGCTGAAGCGGCTGACCAGCACGACCAGCGGCCCGCGCGCCGGATCAAGGCCGAACTCCGCCATCAGGCGCGCGCGGTTTTCGGCCTTGCCGGCCAGGTTGTCGGCGGTGAAGGGTGCGATTTCGGGGTCGGTCGCGGGGTTCCAGATGGCGGTGTCGATGCCGTTCAGAATGCCCGACAGGACGCCCGCGCGGGCGGCGATCACCCCCTCAAGCCCCATGCCGAACTCGGGTCGCATCAGTTCCTGCGCATAGCGCGGCGAGACGGTGGTGATCGCGGATGCAGTGATCAGCCCCGCCTTCAGGGTCGAGATCTGGCCCCAATACTCATACCCCTCGCGCGTGAAGCGATGCGCGGGCAGGTTCAGCGCGGCCAGCCGGTCGGCCGGGGCATTGCCCTGAAACGCCATGTTGTGAATGGTGATGACGGATGGCGTGTCGATCCCCTGCTCGACCAGATAGGCCGGCGCCAGGCCCGCCTGCCAGTCATGGGCATGCAGCAGATCGGGCCGCCAGCCCTGGCCATCGCCCTGCGCACACAGCTTTGCCGCGATCTCGCACAGTGCCGCGAAGCGTTCGGGATTGTCGGGGTAATCGCCCGCCGCACTGTTGTAGATGCCGCCGGGCCGGTCAAACAGATGCGGCGCATCCAGCAGATAGGCCTGCCAGCCCGCGCCCGGCACCTGACCCATGACCAGCCGCGCCGGCCCATCCTGCACCGCGCCCGACCAGACCACGCGCGGCGCGGCCAGCCGGGCGATCAGGCCCGGATAGGCGGGGATCATCACCCGCATGTCGCAGCCCTCAGCGGCAAGCGCACCGGGCAGCGCGCCCACGACATCGGCCAGCCCGCCGGTCTTGACCAGCGGCGCGGCCTCGGAGGCGACGGAAAGGATGCGATGCGACATCGGAAAGCCTGCGCGAAAGGTCAACCAGACTGGCAGCTTAGCGATCCGATCGGCGCAACGCCAGCCCCGGGCGACAGGCGCACCCCTGGCGGGTTTAGCGCGCAAGATCTGCCGTTCTTTCTTGTCCAAATACGCATCCGACAGCGCAAGGTGGCACCGACAGATGCGTATTTGTGCAAGAAAGAAGGGCAAGCCGCGGGGCCGGATGGGCAGCGGGACGCCGAAGCTGGAACCGGATCGTCGCGACACGGGGGGCTTTGGCGCGTCTTGGCGGTGATCGCGGAGCGGGTGGCGCAAGGTGATGGGGCGTCGCAGACGGTGGCACGGGGTCGGGGTAGGCGCGTGGCGTGGACGGCTGCAAGGCGGCGCGTCTGGCCCCGTCCAAGGGGCGCCAAGGCGATCACCCGGGGGGCGTGCTTCGACGTGGCGCGGGCCTGTTCGGGGCCGGGCTAACGCCGTCCGCTGCGCGGGCAATCTGCGATAGCCAGGTGATCGTGCGAGGCCTTGTCGTCGGGGCCATTGTTGGCGTCAGGCCGGTTCGAAACGCGCCGAGTGCGCGGGGCCTGACGCCCATGTCGCGGGGCCGCCCATAGGTGCGCTCGCTGGCAAAGTGGCGTCTCTCCTTTGCCCGGAGTGATGCCGGACACGATCCCGTCAAGACATGTCACCCGTCCATCGCTTGTGCCGCCAATATCAGGCGCATCACCGCGATGCAGCCGACAGCCTTGGCTCGCGGGTCGAGCAGGACGTGCGTTCTGTTTCGAGAAGCATTTTTATCGCTCGCGCCGCGGCGACGGGCGGCGCGATCCTGCCGGCGCCGATCCCGCGCCGGATCACTCGTGCCCTCACGCCCCGCCCCAGGTGTCGTGGGCCGCCCCGGAGTCCGCACCATCGCCTCCGCCCAGGCTACCGCGTGCGCGATCCCTTGACCGAGCATCCTCAGTCCATGCCCTGCCGCCACGTTCAGCGGCAACGGCCGCACGACGCTCTGGTTCGCCCGCGAGTTCGGCGGGTCGACTTGTGTGCATCCGCGCCCGAACAGGAGTGTGATGGCGTGGCCACTATGTCGGGCCTGGGCAAGGCTGTGACCATCAGGTCGACCCGCGGGGCCGCGCTTTGAAAGGGAGTTTTAATCGTGTGGCCGCGATGAGGGGCTGTGCAAGGCTGTGCCATCCATCGCGCTTCAGTCACCGTTCACCCGCAACGCGCAGCTAAGCCACGGCACGCCCCATTTCGCGGGCTTGCTCGAACCTATGCTCTGTTCCGCAAAGCGGTGGCGTCACCTTGGTCGCCTTGGCAACGACGACCGGCGCGCGATCCTGCGACCTTTCTTTCCGCGACAAGCGCCGGTGCCGCCGAGGTCGGCCACAATGACGCCGGCGACTTGGTGGCTGTGGCTTGTCTCGGAGATAGATCCGAAGGCACACATTCTTGGGCAGAGGGGTGTCACCGTTCGGCCCACGTGAGCGGTGGCACGATCCCGTCAAAGCGCGTCCCATGCCTATCGCTGGCCTTCGCATTCAGCCGCAACGCGTAGCAGGCTGCCCGCTTGCTGACGGCTTGGCCTTCGGCGGGAGGCTGTTCTCGCCAAACCTCATGCGCGCATCTTCGGCGCGGCAACGCAAATCTTTGGTCGGCCTACCGGGTTCGCGTCGCGCGGCGCATATCGACCCCACACTCTGCCCCTGCCCGCCTGTCCACGCGCGGCACGGCAGCGGATGTGTCGAAGCAAGGCCCCGGCCGATGACATCGCACTGACACGCCGATGCAGCCAGTCCTGGCCTGTGAGCGCGCAGCAGGGCATCAATTTGCCAGACCATCAGCCTTCGCGGCAAATTCCCCACTCCACGCGCAGCACGGCAGCGGATGTGTCGAAGCAAGGCCCCGGCCGATGACGTCGCCCTGACACGGCGATGTGGCCGGTCCTTGCCTGTGAGCGCGCAGCAGGGCATCAAGCTGCCAGACCATCAGCCTTCACGGCAAATCCGCACGCCAGCACGCGGCGCTGCAGCGGATGTGTCGAAGCAAGGCCCCGGCCGATGACGACGCCCTGACACGCCGATGTGGCCGGTCCTGTCCTGTGAGCGCGCAGCAGGCCGCCAAGCTGCCAGGCCATCAGCCCTAGCGGCAAATCCACACGCCAGCACGCGGCAATACGGTCGGTGCGACACGCTGCGCGACCCGGCAGGCGCCCTGCGGATGAATTGACACGCCCGCCCGATTTGCGCAGCCCCGAAGCCCGACCCAGCCCGCCGCGCCGCCTCCGCCCAGGCCTCGGCTTTTCACATCGTTCCGTGCCCGCGCTCTCGGCGCGCCTGATGAACGCCTGGCCCCTTGCCCTTGGCGCCTGTGCCTGCGACTGTCGCGGCCAAGCTGACAAAGGACCATCCGATGACCGATCTTGACGCCACCCTGGCCCGCATTGACACCGATCTGCCGCAGTCGATCGACCGGCTGATGGATCTGATCCGCATCCCCTCGATCTCGACCGACCCGGCCTATCGCGGTGATTGCGCGCGCGCGGCGGATTGGCTGGTGGCGCAGCTGACCGATCTGGGCTTTCAGGCGGAATCGATGCCCACCCCCGGTCATCCGATGGTCGTCGCGCGCCATCAGGGGCCGGGTCGCCACATCCTGTTTTACGGCCATTACGACGTGCAGCCCGTCGATCCGCTGGATCTGTGGGACCGCGCGCCCTTTGATCCGGCGTTGATCGACGGGCCGCGCGGGCAGGCGATCCATGGCCGGGGGGCCTCGGATGACAAGGGGCAACTGATGACTTTCATCGAGGCCTGCCGCGCCTGGAAGGCCGTGCATGGGACGCTGCCCGGCAACCTCACGATCTTTCTTGAGGGTGAGGAGGAATCCGGTTCGCCCTCGCTGATCCCGTTCCTGACCGCGCACAAGGATCGGTTGGCCGCCGATATCGCGCTGATTTGCGACACCGATCTTTATGCCGATGGGCGGCCCTCGATCGTGACCATGCTGCGCGGTCTGGTGGGCGAAGAGGTCACCATCCGCGCGGCGCGGCGCGATCTGCATTCGGGGATGTATGGCGGCCTGGCCCAGAACCCGGCCCGCATCCTGGCGCGGATCATCGCGGGGCTGCATGATGAGACCGGGCGGGTCACGCTGCCGGGCTTTTATGACGGCGTGGACCCGCTGCCGCAGGCGATCGCCGACGACTGGCAGGCGCTTGATTTCGATGCCGCCGCCTTTCTGGGCGATGTCGGCCTGTCGCTGCCCGCGGGCGAGCGCGGGCGCAGTCCGTTGGAAATGGTCTGGTCGCAACCGACCTGCGAGGTGAACGGCATCACCGGGGGCTATACCGGGGACGGCTTCAAGACGGTGCTGCCCGGCGTGGCGCGCGCGAAGATCTCGCTCCGGCTGGTCGGGCGGCAGGATCCGCAGGCGATCCGCGCGGCCTTCCGTGACTATGTGCGCGCGCAACTGCCTGCCGATGTCACGGTCGAGTTCTCCGATCATGGCGCGTCGCCCGCCTCGGTCATGTCGATCGACGATCCCGCCTTCGCCGCCGCCCGCGCCGCCCTGTCCGAGGAATGGGGCCGTGAGGCGGCCTTTATCGGCTCGGGCGGGTCGATCCCGGTCGCGGGGGATTTTCAGCGCATCCTGGGCATGGATTCGATGCTGATCGGCTTTGCCCGTCCCGATGATCGCATCCATTCTCCGAATGAGAAATATGACGTGGAAAGCTTCCACAAGGGGATGCGCAGCTGGGCGCGGATCCTGGCGCGGCTGACGGCATAGGTTTGCAAGCGCCGCGACAAGCGCGCGGGCGAGCCAGCACAGGCATCGCGTGGCCCGACGGGTCATGGCGGGCGGCCCCTCCCTGCGGAGGCCGCGAGCCGGGGCGTGGTGGTCCGCTCGGGCGCGCGGCGCCTTGGGGCGGGCGACCAAAGCCGCGCGGCGCTGTTGGCTGGTTGGATCGTCCAGCCGCCCTGCCCGTCCGGGTCAAGGGCAAGGGCGCCGCTGGTCCGCAGTGCCTTCTGTCCTATCAGCAGGCAGCGGCGGTCGCGCCCGTCATCGGTCGGCTGGTCGGTGACGATCAGCACCCTGTCCGTGCAGGCCGCGTCCACCAGATTGACGGCCTTCTTGCCGGTCAGGTGAAGCACCCTCCAGCCGCCGATCCGGGCTTCGCGCGCGTGGCGGGGGCCGTCAAAGGCGGGGCGCGCGGCGGCCTCATCCGGGGTGGCGATATCGCCATCCTCGGCCAGCCAGGTTTCCGCGACAAAGCCCCCGCCGCGCTGCTTTGACAGCACCCGGCCCGCGGCGGTCATCATGCCGATCTGCTCGGCCTCGGGGGCGATCAGGATCAGCGGGCGCGGGGTCAGTGTCCAGCCTAGCGCGGAAGCAGAGATGACCCCCAGAGCGGCCAGCCGCAGCCCGCCGCGCGTCAGCACCACGACACATGCGCCAAAGCCCAGCACCGGGACCACCCACCAGGCGGGCGATGGCGCGGCCCAGACCGCGCCCTGAAGATCGGCGACCGCCTGGCCGACCGCCAGCATCCAGCGCGTGCCCAGCCCCATCACCCACAGCGCCGGTTGCGCAAGGCCCAGCGGGGCCAGCAGCGCCGCGATTACCCCCGCCGGCATCACCACCGCACCCATGACCGGCACGACCAGAAGATTGGCCAGCAGCCCGTAGGCCGCCATCCGGTTGAAATGCGCCGCCGCCAGTGGCGACGTGACCGTGCTGGCGATCAGCGACGAGACGACCAGCAGGGCGACTGGCCGCAACAGGGCTGGCACCCTTTCCTGCATCCGTCGCCAGGGATCAGCCGACAGGATCAGCGCGGCGGTCGCGGCGAAGGACATCTGAAAGCCCGGCTCGGTCAGGCTTTCGGGCTGCGCGATCAGGATGATCAGCGCCGCAATCGCCAAGGCCCGGAGGGACAGCGCGCGGCGATCCGCCAGCACCGCGCCCAGCATCACCGCCACCATGACAAAGGCGCGCTCGGTCGCCACGTTCGGCCCCGCCAGCCACATGTAAAGCGCCGCGGCGATCAAAGCCGTCAGGGCCGCGATCTTTTGCACGGGCTGGCGCTGCACCAGCCCGCCCACAGCCCCGCCCACAGCCCCGCCCGCCGCCGCCAGCCCGGCCAAAGCCAGCCGCACCGCCGCGAACACAAAGCCCGCCAGCATCCCCATATGCAGCCCCGAGATCGACACGATGTGATAAAGGTTCGAGGCCCGCATCATCGCATTCGTGGCCTCGGCAATGCCCGACCGATCACCGGTCATCAGCGCCGAGGCCACCGCCCCCGCCTGCCCGCCGATCGCTTCCTGCATCGCCGCCGAGAGGCGCAGCCGCAGCCGGTCCGCCGCAAGGTTGAGGCTCGCCAGCCCCGGCGCATCCGGTGCAGGCGCGGCGCGCAGCACCGGGTTGCGGCTATAGCCGACCGCGCCCAGCCGGTCGAACCAGGCCTGCCTGCGGAAATCGAAACTGCCCGGCGCCGCCGGACCCGAGGGCGGCCCAAGATGACCGGTCAGCATCACCCGGCTGCCAAGCCCCGGTAGATCGCGCGCCATGGCGGCCAGATCATCACCGCCCCCGCCCATCAGCGAGACCCGCACCTGCGCGGGCAGCCGCGCCGGGGCCACGTCGCGCAAGTTCACCTGATCCAGCGTCAGCCGCAGCCGGTCGCGGGCGGATCGGTCAATGCCGATCAGCCTCCCCTCGATCGGGCCGTAATAGCGAAAGCCCAGCACTGGGGCCGCAACGTGATGGGCGCGGTATCCGGCCAGCGAAAAGCCGGCAGCGATCAGCGCGATTGCCATACCCGCCAGCCGCAGCCCCGGGCTTTGACGCGCAACCGCCAGCCCGGCCAGCATCAGCGCGATGGCCGCACCATAGGGCAGCGCGCCGGGTTCAAAAGGCAGCGCGAACCACAGGCCGATCCCCAGCGACAGCAGCACCGGCAGCCACAGGAACATCTGCCCCGTGTCGAGCATCTGGCCCGCCGCACGTCGCGCCGGACCCGCCGTGATCCGCCCTGCCCCCGCCTGCATCCGCCCGTCCCGACCCCGCGACATGTCCCCGTTGCGCGCCGGTATCAGGGTCGGTTTCTGGACAGCCCCGCCCGAAAGCCCTAAACCCGCGCCCAACCGGTCTAGGGCCAAACCCTTGCCGAATGGTTAACATCCGCCCCGCTTCCGGCCCTGCCGCCGCATTTTTTCACAGGCCCCCATGACCCAGCACCCCGATCAACGCCCTGTCGTGACCCGCTTTGCGCCCTCGCCCACCGGCTACCTGCATATCGGGGGCGCGCGCACGGCGCTGTTCAACTGGCTTTACGCGCGCGGTCGCGGTGGTCAGTTTCTGCTGCGGATCGAGGATACCGACCGCGAACGATCCACCCCCGAGGCCACGGCGGCAATCCTGCAAGGCCTTGAATGGCTTGGGCTTGATTGGGATGGCGAGCCGATCAGCCAGTTCGCCCGCAAGGATCGTCACGCCGAAATCGCGCGCGAGATGCTGGCGCGTGGCAGCGCCTACAAGTGCTTCTCGACCCCCGAGGAGATCGCCACCTGGCGTGAGGCGCATCCGAACCAGACCTTCCAAAGCCCCTGGCGCGACCGCACCGATCACCCTGACGCGCCCTTCGCCATCCGCCTGCGCGCGCCGCGCGACGGCGAAACGGTGATCGAGGATGCGGTGCAGGGCCGCGTGACCTTCCGCAACGATCAACTGGATGACATGGTGCTGCTGCGCAGCGACGGCACGCCCACCTATATGCTGGCGGTGGTGGTCGACGATCACGACATGGGCGTGACCCATGTCATTCGCGGTGATGACCACCTGACCAATGCCGCGCGGCAGCGTCAGATCTATGATGCGATGGGCTGGCAGGCGCCGGTTTTCGCCCATATCCCGCTGATTCATGGCGAGGATGGCAAGAAATTGTCGAAACGCCATGGCGCGGTCGGGCTGCATGAATATCAGGCGCTTGGCTATCCGGCGGCGGCGTTGCGCAACTATCTGGCGCGCCTGGGTTGGAGCCATGGCGATGATGAAATCTTCACCGATGCGCAGGCCCGCGACTGGTTCGACCTGCCGGGAATCGGTCGCGCCCCGGCGCGGCTGGATTTCAAGAAGCTGGCCCATACTTCGGGTCAGCAGATCGCGATGATGGATGATGCCGATCTTCTGCCTGAAATTGAGGCATTCCTTGCCGCGACGCAGCAAGCGCCGCTGACCCTTGTGCAGCGTCAGCGCCTGGCTGCCGCCCTGCCCGAGTTGAAACAGCGTGCGAAGTCCATCATCGAACTGCTTGAAAAGGCGCGCTTTGCACTGACTGCGCGTCCGCTGGATCTGGATGACAAGGCGCAGGCTGCGCTTGATCCGGTATCCCGTGGTATACTGAAAGAATTGACGCTGCGCCTGCAAGATGCTAGGTGGAACCGTGAGCTTCTCGAACAGATCGCTGCCGAGATTGCCGAGGCGCATGGGCTGGGGCTGGGCAAGATCGCGGCCCCGCTGCGCGCCGCACTGGCGGGTCGCACGGCAACGCCCAGTGTCTTTGACATGATGCTGGTGCTGGGTCGTGACGAGACGCTGGCCCGGATTGCCGATCAGGCCGGTTGACCCGGCCACGGCGGAAACGATGAAACCGCGCGGTGCCAACCGGCCCGGCGACAGGGTAAGAGGAACGCAATGGCCGAAACCACCAAGACTGCCACGCTGAGCTTTGACGGGAAAAGTTTCGAACTGCCCATGCTGTCGCCGACCGTCGGGCCTGATGTCGTCGACATCCGCAAGCTTTACGCTGATGCCGACATCTTCACCTATGACCCCGGTTTCACCTCGACCGCCGCGTGCGAAAGCACGATCACCTATATCGATGGCGACAAGGGCGAACTGCTGTATCGCGGCTATCCGATCGAGCAACTGGCCGACGATAGCCATTATCTTGAGGTCTGCTATCTGCTGCTGTACGGCGAGCTGCCCAGCAAGACCCAGCTGCATGATTTTGAAAGCCGCGTGACCCGGCACACGATGGTGCATGAACAGATGCACTATTTCTTCCGGGGGTTCCGTCGCGACAGTCACCCGATGGCGACGATGGTGGGCGTGGTCGGGGCGATGTCGGCGTTCTATCACGACTCGGTCGATGTGAACGATCCCGTCCAGCGTGAGGTCGCGGCGATCCGCATGGTCGCCAAGCTGCCGACGATTGCCGCGATGGCCTATAAATACTCGATCGGCCAGCCCTTCGTCTATCCGCGCAACGATCTGGATTACGCCGCGAACTTCCTGCACATGTGCTTCAGCGTGCCGGCCGAGCCGTATCACGTCGATCCGCGTCTGGCCAAGGCGATGAACCGGATCATGATGCTGCATGCCGATCACGAACAGAACGCCTCGACCTCGACCGTGCGTCTGGCCGGGTCGTCGGGGGCGAACCCCTTTGCCTGTATCGCGGCGGGCATCGCCTGCCTGTGGGGGCCTGCGCATGGCGGCGCCAACCAGGCCTGTCTGGAAATGCTGCGCGAGATCGGCACCGTCGACCGCATCCCGGAATATATCGCGCGCGCCAAGGACAAGAACGATCCGTTCCGCCTGATGGGCTTTGGTCACCGCGTCTACAAGAACTTCGACCCGCGCGCCAAGGTGATGAAGGAAAGCGCCGACGAGGTGCTGGAGCTCTTGGGCATCCACAACAACCCGACGCTGCAAGTCGCGAAAGAGTTGGAGCGGATCGCGCTGGAAGATCCCTATTTCGTCGACAAGAAGCTGTATCCGAACGTTGACTTCTATTCCGGCATCATCCTGGAGGCGATGGGCTTCCCGACCTCGATGTTCACGCCGATCTTCGCGCTGTCGCGCACTGTTGGCTGGATTTCGCAGTGGAAGGAAATGCTGGCCGACAAGGGCCAGAAGATCGGCCGCCCGCGGCAGCTTTACATCGGCGCGCCGCGCCGGGATTATGTCGACGTCGCAAAGCGTTAATCGACGATCTTCAGAAATGATCTCAACGCCGCCCATAGGGCGGCGTTGGTCGTTCTGGTCTGGTCGTGGACGGGGTGGCTGCGCCTGTGCCGTGGTCTCAGGCCGCGGGCAGATCAACGGAAATGATCAAGGATTATGTAGACGTCACATCGCCTTAAGGGGCGATCTTCATAAGCGCTCTCAACGTCGCGCCGACTTGCCGCGCCTCTTTCTGGGATTGTGCATCTATCACAGGGTGTTAGGCGGCACTCCTCAGAACCGGTCTCAACACCGCCCGATGGATGAAGTTGGTCGTTTCATCCGATCAGATCGGCCGCAGGCGCGACAGCAGCGCAAGCGCCTCCGCGTCGGGGCGCTGTTCGATGCGCCGCCAGACCGCACCGTCGCGGGTGCGCTCGGCCAGCCGGTGATCGATCAGCGACCGGCGCAGCAGCGCGTGATCGCCGAAGAAGTGCGCGGCCTTCAGGATGGCGTTCACCTGCGGCTCGCTTTGATCCTGACGCGCGGGCAGCCGCGCCCACATCGCCCACAGGCACAGCCGCTGCACCTGGGTCTGCGCGGGCCATCGCGTCAGCCGCCCCTGGGCGTCGAAACAGCGCAGGGCGCGCTCGACACGGGCCATGTCGCAGGGCTGGGCGACGGCCGCCGCCGCGATCCGCCGCGCGGCGCTGTTGCTGGCACGCAGATGTTGCAGGTTGCGAAACCCGGCCCCCCGCGCCAGCCAGTTCATCATCGCCTGATGGCCGGGCACGGCCCCGGCGCGCGCCCGTCCATCCCCTTGTCCGTGCGCGCGCGACGTGGCAGGCCAAGGCGATGACAGACCACCCCATTCCGCTGCGCCCCCATCATGTGCTGTGCCTGATCGGCTGGCAGGGGCGCGGCTATGCGCCCGGGTTCACGGCCAATATGAACCGGCTGTCGCGGGCCTTGCGGGTCGCACCGGATCGCCCGTTGCGGGTGACCGGGCGCGCGGATGCCATCTGCGCGCCCTGCCCGCACCGGATCGGCACCGGCTGCGCGGCGGGCGACCGGATCACCGATCTGGATGCCCGCCACGCCGATGCGCTGGATCTGAGGGCCGGGCAGATCCTGACTTGGGATCAGGCTTTGGCCCGCGCGCTGCGGCTGGAGCCCGACGATCTGGACCGGATCTGCGCGGGCTGTCAGTGGCTGGATCTGGGGCTTTGCAAAGCCGCGCTGTCGGCGCTGAAGGCGGGCCGCGCCGCCCCCGCGCCTTAGCGCATCGCCCGCCAGCCGCCGTGGATCATCAGCGCCGCAAGCGCCGCCTTGACCACCATCCCCGCCAGAAACGGCGTCGCGCCGGCGGCGATCGCCGCGCCCCAGCCCATGCCCAGCACCAGCTTCAGCACCACCACGCCCGGCACGAACAGCAGCGCCGCCGGGATCAGCGCCGCCAGAAACAGCCGCGCCAGCCCGCGGTCCAGGCCGCGCTCGACCAGCCAGCCGGTCAGCCAGGCCATGCCGACAAAGCCCCACAGGAACCCCGCCGTCGGCCCGATCAGCGGCGCGATGCCACCCGCGCCATTGGCGAAAACCGGCAGGCCGATCGCGCCCTCGGCCAGATAGGCGATCACCGTGGCCGCCGCCAGACGCGCTCCATAGGCCAGCCCGATCAGCGAAATCGCCAGTGTTTGCAGCGTCATCGGCACCGGCACCATCGGCAGCGTGATCTGCGCCGACAGCGCGATCAGCCCCGACCCGGCCAGCACCATCATCACCATCTGCGCCCGGCTGTGCGCGGGCAGCGCGGCTTTCATCAAGGTCATCGTCGTCTCCTTTCGATCCTCAAGCCCGCGATGATCGCCGCGCGCGACCTTGCGTCAACCGCGCCCGATGGCGAAGTTGCAAGGCTGGAAACACTTTGCGCCGCCCGCCATGCTTTCTGCAAAACTGCCCTGCTGCAAAGCGACGCGGGCCGGATCACGGCCTTGCGCCAGCCCCCGGCAGGTGCGAAACAGCGCCCGCATAGAAAGACAGCCAGCAAGACAGGATGATCCGATGAAAACCGCACTCGTCACCGGCGCCTCACGCGGGTTGGGCCGCGCCATCGCCGAACGGCTGGGGGCCGAGGGCTGGCAGGTCATCGCCGTCGCCCGCACCACCGGCGCGCTTGAGGAGCTGGACGATGCGATCCGCGCCAAGGGCGGCGCGCCCGCCGTGCTGGTGCCGCTGGACCTGACCGACCCCGCCGCCTGCGATTACATGGCCCGGCATTTGGGCGAGCGTTTCGGCGGCCTTGATCTGTGGGTCCATGCCGCGATCCATGCCACGCCCATGGCCCCGGCCGGCCATATCGACGCCAAGGACATGACCAAGGCGATCGCCACCAACCTGGCCTGTCCCGCGCATCTGATCCCGCTGATCGAGCCGATGCTGCTGGCCCGTCAGGGCACCGCGCTGTTCTTTGACGACCCCGCCGGTGGGGAAAAGTTCTTTGGCGCTTACGGCGCAACCAAGGCCGCGCAGATCGCGCTTGTGACAAGCTGGCAGCGTGAGGCCGCCCGCATCGGCCCGCGCGTCGTGCTGGCCCGGCCGCAGCCGATGCCGACCGCCACCCGCGCGCGTTTTTACCCCGGCGAGGATCGCGCCCCGCTGGCCGATCCGCAGGCCGAGGCGGCGCGCATCCTGGCCGCGCTCTCGCTTGCCCTGCCCGGCACGGATGGTTAGAACCGGGCAAAGGAAAGGGCCGACATGCGCATTCTGGTGACGAACGACGACGGGATTTCGGCGCCGGGTCTGGCGGTTCTGGAACGCATCGCCGCCGAGGTCGCAGGCCCGGATGGCGAGGTCTGGGTCGCCGCCCCGGCCTTTGAACAATCGGGCGTCGCGCACAAGATCAGTTACACGCATCCGATGATGGTCGCCCGGCTGGAGGATCGCCGCTATGTCGCCGAGGGCAGCCCCGCCGATTGCGTGATCGCCGCGCTGCATGACTTCATGGCCGGATCGCCGCCCGATCTGGTGCTGTCGGGCGTCAATCGCGGCAACAATTCGGCGGAAAACGCGCTGTATTCCGGCACCCTTGGCGGCGCGATGGAGGCCGCGCTTCAGGGCGTGCGCGCCATTGCCCTTTCGCAATATCTGGGACCGGAAACCTTTCGCGCCGACGACCCCTATGAGGCGGCGGCGCTGCATGGCGCGGGTATCGTGCGGGCGCTGATCGACCATGCGCCCTGGGATCAGACCGCCGATTACTGCCTGTTTTACAACGTCAATTTCCCGCCCGTTCCGGCGGCGGGCGTCAAGGGCGTGCGGATCTGCCCGCAGGGTTTCCGACAGGGCGTCGATTTCGGCGTGCAGGCGCAGGAAAGCCCGACGGGGCGGCGGTTTCTGTGGATCAAGGGCGGGCGGCAGGATGTGCCGGCCACGCCCGGATCGGATGCCGATCTGAACATGCAGGGCTATGTCTCGGTCACGCCGATGCGCGCCGATCTGACCGCGCATGACCAGATGGCCGGGGCGATCGCCGCGCTGAAGGGCGTGTTCGGCGCATGACCGGGGCCGACCCCGGCGAGGGTAAGGGCGCAGTTAAGCGCGATGACCCCGATCTGGGTCCGGGCGATCCCGGCATCACCTTGGCTGAACGGCAGATGCGCTTTCTGTTCGCGCTGCGCCGGCAGGGCGTGACCGATGCCCGCGTTCTGGCCGCGATGGAACGCATCGACCGCGGTGCCTTCGTGCGCGGCACCTTTGCCGAGCGCGCCTATGAGGACATGCCGCTGCCGATTGCCTGCGGGCAGACGATCAGCCAGCCCTCGGTGGTCGGGCTGATGAGCCAGGCGCTTCAGGTCGGCCCCCGCGACACCGTGCTGGAGGTGGGCACCGGATCGGGCTATCAGGCCGCCGTCCTGTCGGTGCTGGCGCGCCGCGTCCATACCATCGACCGCCACAAGGTGCTGGTGCGCGAGGCCGAGGCGATCTTTGCGGGCCTTGGCATCTCGAACATCACCGCGCGGCATGGTGATGGCACGCGGGGCCTGCCCGATCAGGCGCCCTTTGATCGCATTCTGGTGACCGCCGCCGCCGAAGACCCGCCTGGCCCGCTCTTGGCGCAGTTGAAGATCGGCGGTATCATGGTGCTGCCGGTCGGCCAGTCCGATGCCGTGCAGACCCTGATCCGCGTGACGCGCGGGGCCGATGGCCTGGATTACCAGGAATTGCGCCCGGTGCGGTTCGTGCCGCTGGTCGAGGGGCTGGGGCAGGATTAGGCCCGGCCCGGTATTCATCCAAAGGCCCGGCAAACGGGGCCGCGACATGAGGCAAGACAGATGATGAAGGCTTTCCCCAAGATGGGCGCGCGGCAGGCCGTGCGGCAGGGTATGATGGTCGCGGCACTGGCGCTGCTGGCCGGTTGCGGCGGCGAGGTGGGCGGCTTTCCGGTGCCCGACCTGCGCGGCGCGCTGCCCAACGATCCGCTGAACCCCGGCGCGGGTGGCGGGGCCGTCGCGGTGGGCGCCCCGGCGGCGGGTGGAGTGGTCACAGACGCCTTTGCCGGTCAGGGCACGCGCGATCCGCTGGCGGGCGGCATCGGCACAACGCCGGGTGGCGTGGTGATGGCCAATCCCGGCGCGCCGACGCCGCCTGTGACGGGTTCGGGCAATACCGTGACCGCCGCCGCACCCGCCGCTGCGGTCCCCGCCGCTGCCGCGCAAAGCCACACCGTCGTCGCCGGTGAGACCGCCTATTCGGTGGCGCGCAAATACGGCATCAGCGTGCAGCAACTGGCTGCCGCCAATGGCCTGTCCGAGGCCGCGGCGATCCGCATCGGCCAGCGGCTGACGATCCCCGCCGCAGGCGCTGCCGTCGCCGCGACCGTCACCGCGCCGGGTGTCGGATCGCCGACGCCGGTGCCGCCCTCGGCCAGTGCGCCCCTGCCGCGCGACAATCCGCAGCGCGCCAATGCGCCGGTGAACGCGCCGCAGACCGATCTGGGATCGACGCGGACGGCGGCCTCCTCGGGTCGGCTGGCGATGCCCGCGCAAGGCTCGGTCGTGCGCGCCTACAAGAAGGGTAGCAATGACGGCATCGACATCGCCGCCCCCGCAGGCAGCGCGGTCAAGGCGGCGGGCGCGGGCACCGTCGCGGCGATCACCAAGGACACCGGCCAGGTGCCGATCGTGGTGGTGCGCCATTCCAACGGGCTGATGACGGTCTACGCCAATATCGACGGCGTGGCGGTGAAAAAGGGCGATAGCGTCAGCGCCGGTCAGACGCTAGGCAAGGCGCGGTCCGGCCCGGTGCATTTCGAGGTCCGCAAGGGCTTCGACAGCGTGGACCCGGCCAACTACCTGTAACGCCGCGCGCCCGCCGCTATGAGGCGCGCGGGCGCAGCGCCGCCGCCGTGGCGGTGACGCCAAAGACCAGGGCGGCGGCGGCCACGATGGACGGCCCCGCCGGTGTGTCCAGCCGCAGCGAGGCCCACAGCCCCGCCGCCACCGATCCCATGCCGATCAGCGTCGCGGTCAGCGCCATGCCCTCGGGCGTGCGGGCCAGCGGGCGGGCGGCGGCGGCGGGGATGATCAACAGCGCGGTAATCAGCAGCGCGCCGACGATCTTGATCGCGACCGCCACGACGATGGCCAAAGCCAGCGTCAGAACCAGCCGTTCGCGCGCCGGGTTCAGACCGGCGGCGCGGGCCAGTTCCTCGTTCAGGGTGGCGGTCAGCAAAGGCCGCCACCGCCACAGGATCAGCGCCAGCACCAGCCCCGCGCCGCCCCATATCACCGCCAGATCGCCCCGCCCGACCGCCAGGATGTCGCCAAACAGCCAGGACGACAGATCGGTGCGCGCGCCCGGCACGAAAGAGATCGCCACCAGGCCAAAGGCAAGCGCGGCATGGGCGATGACCCCCAAAGCGGTGTCCATCGCGTGACCGCGCCCGGCCAGATGCGCGACGATCACCGCCGCCATCAGCGCCACCGCCAACGTGCCCGCCGTCACCGACAGGCCAAAGCCAAGTGCAAGCGCCACCCCCAGGATCGCCGCATGGGCCGTCGCATCGCCGAAATAGGCCATCCGCCGCCAGACGACAAAGGCCCCTAAAGGCCCCGCCGCAAGCGCGACCGCCAGCCCCGCCAGCCCGGCGCGGATCAGGAAATCATCCAGCATGATGGTGGCCCCTTTCCGCGCCCTCGGCGGGGTGGTGGTGATCGTCATGGCTGTGGGGATGGGCCACATGCGGGGCGCTGTGATCGTGGCCGTGGCCATCATCATGGTCGTGGTCATGGTCGTGATCGTGGCGGTAAAGGGCCAGCATCCCCTGCCCCTCGGCCCCGAACAGGGCGCGATATTCGGGGGCAAGCGCCACCGCCTGCGGGCTGCCCTGACAGCAGATATGGCCGTTCAGGCAGATCACCCGGTCGGTCGCGCCCATCACCACATGCAGGTCGTGGCTGACCAGCAGCACGCCCGCGCCGGTCTGCGCGCGCACCTCGGCGATCAGCCGGTAAAAGCCGATCATGCCGGGCTGATCCAGACCTTGCGTCGGCTCATCCAGGATCAGCAGATCGGGCCGCGCCAGCAGCGCGCGGGCCAGCAGCACGCGCTGGAACTGGCCGCCCGACAGCCGCGCCATCTGCCGGTCCATCAGGCCCGGCACGCCGGTGCGGGTCAGCGCGGCCTCGGCGTCTGCATCGCGCACCGGATCGGGCAGCGACAGGAACCGGCGCACCGTCATCGGCAGGTTGGCATCCAGCGCCAGACGCTGCGGCACATAGCCGATGCGCAGGCCGGGCGCGCGGGTGATGGACCCCGCCGCCGGGCGCTCCAGCCCGATCAGCGCGCGGATCAGCGTCGATTTGCCCGACCCGTTCGGCCCGACCACGGTGACGATCTCACCCCGGTGCAGGGCCAGATCGACCCCCGACAGCACGGTCGCCGCGCCATGGCGCACCGCCAGCCCGCTGGCGCAGATCAGCGCGTCATCCGTCAGGCTCATGCCGGTTCCCCCGCCGCGGCGCGGCAGCCGCCGCACAGGCCCTGCGCCTCGATCGAGCTGCGTTCGACGGAAAAGCCCATCTCGGCCCCGGCGGCGTCCAGCATGGCGCGCAAGGGCGTCGAGGGCGCCTCGGCCACCGCGTGACAGGCGCGGCAGATCAGGAACACCGGCGCATGATCGGCCCCCGGACAGGTGCAGGCGGCAAAGGCGTTCAGGCGGCGGATGCGATGCGCCAGCCCGTGTTCGACCAGGAAATCCAGCGCCCGATAGGCGACCGGCGGCTGATGGCCGAAGCCCTCGGCCGACAGCCGTTCCAGCACCTCATAGGCGCCCAGGGCGCGGTGGCTTTCGGCCAGGATTTCCAGCGTGCGACGGCGCACCGGGGTCAGCCGCAGGCCACGGTCGCGCGCCAATGCCTCGGCCTGGGCCAGGATCGCGCCCCGGCAGGCGTGGTGATCGTGGTCGCGAAACGCCAGATCGGCATCGGGGTGATCCTTGGCGGGGTGATCATGGGCCATATGTTATATTATCACTTTTTGATTGCCGTGATGATATAACATCCATAAGATGCAAGCCCCAGACTGACAAGCCGGAGAAAAGCATGACCCGCCCGACCGCCGCCCTGCCCGCCTCGTTCATTGCAGCCTTGGCCCTGACCGCCGCCCCGGCCCTTGCCGCGCCGCAGGTGGTGACCGATATTCCCGCCGTGCAATCGCTGACCGCAGCGGTGATGCAGGGGGTGGGGGAGCCTGCGCTGCTTTTGGACCGTGGCGCCTCGCCGCATCATTTCCAGTTGCGGCCCAGCCAGGCGGCGGCGCTGGACGGGGCCGATCTGGTGATCTGGCTTAGCCCCCATCTGACGCCCTGGATGGCGCGGGCGGTGACGGCGCTGCCCAAGGCCGATGCCGTGCTGCAACTGGATCAGGCGCCGGGGCTTTATACCCAGGCCTATGGCGCGGAGGATGATGACGGCGGCCATGGGGGCCACGACGATCATGGCCACGCGCACGACCACGACCATGACCACGGGCATGACCATGACCACGACGGCCACGACCATTCCGGCACCGATCCGCATCTGTGGCTGGACCCGTCCAATGCGCGGCTGTGGCTGGGGGTGATCCGCGACCGGCTGGCCGCGATCGACCCCGAGAATGCCGCGACCTATGCCGCCAATGCCGAACGCGCCGATGCCGAGCTGGCGGCACTGGACGGCGAACTGGCGGCGCAACTCGCCCCGATCAAGGACAAGCCCTTTGCGGTGTTCCATGATGCCTATGGCTATTTCACCGGCCATTACGGCCTGCGCCCGGCGGTCTCGGTTGCGCTTGGCGATGCAGCGCTGCCCGGCGCGCAGCGGCTGGCGGGGCTGCGCGACCAGATGGCCGAGGGTCATGTCGCCTGCGCCTTCCCCGAGGCCCAGCACGACCCCAAGCTGATCGACCAGTTGATCGAGGGCACCGCCGTCACCCGGGGCGCCGCGCTGGACCCCTCGGGCAGCACGCTGGAACCGGGGGCGGCGCTTTACCCGGCATTGCTGCGCGGCATGGCCCAGGTTTTGACCGACTGCCTGGCCGGGAAATAGGCGGTTTTCCGCGCCAATACCCCACCCCTGCCCCTGCCCCGGTGCCGCCCCGCACCGGGGCTTTTTCATGCGGCTTGCATAACCCGATTAATTCTGTCAGTCTTTGTGGGCAACCCAGCCGGAGACCCGACATGAGCGCCCCCGAACGCAACACCTTTGATCTGACCGTCGCCAGCCGCGCCAATCCCTGCCCGCTGGATCTGACCCGCCTGCCGCTTTACGACGCGCGGCAACTGACCAAATCCGGCGTGCAGGCGCTGATCGCACTGGACGATCAGGTCTATACCCTGCGCATCACCCGCGCGGGCAAGCTGATCCTGACAAAGTAAGGGGGTCTGGAGCGGGTGACGGGAATCGAACCCGTATCTCTAGCTTGGAAGGCTAGGGTCTTACCATTACACAACACCCGCGCCCGCCCCCTATAATCGGGCGGGCGCAGTCTTTGCAAGACGCCTTTACGGGCCGGGCAGTCGCCGCGCGGCGAAGAAGTCGCGCAACAGGCGGGCGGCGCGGTCCTCGTCGATGCCGTCGATCACCTCGGGGCGGTGGTGGCATTGCGGATGGGAAAACACCCGCGCGCCATGCACGACGCCGCCCGATTTCGGGTCGGGCGCGGCATAGACCAGCCGCGCGATGCGGGCATTGGCGATGGCGGCGGCGCACATCGGACAGGGTTCCAGCGTCACATAGATGACATGGCCGGGCAGCCGGTCGCTGCCCGCGCGCGCGCAGGCCGCGCGCAGGGCCACGATCTCGGCATGGGCGGTCGGGTCGCGATCTTCGCGGGTGCGGTTGCCCGCAGCGGCGACGACGCGGCCATCTGGGGCCACGATCACCGCGCCCACTGGCACCTCGCCGCGCGCGGCTGCGGCGGCGGCCTGATCCAGCGCCGCCTGCATATGGGTCCGAAATCCGCTCATCCGGCCAGATGGCCGCAGCGACGGGGCTTGCGCAAGGGCCAAAGCGCAGGCAAAGGGCAGACAAGTTCAGGAGATTGCGATGACCCCCACCGAAAAAGCGGCTGACGACGGCCTGCCCGAGGACGACACCCCCAGCCCGGCCGATGCTGCGGCGGAGGCTGCGGTCACGGATGAGGCGGCCGATGATGTCGAGCTGGCCGATGGCGATGACGAGGCGGACGACGACCTTGGCGACGATGATGACGACGCCGGTTATGACGGCGACGATGATGACGACGCCGGTTATGACGGCGACGACGATGACGATGACTACGACGGCGACGGCGACGACGACGATGACGACGATGACGGCGACGACGACGACGATGATGACGACGCCGACGATGACGACGATGACGTCCCGGCCACCAGCGATGCAGCCGACCCTGCCCCGCCGCGCGCCGAGGGCGACCGCATCGCCAAGGTCATGGCGCGCGCCGGTGTCGCCAGCCGCCGCGATGCCGAACGCCTGATCCTTGAGGGGCGGGTCAAGGTCAACGGCCAGCCTGTCACCAGCCCGGCGCTGGATGTCAAACCCAGCGACCGGGTGACGCTGGATGGCAAGCCGATCGAGGCCCCGCAGGAAACCCGGCTGTGGCTCTATTACAAGCCGATCGGGCTTGTGACATCGGAAAAGGATGAAAAGGGCCGCCAGACGGTGTTCGACAGCCTGCCGCGCGAAATGCCGCGGGTGATGAGCGTGGGGCGGCTTGACCTGAACTCGGAAGGCCTGCTGCTGCTGACCAATGACGGCGGGCTGAAGCGGCGGCTGGAACTGCCCGAAACCGGCTGGCTGCGCAAATACCGCGTGCGCGTGAACGGTCAGCCGAACGACCTGACCTTTGATCCGCTGCGTCGCGGCATCGTCATCGACGGTGAGGATTTTCAGCCGATGGAGGTCAAGCTGGACCGCCAGCAGGGCGCGAATGCCTGGCTGACCGTCGGCATCCGCGAGGGCAAGAACCGCGAGATCCGCCGCGCCATGGCCGCCGTCGGCCTGACCGTCAACCGCCTGATCCGCGTCAGTTACGGCCCGTTCCGGCTGGACAAGATGGAGGCGGGCCAGGTCGCCGAGGTCAAGCGCCGCGTGCTGCGCGACCAGTTGGGCGCGCTTTTGACCGGCGAGGAGGAGGCGCCGCGCAAGGACCGGTCCGACAAGCCCCGCAAACCCCGCAGCCGCCCGACCCAGGGCGGCGAGGGCGGCGAACGCCGGTCGTTTGGCGACCGCCCGCCGCGTGAGGGTGTTGAGCGTCGGTCGTTTGGCGACCGGCCCGAACGTGGCTCCTTCGGCGACCGCCCGCGCAAGCCCTACGGCGACCGTCCGCCGCGTGCCGAAGGGTCCGAGGATCGGCCCCGCAAGCCTTACGGCGACCGGCCCGAGCGGGGTTCCTTCGGCGACCGCCCGCGCAAGCCTTACGGCGACCGTCCGCCGCGCGCTGAGGGGTCCGAGGATCGGCCCCGCAAGCCTTACGGTGACCGCCCCGAACGGGGTTCCTTCGGTGACCGCCCGCGCAAGCCTTACGGCGACCGTCCGCCGCGCGCCGAAGGGTCCGAGGATCGGCCCCGCAAGCCTTACGGTGACCGCCCCGAACGGGGTTCCTTCGGTGACCGCCCGCGCAAGCC
>NZ_JBHFHM010000008.1:0-132382 GCF_041927815.1 Paracoccus zhouxuedongae
AAGGTTGCTCATGATCCAGTCTCCTTGCGGAGCGTGAATCAGGCCGCATCCAAAAGATCAATGGGTCCTGACCCTAGCCAAGCGCAGAACATCGCGTTCGAGGTCGGGCAGATCGACCAAGCGTTTCAGCAACAATACGGCAATGTCTCGCTTTCGACGACCGACGCCCAGCTTGTCGCCGATGCGCGCAGCCGGTGGGAGAACACGGTCGGCGGCTTGCAGGACGCAATGCGCGTGCAGGCGGGTGCGGTCGGCAACATCGACAGCAACCGCGCCGAGATGGCCGCGCTTGTCGGCCAGAGCCAAGGCGCGACCGGCGCGCTGCAAGCCACGCAGGCCGGCAACCAGCTTCTCGCGCTCCAGTCGCAGCAGCTTTCCGACCTGATCGCCGTCATCTCTGCGAACGGCCGGGCCGACGCGCTGACCGAAGCGGAACGCGCCGCCGCCGCTGAACAGGGCCGCGAGCAGCGCCGCCGCTTCCTGACGCCGGGCAGCGGCTACCAGCCGGGCAACGCGCAGATGTTCAACGGCAACAACTGACGGGGAGGCTCGCCATGGACGGCAAGATGCTGGCCCGCCTCGGGGCCGTGGTGTTCGTCGCCATCGCCGTCACGGCGACCGCAATCGACATGGCGCGGAAGGACGAGCCTTCCGCGCCAAGGCCGGCATCGGCCCTCCAGCCCCCGGCCGATCCGCTGCGCGAAACCCTGCGCCGTTGCCAGCGGCTAGGCGAGGCGGCGGCGAATGACGCCGACTGCCTCGCCGCTTGGGCTGAATCCCGCGACCGCTTCCTCGGCCGCACGCCAGCGCCCACCGCGCCGCAATCTTGCGAGGCGCGCTGACCATGGGCAACACGGGCGTCATCGACAATTTCCTCGGAGTCTTCACCTCCTACATCGACAGCGGGTTCGGCCTGCTCGGCGGCGAGGTCGCCTTCATCGCCACTACGCTGATCGTCATCGACGTGACGCTCGCCGCGCTCTTTTGGGCTTGGGGAGCGGATGACGACATCATCGCGCGGCTGGTCAAGAAGACCCTGTTCGTGGGCGTCTTCGCCTACATCATCAGCAATTGGAATAACCTCGCTCGCATCGTCTTCGAGAGCTTCGCCGGCCTCGGCCTCATGGCGTCGGGCACCGGCTTTTCCGTCACCGATCTGATGCGGCCGGGCCGCGTCGCACAGACCGGCCTCGACGCAGGCCGCCCGCTGCTCGATTCCATTTCCGACCTGATGGGCTGGATCAGCTTCTTCGAGAACTTCATCCAGATCGCGTGCCTGCTGTTCGCATGGGCGCTGGTCGTGCTGGCCTTTTTCATCCTCGCCATCCAGCTTTTCGTGACGCTGATCGAGTTCAAGCTGACCACGCTCGCCGGCTTCGTGCTGATCCCGTTCGGGTTGTTCGGCAAGACCGCCTTCATGGCGGAGCGCGTGCTTGGCAACGTGGTGTCGTCCGGCATCAAGGTTCTGGTCCTCGCCGTCATCATCGGCATCGGCAGCACCTTGTTTTCGCAATTCACGGCCGGTTTCGGCGGGGCGACCCCGACCATCGACGACGCCATGGCGATTGTGCTCGCTGCGCTGTCGCTGCTCGGCCTCGGCATCTTCGGTCCCGGTATCGCCAACGGCATCGTCTCTGGCGGCCCGCAGCTCGGCGCGGGCGCAGCTGTAGGAACCGGGCTTGCGGTCGCAGGTGCAGGCGTCGCCGCTGGCGGCGGGGCCATGCTTGCCGCCAAGGGTGGTGCTGCCGCCCTGTCCGGCGGGGCCGCAGCCGTCCGCGGCGGCGCGGCGGCCGCGGGCGCGGCAACCGCAGCCTATAGCGTCGGCGCGCTCGGCCAGTCTGGCGCGGCCGGTGTCGCTTCCGGCCTTGGCGGTGTTGCCGGCGCCGCAGGATCGGCGGCGGTCTCTCCCTTGAAGCGCGCCGTCTCGAAAGCCACCGAATCCGTCAAATCAAGCTTTTCCGGTGGCGCACGCGCGGCCTTTGGCGTGACCGGCGGTTCTTCCACCGCAGGCACGGTCGGCGGCACTAGCGCCGATCCTGTCGCAGCAGCATCCGGCCCGGCCGGCAGCCCGCCCGCATGGGCACAGCGGATGCGTCGCTCGCAGGCCATGAACCACGGCACCACCATGGCAGCCCATGCGGTGCGCTCCGGCGACAGCCACGGCTCCGGTTCATCCATCAACCTTTCCGAAAGTGACCGCTCATGAGCATCTTCAAACGACCCGCAACCCATTACGGCAAAACGCCGGAACCCGAGACGCCCTATCAGAAGGCCGCGCAAGTGTGGGACGAGCGTATCGGCTCGGCCCGCGTGCAGGCGCGGAACTGGCGGCTCATGGCCTTCGGCTCGCTGATCCTGTCTGCCGGCTTCGCCTCGGCGCTGGTCTGGCAGTCTGCACGCGGGAGCGTGGTGCCGTGGGTGGTGCAGGTGGACAATCTCGGTCAGGCGCAGACCGTCGCACCTGCCAATGCCGACTATCGCCCAACCGATCCGCAGATCGCTTTCCATCTCGGCCGCTTCATCGAGCAGGTCCGCGCGATCCCGGCCGACGCGATCATTGTCCGTCAGAACTGGCTCCGCGCCTATGAGTGGACCACGGATCGCGGCGCGGCGGCATTGAACGATTACGCGAGGGCGAATGACCCCTTCACGCGCGTCGGCCGCCAGCAGGTCGCCGTCGAGGTGTCGAGCGTCATCCGGGCCTCGCCCAACAGTTTCCGCGTCGCGTGGACGGAGAGGCACTTCGAGAACGGCCAGCTTTCCACGACCGAACGATGGACGGCCATCCTAACCATCGTCATCCAGCCCCCGCGCGACGCCGAGCGCCTGCGCGCCAATCCGCTGGGAATCTACGTCAACGCAATTTCGTGGTCGCGGGAGATGAGCCAATGAGCACGATCACCCGCACCCCCGCAATCGCGGCCGTGCTGCTTTCGACGACCATGCTCGCAGGCTGCGCCACCAACCGGACGCCGCAATTCAGCTACGATGCCAGCGTGCCGCCGCTGCCGACCGTGCAGGCAGCGGCAACCGACAACACGCCCCGGCCGCTGCATGTGCCCCCGGCATGGACCGTGGCGCGCGGTGGCACCGCCGCAGGCACGCCCACCGGCCGCGTCGAGAACGCCAATGCCGCCGCCCGCGTCGAGCCGCGCCGGGAAGGCTACTATAACGCCATCCAGATTTATCCGTGGTCGGAAGGCGCGCTCTATCAGGTCTATGCCGCAGTCGGGCAGATCACCACCATTGCGCTGGAGCCGGGCGAAAGCCTGACAGGCGCGGGGCCGATCGCGGCCGGCGACACCGCCCGCTGGATCATCGGCGATACGGAATCCGGTTCGGGCGCAAACCGCCGCGTCCATATCCTCGTGAAGCCGACGCGGCCGGACATTTCGACCAACCTTGTCGTCACCACCGACCGGCGCACTTACATGCTCGAGCTGCGCGCGCGGGAATCGCTCTACATGCCCGCCGTGGCATGGGCCTATCCGGCACCGCCTGCCGGCCAGCGTCAGACGGTCCCGGCCGCGCCGATCATTCCGGCCGAGGCAGCGCGGAACTATCGCTACGCCTTGCAGGTGCAGGGCGACAGCCCGCCATGGCGGCCGGTTTCCATCTTCGATGACGGCAGGCGCGTCTATGTCGTCTTCCCGGCCGGGATCGTGCAGGGCGAGATGCCGCCGATCTTCGTGCTTGGATCGAACGGCGAGCCGCAGATCGTCAATTCCCGCATCCACCAGAACGTCCTGATCGTGGACCGCCTGTTCGGCGCGGCCGAGTTGCGCCTTGGCAGCGGCAACCGCCAGCAGGTCGTCAGGATCGTCCGCACCAACCCGACGCAGGCCGCCGCCGCGCAGCCCGCCAGCGCGACCGGAGACACCCCGTCATGAGCGAGAAGACCATCACCGACACCATCGCACCCATGCGCCTGCGCGCCGAGCCGCCCCGTGTCACACGCCTGTCGCGCAAAATGCTGGCAGGCGTCGGAGCGGTCGCGCTTCTCGGCCTCGGCGGGGCGCTCATCTATGCGCTCCAGACCCGCGACGGAGGACCGGGCGGCGAAGAACTCTATTCGACCGAAAACCGGCCCACGGCGGACGGCCTGTCCGGCCTGCCGCGCGACTATACCGGCCCTGCCTTGGGGCCGGCGCTGCCGGGCGACCTCGGCCGTCCGATCCTTGACGCGCAGAACCGGGGACAGCCGGTCGCGCCGCCCGTCATGACGACGCCCGCCGTCGATCCCGAGGAAGAACGCCGCAGGGCCGAGGAAGAAGCCGCGCGCTTGAGCAACGTCTTTTTCCAGTCCGGCCCGCGCACGGGAGCGCCGGCAGGAACGGCCATGCCCGGCCTTGCCGGGCTTGGCCTCGGCGGGCAGCCCGTGACACAGGATCGACACGCGGCGTTTCTCAACGGGCCGGTGGACCGGCAGACCGTCGCCCCGGATCGCGTCGCGCCGCCGGCATCGCCCTATATCCTTCAGGCCGGAACCGTGATCCCCGCCGCGCTCATCACCGGCATCCGTTCCGATCTGCCCGGCCAGATCACCGCACAGGTGACGGAAAACGTCTATGACAGCCCGACCGGCTCGCTGCTGCTGATCCCGCAGGGCACCCGCATCATCGGCCAATACGATGATGGCGTGACCTTCGGCCAGCGCAGGGTGCTCTTGGTGTGGAACCGCCTGATCCTGCCGGGCGGCCGCTCCATCGTTCTGGAGCGCCTGCCGGGCGCGGACGCCAGCGGCTATGCCGGGCTGGAAGACGGGGTAGATTACCATTGGTGGGATCTGATGAAGGCGGCAGGGCTGTCCACGTTGCTCGCAGTCGGCTCGGAGCTGGCGACGAGCGACGAGGACCGGCTGATCCGCGCCATCCGCGACGGGGCGCAGGATACCGTCAATCAGGCCGGCCAGCAGATCGTCCAGCGCCAGTTGCAGGTTGCGCCGACGCTCACCATCCGGCCGGGCTTTCCGGTCAGGATCATCGTCACCCGCGATTTAGTATTCGAGCCGGCAGGAGGTTGACCATGACGAAACTGAAACTCGGCCCGCTGCCCGACGACAAGCCCGTGAAGGTCATGCTGGAGCTGCCCGCAACGCTCAACCGCGATCTTATCGCCTATGCCGAGGTGCTGGCCCGCCAGAGCGGCCAGCCCGTCGCCGATCCCGCCAAGCTCATCGTGCCGATGCTTCAACACTTCATCGCCACGGATCGCGGTTTCGCCAAGGCACGGCGAGCCAAAAGCTAAGTCCCATTCCGGCAGGGGTGCCGCCAGCGCATAGGCGCAAATGCGGCACGCTACAGACCGCCGACTGCCCTCCATGGTTCGCCTAATTCCGGGGCCTATAGCGCCCCGGAATCCACCAGAACCACGGAGGATTCCATGTGCGCAGAGCGCCGCCGTGCCCGCAAAGGGCGACCGCGACACCCGGTCCCCGAAGCACTTCCCGACGATCTTTTCGACTACGCCGACGAACCCACGCCAGACGGCCGGGAACGCCGCAGCTCGCCGCTTCGCATCGTCGATGTTGAGACGCTGCCGGTTTTCGACGACTGGCCCGAGAAGGTGCCGATCACCGAGGAAGAACTGCAAATCTTCGAGCGGTATTTCGGTCATGTGCTCGACCGCCTGTTCGGCCCCATCGACACCGATCCTGACAATAAGGGCTTGCCACCGTTAACACCAGATGGTAACAGTAAGCCATGAGCGAGGATCGTGACCAGAGCCTCGACACGCTTCTGGACCTCGACGGTCAGGTGCTTGTCGTCGATCCCGAGGGCGGCCATTGGGTGAAGTTCATCGTCACCCGCGTTCCGGCATCCCCGGAGAAGCCGCACGGCCTCGATTATTCGCTCACGCTTCACGGGCCTTCGGGCGAACGGCTGGTCGGCTTCGATAACGCCCATCCGGTCGGCCGGGGCAGACGCGGCAAGCCGATGGACCATCGGCACCGCCTCCAGACCGTGAAGCCCTATGCCTACGAGGACGCGGCCACGCTGCTGGCCGACTTCTGGCAGGCGGTGGACGCGGTGTTGAAGGAGCGAGGTGTCCTATGACCACATTGAAAGTCGGGATTGCCGGCTACGACGAAATGAAGGCCCGCACCATGCGGATCGCCAAGGGCGAGGAAAAGCCGGCGGCGGACGATCCGAAGGTGTGGTTCACATCCATGGAATCCTTCGCGCAGCTCCTTTCCAGCGGGAACCGCGAACTGCTGCGCGTCATCGACGAGCAGTCGCCCGGCTCGCTGGAGGAACTGTCGCGGATCACGGGACGGGCGAAGCCCAGCCTGTCCCGAACCCTCAAGAAGATGGCGAGCTACGGCCTGATCCGCATGGACCCCGGCGAGGGCCAGAAAGTCGTTCCCAAGGTGCTGCATGATCGTGTCGAACTGGACTTGCCCTTGCTCGAACGCCGCGCGGCGAAAGGAGGCGCGCTATGAACATTCATTCCCCGCACGTCGCCCTGCGCGCCGCGCTCTATCTGCGCGTCTCGACCGCCCGGCAGGCCGAGCATGACGTGTCGATCCCCGACCAGAAGCGGCAGGGCGAAGCCTATTGCGAGTCTCGCGGCTATCAGCTTGTGGAAACCTTCGTCGAGCCGGGCGCATCGGCGACCAACGACCGCCGCCCCGAGTTCCAGCGCATGATCGAAGCCGGCACGTCCAAGCCGCCAGCGTTCGACGTGGTGGTGGTGCATAGCTTCTCGCGGTTCTTCCGCGACGAATTTGAAATGGAATACTACTACCGGAAGCTGGCAAAGAACGGCGTCAAGCTCGTATCCATGACGCAGGAACTTGGTGACGATCCGATCCACCAGATGATGCGGCGGATCATGTCACTGTTCGACGAATACCAGTCGAAGGAGAACGCCAAGCACGTCCTGCGCGCCTTGAAGGAGAACGCGCGGCAAGGCTTCTGGAACGGTTCGCTGCCGCCCATCGGCTACCGCGTCGTCGATGCCGAGCAGCGCGGCACGAAGATGAAGAAGAAGCTGGAAATCGACCCGTTGCACGCCGACACCGTGCGGCTGATCTTCCGCCTAGCATCGGAAGGCGACGGCACGTCCGGCCCCATGGGCGTCAAGAACATCGTCAGCTACCTCAACCGGAACCGCATGTTCACCCGCAGCGGCGGGCGTTGGGGCATCGGCCAGCTTCACCGTGTCCTGACCCGCCGCACCTATATCGGCGAACATCGGTTCAATCGCCGTTCCAAGAAAGGCGAGGTGAAGCCCGAGGAAGAAGTCGTCACCGTCGCGGTGCCGCCGCTGATCGACCTTGAGATATTCGAGGCGGTGCAGAAGCGGTTGCAGGTCAACAATCCGAAGATGACGCCGCCGCGCGTCGTCAGCGGCCCGAACCTGCTGACCGGCATTTGCTATTGCGGCAATTGCGGCGGGGCCATGACGCTGCGCACCGGCAAGAACGGCCGCTATCGCTATTATGCTTGCTCGATCCGGGCACGGCAGGGCGAAACCGGCTGCAAGGGCCGCGCGATCCCGATGGACAAGCTGGACCGCATCGTGGTCAGCCACATCGAGGAAAGGCTGCTGGACCCCGAGCGGATCGAAGACGTGCTCGCCTCGCTGCTGGATCGCCGGCAGGAGAGTGTCGAGCGGCGCAGCCAGCACATCACCGAGTTGAACCAGCGCGCGGCCGAGGCCGATATGCGGCTAAAGCGGCTCTACGAGGCTATCGAGGCGGGTTCGCTCGACCCTGCCGAATCCGCCCTCGGCGAACGCATCGCGGGCCTTACGGCGATACGGGATCAGGCACGGGCCGACGCGGTAAGGACCGAGGCCATGCTGAAAAGCTCGGCCCATAAGGGCCTCACGGGCGCGGCCGTGCGAGAGCTGGCGAGCGAAGCGCGCACCGGGCTTCGGCTCGAAAAGGGCGGCTATCGGCGGGATCACGTCCGGGCTTTCGCCCAGCATGTCGAGGTCGCGGACGATGCGATCTACATCAACGGCAGCAAAAACACGCTGTTGAGGGCGCTGATAGCCACTAAAGGAGGGAAATCGGCGGGAATCGGCGTTCCCGGTTTTATACCAAGGTGGCGGAGGGGACGGGCCTGGAATCCAACCTTCTCCAGTCTAACCTATTGATTTTAATATACTTATGCATCGCTTCCCCGGCTGCACTTCTGGCGCATCCGCGACCGACCTACGTCGCGAAGACGACAATCATCTAGTGGCACTATCTTCGGCTGTTCCAGCGTGACACACCGCCTTGACGATCTTCGGTCGAGCGCCTGACTAGCTCCCCATCGCCCTTGGACCGAACAGGATGACCGCCGCGCCGAAGAGGCAGATCGCCCCGCCTGTCAGGTCCCAGGCGTCCGGCCGCTGCTTTTCGACCATCCAGAGCCAGAGGAGCGATGCGGCGATGTAGACCCCGCCGTAGGCCGCATAGGCGCGCCCGGCGAAGTCGGATGGGGCAAGCGCGAGCAGCCATGCGAAGGCGGCGAGGCTCGCCACTCCGGGGACAAGCCAGATGGCGCTCGCCCCCTGCCGCATCCAGGCCCAGACCGCGAAGCAGCCCGCGATCTCGGCCAAGGCGGCACCGGCATAGATGGCGAGTGTGCCGGGTGCGGTCACGGACTGTCCTCGCTCTCCGGATGGCGGTGGTCGGTGGAGCAGAGGGAATGGTCGCCCAGCACCTCGATCACCCGGCAATCGGCAATCTTGCCGCCCGCGCATTGCACGACCATCCGCTCCAGTTCGGCCTTCAGCGCCGTCAGCCGCGCGAGGCAGCGCTCCACCTCCGCAAGCTGCGCGCGCGCGATAGCGTCGGCTGCGACGCAAGGCTGTTCGGGATTGTCCGAGAGGCTGAGAAGGTCACGGATCGCCTCGAGCGTGAAGCCGAGGTCCCGTGCGTGGCGGATGAACGCAAGCCGTTCCAACGCCTTGCGTCCGTAGAGCCGCTGGTTGCCGGCGCTGCGCCCGGCCTCGGGCAGAAGCCCGATCTGTTCGTAGTAGCGGATGGTCGGAACCTTCACTCCGGCCTGCGCCCCGAGTTTTCCGATGGTCAGCATCAGATTCCCCTTGAAGCTATAGTTGCTAGAGACATTAGCTTCCCGACTCGATGAAGACAATCGCCCCGCTGGGGCCGAGGATTGACGATGGCCGAAGCACGAAACGAAACCGCCTGCGACTGGACCGTGAGGGGCATGGATTGCGGATCCTGCGCCACCAAGATCAAGGATGCGGTGTCGCGCCTGCCGGGAGTGAGCGGTGTCGAGGTCGCCATCATGTCGGAACGTCTCCGTCTGACCCTCGACGAGGCGCAAACCGGGCGGGACAGGATCGAGAGCGCCGTTCGTGCGCTCGGCTATGAGATCGCGCCACGGGCAGCATCGGCGAGGAAGGACTTTGTGCTGCCCGCGACGCCGACGGCAGGGGCGCCTGGCGAGAGGGATGGCGGGGCAGATCCATCGGGCCACGACCATGACGGTCATGACCATGCGACGCACGGGAAGGATTCGCCGCGTGACGACTCGGGCCATGGCAGCCCGGGCCATGTCCACGACGACCCCGCCGACCGGGGCAAGCACTGGTACCAGACCGGAAAGGGCAAGCTGGTCATCTTCACGGCAGTCCTGCTCGGCGCGGCCTGGATCGTCGAGTTGATCGCGCCGGACATCGGCCGATGGGCTTTTGTCGCGGCCTGCCTCATCGGGGTTGCTCCGGTCGCGCGGCGCGCCTTCGCCGCGCTGCGGATGGGCCAACCCTTCACCATCGAGAGCCTGATGACGATCGCCGCCGTCGGCGCGCTGTTCATCGACGCGGCGGAAGAGGCAGCGCTGGTCGTGTTCCTCTTCGCGGTCGGCGAGGTGCTCGAAGGTGTGGCGGCGGGCAAGGCGCGCGACGGCATCCGGGCCCTGGCCAAACTGGTGCCCAAGACGGCGCTCCTCGAAGTGAACGGCACCACGCGCGAGGTTCCTGCGGCGAGCCTGGCCATTGGCCAGACCGTCCTGGTACGCCCGGGCGACCGCATCCCGGCGGATGGCGAGATCGTCGAGGGCACCTCGGGCGTCGATGAAAGCCCGGTCACCGGCGAAAGCGTGCCAAGGACGCGCGGACCCGGGGATGCGGTGTTTGCCGGGGCAATCAATACCGAAGCGGCCATCCGCGTTGCGGTGACAAAAGGGGCCGAGGACAACACCATCGCGCGGATCATCCGGCTGGTCGAGGAAGCCGAGGAAGCGCGCGCGCCGACGGAACGCTTCATCGACAGGTTCAGCCGCTGGTACATGCCCGCCATCGTTGGCGTCGCGGCGCTGGTCGTGCTGGTGCCGCCACTGGCCTTCGGCCAACCCTGGGATACCTGGGTCTATCGTGGCCTGGCGCTGCTTCTCATCGGCTGCCCCTGCGCGCTGGTGATCTCGGTTCCGGCCTCGATCGCCTCGGCGCTGTCCTCCGGCGCGCGGCGTGGGCTGCTGATGAAAGGCGGCGCGGTGATCGAGGCGGCGTCCAAGGTCGGCTGGGTCGCCTTCGACAAGACCGGCACCCTGACGCATGGCCGGCCGCAGGTGACCGATGTGGTGCCCTTCGGCAAGACGACCGAGGCCGAGCTTCTGGCTGTCGCCGCGGGCGTCGAGACGGGGTCGAGCCACCCGTTGGCGGTCGCCATCCTGAACCGGGCGAAGGACGCGGGCGTCGCGCCGCTCGCCGCCAGCGACGCCAAGGCGCTGATGGGCAAGGGCGTCGTGGCGACGGTCGACGGCGCCCCGGCCTGGGTCGCCTCGCCCCGCTACGCCATGGACAACGGCGGCCTTGACGGGCTTGGACTGCGCCAGGCGACGATCTTCGAAGAGGAGGGCAAGACCGCCGTCGCGGTGTTCCGCGCCAAGTCCCCGCTCGGCCTGATCGCGATGCGCGACGAGCCGCGGGCGGATGCGAAGGATGCCGTGCGCCAGCTGACCGCGATGGGCCTGACCCCCGTCATCCTGACCGGCGACAACCCGCGGACGGCGGCGGCGATCGCGGGCGGCCTTGGCCTGAAGTTCGAGGCCGACATGCTTCCCGAGGACAAGCTCGCCTATATTCGCGAGATCGGGGCGAAGGACGGCGTCATGATGATCGGTGACGGCATCAACGATGCGCCCGCCCTGAAGCAGGCGTCGGTCGGCGTCGCCATGGGATCAGGCACCGATGTGGCGCTGGAAACCGCCGATGCGGCGATCCTGCGCGACCGCGTGACCGACATTCCCGCAACCATCCGCCTCTCGCGCGCGGCCATGGCCAACATCCGTCAGAACGTCACCATCGCCCTGGGGCTGAAGGCGGTGTTCCTCGTCACCTCGGTCCTCGGCCTGACGGGCCTCTGGATCGCGATCCTGGCCGATACGGGTGCGACGGTGCTGGTGACGCTGAACGCGCTGCGTCTCTTGCGGTTCAACCCCGAGCGCGAGGCGTGAGGCGATGATGTCGGCTTTCGGCTGGGCCGCGCTGGCCCTTCTCTTCGGCTATCTGGCACTGTTCCTCTGGGGGACCACGGCGGCGACGCGGGCGGCGGGCAGGCCGGTCTGGCTGTTCGGGCAGGCAAGGGGACGCGAGCGGCTGGCCGCCTTGGGGTTTCGTGCGGCCTTCGTGCTTGCCTTCTTCGGGCCGCTTCTCTGGCTGGCATGGCCTGCGCTGCACAAGGCCGATCCGCTCTGGACCGAAGGCCGGACGGTTGCCGCCGGGTTGATCGGTGTCTTCCTCGCGGGCGTGGGGGCGATGGTCGCCTTTGCGGCACAGATGTCGATGGGCGCCTCCTGGCGGGTGGGGGTCGTGCCCGGCGCGACGGGCGCCCTCGTCACGGGCGGGCTCTACCGCTACAGCCGGAACCCCACCTTCGTGGGGCAGTTCGCCTTGCTGGCCGGTGTCGCGCTCGCGGTGTCATCGCTGCCCACTGTCGTCGCGCCGCTCGTCTTCCTGTGGTCGGCTGTCACACAGGCGCGCACGGAGGAGACGGCCCTGCGGGCGGCACTCGGGGCGGACTACGACCGCTACACCGCCGCCGTGCCGCGCTGGATCGGGCTGCGCCAGGGAACCGCTCCATGACCCGACCTGCGATTGTGGTGCTGGCCACGGTTCTGCTCGACCAGACCACCAAGGCGGCCGCGCTCTCCGGCCTGGTGCCCGGCCAGCCCGTTGCCATTCTTCCCGGTCTCGACCTGACGCTCGGTTTCAACGAAGGCGCGAGCTTCGGCCTCCTGTCCGGTCCGATGTCCGGTCGGCCGCTGCTGATGGCCGCCGTGACCGCCGGGCTGACGCTGGTGTTCGCCGTGATGGCCCTGCGCGCGCGCCATCCGGTCGAGCGCACGGGGTTCGCCCTGATCGTCGGCGGGGCGATTGGCAACATCATCGACCGGCTGCGGCAGGGTGCGGTGACGGACTTCCTCGACGTCTTCTGGCAGGACTGGCACTGGCCGACGTTCAACGTCGCGGACATGGCGATCACCTTGGGAGCGGCCTGCCTCCTCGCGTCGTCCCTGCCACAGCGCCGCCGCAAGGAGCCCGTTCGTGACCAAGGCTGACGCTGACACCCCGCCCCGGGACGACCTTGCGGTGACGACTGCGTTCGTGATCGCTCTTGCCGCCACCCTCGGGGCTCTCTTCATCGGCGAGGTGCTGGGGCAGATGCCCTGCACCCTGTGCTGGTACCAGCGTATCGCCATGTTCCCGCTGGTCCCGATCCTTGGCCTGTCGATCTGGCGGGGCGACCGCCTGGCGCGGGTCTATGCCCTGCCGTTCGGAATCGCCGGGCTGGCGCTCGCGGCCTGGCATTCCGGACTTTATGCGGGGCTCCTGCCTGCTCCGGTCGTTCCCTGCACCGAGAACGGCCCTTCCTGCTCGGGCCCGGCGCAGGTGATCCTGGGATTGCCCATTCCTTACCTTTCGCTGGCGGCCTTTGCCGCCATCCTTGCCTGTCTGATCCTTCCAAGGGGGACCCGCGCATGAATCGCCGCACTGTCTTGATCGGGGCCTCAGCCCTTGGGCTCGTCGCTTTCGGGGGCGGCGCCTTTGTCGTGAACACCCGGCGTCAGGCAGACGCCGATGCCCGCGCCGCCGCTGCGCCGCCCGTGGACGCAGCACTCCTCGACCGCCCCTACTCGCCCAGCTTCGGCCCGGCCGATGCGCCCGTCACGCTGGTCGAGTTCTTCGACCCCTCCTGCGAGGCCTGCCGGGCGTACCATCCGGTCATCAAGGAGATCCTCCGGCTGTTCCCGGATCAGGTCCGCGTTGTGCTGCGCTATACCCTGTTCCACGAAGGGTCGGACGAGGCTGCCCGGATCCTCGAGGCGGCGCGGATGCAGGGCAAGTTCGAACCGGTGCTTGACGCCCTGTTCGAAGAGCAGCCGGGCTGGGCGGTCCACGGGGCGCCCGAGATGGACGTGGCCTGGGAGATCGCCGGGAATGCGGGCCTCGATCTGGACCGGGCCGAGACGGACAAGCTCTTTCCCGGCATCACCGGAACGATCAACCAGGACATGGCGGATGTCGAAGCCCTGGACATCCGGCAGACGCCGACCTTTTTCCTGAACGGCAAACGGCTGGAGAACTTCAGCGCGGAAAGCCTGATCGCCGATGTGCGCTTCGCCGTCGAGAACGCCTGACGCCGCCGTCAGGACTTGCTGGCGAAGGCCGCGAAGAGGGCCAGCGTGCGCGCGCTGACGTGATGCTCGATCCCCTCGGCGTCGCGCTCGGCGGTTTCGGGGTCGAGGCCCAGGCTCAGCAGGAACCGCAGCACGATCTCGTGCCGCCGACGGCACTCCCGGGCCAGCGCGCGGCCCTCGTCGGTGAGGAACACGGACCGATACCGCGCCCGGGTGATCAGGCCCTCCCGGGCCAGACGGTCGAGCGTCTTGGTCACCGTCGGGACCCGGACGCCAAGCCGCGCGGCGATATCCACCGGCCGCGCCTCGCCGTGGTCGTGGATCAGTTCGGCGATCAGTTCGACATAGTCCTCGGCAAGCTCGCGGCTGCGCGCCGCGCGCACGCCCTGGAACGCCTCGGCCCGCAGGTCGGCGGCTCGGTCATCGGTGCCCATGCGGTTCTTCGGATCGATCCCTGTCATCGCAGAAGCATCGCACGGGACGGATTGACAAGTAAAGCCATGGGGAGAATTGTTAGCACCATCTAACATATTGCGCCCGGCCTTTGCAGACGCGTCCTTCTGGGGTTCCATCCATGCCGATCCATGCCTGGCGTACCGACAGCACCACGCCGTCCCTGTCCGAAGTGTTCCGTTCGATCGCAGTGCCGCGCGGCGCGTCGCCCTTCCGCCGGTTCCTTGCCTTCATCGGACCGGGCTACCTCGTCGCGGTCGGCTACATGGACCCCGGGAACTGGGCCACCTCGCTCGCCGGGGGGGCGGCCTTCGGCTACACGCTGCTCTTCGTTGCGCTGTTGTCGAACATCATGGCGATCCTTCTGCAATCGCTCTGCGCGCGGCTCGCCATCGCCTCGGGCCGCGACCTGGCGCAGGCTTGCCGGGATGCCTTTCCGCGCTGGGTGTCGGTGCCGCTCTGGCTGTTTGCCGAAGCGGCGATCATCGCCACCGACCTCGCGGAGGTGATCGGCACGGCCATCGGCCTGAACCTTCTGTTCGGCATCCCGCTCGAGATCGGCATCTTCATCACCGCGGCCGACGTGTTCCTGATCCTCTGGCTGCAGAACAAGGGATTTCGGTGGATCGAGGCCTTCATCATCGCACTTCTGGCGGTGATCGCGGCCTGTTTCTTCGTGCAGATCGCGATGGCCGACCCCGACTGGGGCGCGGTGATCGCGGGCTTTGCGCCCTCGACCGAGATCGTGACCAATCCGCAGATGCTTTACATCGCGCTCGGCATCATCGGCGCGACCGTGATGCCGCACAACCTGTACCTCCATTCCGGGATCGTGCAGACCCGGGCCTTCGGACAGGATCCGGGCGGCAAGCGCGAGGCGCTGCGGCTTGCGACCTGGGATTCGACCATCGCGCTGATGCTGGCGCTTCTGGTCAACTCGTCGATCCTGATCCTCGCCGCCGCGACGTTCCACGCCAGCGGCACAACCGAAATCGTCGAGATCGATCAGGCGCATGCGTTGCTTTCGCCGCTGCTTGGCAGCGCCATCGCCCCGACCCTGTTCGGCATCGCGCTTCTGTGCTGTGGGCTGAACGCGACCGTGACAGCCACGATGTCAGGGCAGATCGTGATGGAAGGGTTCATCGCCTTCCGCATCAGCCCGGTGTTGCGGCGGCTGATCACCCGGCTGATCGCCATTGTCCCGGCGATGGCCGTGATCCTGCTTTACGGCAGCGAGGAGACCGGCCAGCTCCTGATCCTGAGCCAGGTCGTGCTGTCCTTCCAGCTTCCCTTCGCCATCGTGCCGCTGGTGATGTTCACGGCAAGCCGGGCCAAGATGGGCGATCTGGTGGCCCCCCGCTGGCTTACCGCGCTCTGCGCGCTGATCGCGGTCACGATCATCGTGCTGAACATCAATCTGCTGGCGACGGTTCTGCTCGGCTGACGCCTCATCTTTCCGTGACACCGGGCTTTTTCGCTTGAACCTCAAGCCGCTGGAGGGTTTAGGCACGCCGCATCATAGACAGGGACCGCATGAGACTGACAACATTCCAGAAAGCCCTTTGGGCAGCCGCGGGCCTGGCCTGTCTGGCCTATGGAACCTGGGTTCTGGTGGCCGATCCGGCAACCCCGCCCCGGGCCGAGGCCGCGTTTCGCCCGGTGTTTTCGTTGCCCGACGCCGAGGGCCGGATCCGCACCGAGGCGGACTTCGCGGGAAAGCACCTTCTGATGTTCTTCGGCTTCACGAGCTGTCCGGACGTGTGCCCCACCACGCTGTCCGAGGTCGCGCAGGTCATGGATGACCTCGGATCGGACGCCGACAAGGTGCAACCGATCTTCATCTCCGTCGATCCCGTCCGCGACCGCCGTCTGGGGCTTGCCGCCTACACATCCGCCTTCCACCCGGCGATCCTGGGCCTCGCCGGAGACGAGGTGCAGACGCGCGCCGCCGCGGAGAGCTTCCACATCTACTTCGAACGCCAGGACGACCCGGCCGCGCCGGATGGCTACACCATGTCGCACAGCCCGGCGCTCTACCTGATCGGGCCCGATGGCGACTGGCTGCGCCAGTTCGCCTACGGCACGCCCGCCAGTGACATCCTGAATGACCTTCGTTCCAGACTGTGAGGCTCCATGAGAACCCCGATCCTTGCCGCCCTTCTGTCCCTTGTCGGCCTGCCTGCCCTGGCCTGCGAAACCTTCACCATCGGAAACCTGATGATCGAGCACGCATGGTCCCGCGCGACGATCGGCGCCGAACGCCCCGGCGTGCTCTATGTCGAGATCACCAACACAGGCAGCGCCGATGACGCGCTGGTCGGCATCGCGACGCCCGTCGCGGGAATGCCGATGCTGCACGAAACTGTCGTGACGGACGGCGTCGCCTCGATGCCGCACGCCATGTCGGTTCCGGTTCCGGCGGGACAGACGGTGGCGCTGGCGCCCGGGGGCTATCACGGAATGCTGATGGGCCTGACAACCACCCTGAAGGAAGGCGAGGGCTTCCCCGTGACATTGACCTTCCGCGACGCGGGCGAGGTGACGGTGCCGGTCGAGGTCCTGTCCATGCGGGCGGAGGGGCCGGATTGCGAACACGCAGGGCAGTGATCCTCGGCCTCGGCGGGGTGGCGGGGGCGCTGGCTTTCACGCTCGGCCTCGGGGCATGGCGCAGCCGCGGCACCGCGCCTGCCACAGACCCACGTCTGCCTTTGCCGATCGCCGAAATGGACTTCACGCTGACCGACCAGCGCGGCGCAACCGTCCGGCCGTCCGACTGGATCGGGCGCCCGACCATGATCTTCTTCGGCTTTACCTTCTGTCCCGACGTCTGTCCGACCACGCTCAGCGACATCTCGGGCTGGCTCGAGGATCTCGGTCCCGAGGCTGACCGCCTGAACGTCACCCTGATCTCGGTGGACCCTGAACGTGACACGCCGGCCGTCCTGTCCGACTACCTCGCGAATTTCGATCCGCGCATCACCGGCCTGACGGGCCCGTTGGCCGAGGTCGAACGCGCCGCCGCGGGATTTCGCGCGTGGTTCGAGAAGGTGCCGCGCGATGGCGATTATACGGTCAACCATACAGCCGGGGTGTTCCTGTTCCACCCGGACGGGCGCTTTGCCAGCATCATTGATTATCACGAGGATCGGCGTTTCGCCGTTCCGAAGATCCGCCGAACCATCAGCTGAAAGGTCATTCTGCCAGATGATCCGCTCTGCCCTCATCGTCCTCGTCGCCACCACTCTTGTGCCCTTGCGGGCTGTTGCCGACCCGCCGACCGCGTACGGTCCAGCCGTGATCGATGTGACGGTCGCCTCAGGCGACACGCTCGACAGCGTGCTTGACCGCGCAGGTGTCCCCGCGGGCATCCGGGCCGAGGCCGCCCTGGCGCTTGCGGGGGTCTACGACCTGACCGACCTGCGACCCGGTCATCGCGTCGAGTGGACGGCCGCATCGGGCGATCCGACCAGCCTGACGCGCCTGTCGCTTTTCGTGGAAGATGGCGTCGAGATTGCATTGACGTTCAATGGCCAGGTGACAGCCGAGCGCCTTGAGCCTCCGATCCGTGAGACGGACCGGCGGGAGACGCTGGTGCTTGACGGCACGCTTTACGAAGCCCTCGTCGCGCGCAACGCGCCGGAGCGCTTCGCCGTGGACCTGACTGCGCTCCTCGCGGGCCAGGTCGATTTCCGGCGCGATCTGCAGGGCGGCGAGACCTTCGCGCTGGTCTGGCAGGAAGACCAGCTTCCTGACGGCAGCATCGCGGGCGAGCCTCGGCTGAACTATGCGCGGCTGGAACTTGCAGACCGGGTGCTTGAGCTCGTCGCCACCGAAGCCGCAGGACCCGTCATCGTGTTCGAGGACGGGGAAGCCGTCCAGCGGTCTGCCGCGCCGATCCTCGGTGCCCGGCTGTCGTCTGTCTTCGGGCGACGCAACCATCCTGTTCTCGGGGGCGTGCGGATGCACACCGGGATCGACTATGCCGCTCCGGTCGGAACCGAGGTCTCGGCCACCGGTGCCGGGCGTGTGGTCTTTGCCGGTACGATCCGAGGTTACGGTCTGACCATCGACATCGATCACGGCGGCGGGGTTGTGACGCGCTATGCCCATCTGTCCGAGATTGCCGAGGATGTTCGGGAAGGCACCCGGGTCAAGGCCGGTGACAGCATCGGTGCCGTTGGCGCGACGGGCCTCGTAAGTGGCCCGAACCTGCACTACGAGGTCCGCGTTGACGGTCGGCCGGTCGATCCGACGGACCGGGACGCCCTGCCGGAACAAGAGATTGCCTCGTCCGAGGATCTTGATGCGCTGACGACATGGCGCCGCGAGACGGGCTTTGAAGCTTTGGTAGTAGGGGATCGGGGATGAGCGGGCAGCACATCGGACGGCGCAACCTGCTGCTTGCGGCAGCGGCCAGCGTCGCGGTCCCGGGGCGCGCCGCCTGGTCGCAAGCGGAACCACCGATCCATGTCGTCAAGGGACGCGGCTGTGAATGCTGCGATGCCTGGGTCGACTACCTGCGCGAGCAAGGCTTCACCGTGACGGACGAAGTGTCGATGGGAACGCTGCTGATCCGCTTCAAGATGGACCATGGCGTCCCGGCGAAGGCTTTCTCCTGCCATACCGGCGTGGTCGATGGCTATGCGCTTGAAGGCCACGTTCCTGCCGTCGACATCCGGCGCCTGCTGGCCGAACGCCCCGATGCGGTCGGGCTTGCGGTCCCTGGTATGCCCTACGGTTCGCCCGGCATGGGGCCGGAGGACGAGCGCGATGCCTATGACGTCCTGCTGATCCGTCGCGACGGTTCGCTGGACGTGTACTCCCGGAACGCAGCGAGATCCTGAACCACCCGCGAGCCGCGGCAGGCGAGAAGCCTAGAAGTCGGTTTCCAGGTAGACCCCGGCACAGTCATAGGCGACCGCGGCGGCTGTCGTGCCTGTATTGAGAAAGAGGCGCGGCGAAAGGAACTGCGTGTTTGCAGGCAGGTCGGCGGTGATCTCCTGCTCGAACACAGCGCCGGACACCTCGTCAACCACCCGCACCCAGACGGAACTGCCGTTCGGCGGTGCCGCGATGAGCAGCGTCAGTACCCCGCCCGTGGCGATGGAGAAGGACGCGCCCATGTCGGTGAGTGTCGGTGCGCCGGTGCCGTCGTTCGCGACCAGCTGCCAACGGGTGTGGGTGCCACGCTGGAAGCCGATGCCGATGCAGTTGATGGCGGCGGCCAGCGTCAGGGTGGTCGCCAGCGCGGCGGTGGAGCCGTAGAGGCCGAAGAAGCCCATGCCGGTCGCCTGCAGCGTCGTGAGCGAAATCCGCGTGACGAAGGTCCAGCCGCCCAATCCCGCCGCATTGCCACGCCAGCAGGCCCAACCGGCAGAACGCTGCTCGGCCGCAGAATCCACCACCGCCGCCGAGGTCAGCCGCCAGCGGCGCATGCTGGCGGCCAGGTTCGTTGCAGCCAGCGTGGGGGTGGACACGGTGCCGACCGAGGTGATCGGCAGGCCTTCTGTTGTGATCGTTGTTGTGACCGAGGGCGACCAGTTGGCAATCCGGTTGACCCCGAAGTGGGGTTGAAGCGGGAAGTCCCGGCCGGAGGGGCGCATGACGTCGATCCAAGGGGCCCCCGCCCGATTGCGCGCATATACGGCCGCCTTGCCGCTGGGCGGAGGGGATGGAGCGGCGCTGAGCCCCGGCAGGATGGTGGGTTGCGGCAGTTCCACCTGGCCATTGGTCCGGTCCACCTTGATGGCATCGAAGAAGGCCGACCCATCCGGGCTGACCTTGAAGCTGAAGTCGTCATTGCCCAAGAGGCCGATCAGCGCCCGTGCCGAAAACCCGGTCTTGAAGGCGAATGCCGCGTCGTTTCCGGCGGCCGCCTTGTTGACGGTGGCCTCGATGCCTGCGCCTGCATTGTTGAACAGCAGTGCCGGGGTATTGACCGACACGCGATTGTAGCTGTCGGCTGTCGCCCCGCCGAGGCCGAGAAGCTGCGCGGTCAGGTTGGCCTGGGGCATGCCGACCTGCGTCACCGCATTGGCGAAAGTCACGGTGGGCGTGTTCACCACCGTGGTGCCCCCGGCCCCTGCCGTGGCCGAGCCGATGTTGACGACGGTGGTCGATCCGGATGCGCCACCGGTGCCGAGGTTCACGGTCTTGGTGACGCCGGTGGTCGTCGCCCCGGTGCCCATGCCGTAGGTGGCGGTCGTCGTCGCTGTGCCGATGCTGGCTGAGGCCGCCGAAACCGTAACGGTGCCCGAGGCGGTCAGCGTGCCGGAGAAGGTCTTGTTGCCCGTGAAGGTCTGGGTGCCTGCAAGGATCGCCAACTCGCTGGAGGTGTTGGGCAGTGTGAAGGTCCGGGTCGTGCCGGTGGTGATCCCCGACAGCGAAAACAGCGCCATCTTCGTCGGATCGGCGTCGTTGACGAGGCTGAAGATCGCGTCAGAGACATCCTGCGGCACGCCAACTGGGTCCCAGGCACTTCCATTCCAGACGACAAAGACCTGCTCGGCCGCGATCCAGACCAGCCAGCCTTGGCGCGGTACCAGGCGCAGCCAGGAGCCATCGACCCAGAAGGCCACGTTCAGATCCCACCCGGCCCATATCCCGGTCGCCCCAGAAGCTACGAGGTGCCGATCGCCATCGGCGGGGCTGGCGGGCGGCGTGGTGCGCGTGCGGTCGAGGACCGACAGTTGCACCATGGCATCGAGCAGGCGCAGGGCCTCGTTGTGGGTGACATGCTTCTGGGCTTGGGACGCCAGAAGGTATGGCAGGCCAAGATGCGTGGAGGTGTCGGACATGTGGGGCCTTCAGAATTGAAGTGTGACGACTGCGGGATCGCCGCGACCGAGGCGGTTCGAGAGCTGGTAGATGCGGATTGCCAGTGTCTGACCGGGGCCGAGCAGCGCGCCCCAGTCGGCGGTCTGCTGGGCAGCGGTGTAGAGGACGGAGGTCGTGCTGCTGGTCAGCGTCCGCTTGACCGCTGCCCCGTCGAGGATCTGGACGTCGTAGCTTTCCAGATCTTCGGCTAGCGGCACCTCGACCTGTTCCCAGGCATCGGCCACCAACGCACGCGACCGGCGCGTCCAGCGGATCGTCAGATCGCCCGGGCTGCGCGCTGTCCGCCACGGTTGTGCGACATGGACCGGGGCGAAGGGCACGAGGCCGCGACCGGCTGGCGTGAAGGCCAGCGGGGTGTAGCTGGCGTCACTGACGGATCGCGCCGCGGGGCCGATGCGCCAGTTCCATGGCAGACCGAGATCGGCCTCGGCGATCGGGAGCGGAGCCAGCGCTGTGTCCAGTATCACCACCCGTGCCCCAGCCGGGGTGGGATTGCCGATTGCGGCTTCGGTGCCGCGCTGGCCGCGCAGGAGGCGGGTCAGGCGATAGCGCCCAGTGGCGATCAGTTCGGCGACACCCGCCTGCACGATCTCCCATTTGCCCGGTGCTGCCTCCACTGCCAACGCATTGGCGCCGCCGAACAGGGTCAGGTCGGTGACGCTTTCCAGCGTGCCTGAGACCATATCCACGACCAGCGCATTGCCGAGATCGAAGCGAGAGGTCGGGCCCGGATAGAAATCCGACACCAGCGTGCCGATCCGAGCGCGGCTGCCGAAGGTGGTCAGCAAGGCAAAGCCATCCGACCCCGGGCTGCGGAACACCGCCATCTCGCCCGGCCAAGGAACGGCATGGGCCGCGACCATCGGCCGGTGCGCGGGCTGGTCCTCGGACAGTTGCGGCAGGTCGAGCAACACCACATCCGGCGCGCCGAATACCACGGCCCGGGTCAGCGTCACGGTGCGCGGATCGCCGGGTGGCAGGTCATAGGCGGCGCGGTCCTGGCGGACGGCCTCGACGCCCCGCCCATCGGAATCGGCGATGGATACCAGCCGCAACTCGATGTCGCGACCGTCATGCACAAGCCGGATCACGTCGGCGGGGTCCAGCGCCAGCCGCGAAGGCGGTAGCCGGAAGGTGGCGCTTTCGCGGCCGATCCACGCTTCCATCAGCGCGCGGCGGCAGCGGCGTTCGGCCTCCTCGGGCGGGATCGCCATCGGGAAGCTTTCCGAGGCGATGCGGGTGGTGTCGACGGTGATGCGGCGGGCTTCGACAAGGGCAGCGTCATAGTCCTCGTCGGCGCGCGCCACCTGCCACTTCAGCGCCTGCGGCAGTTCGGTTTCCTGCGCGCGGACCAGTTCCAGCGCCTCGCCCTCGCGGGAGGCCACGAGGTCATCGTGCGCCAAGGTCAGAACGGACGCCCGACCGCGCATGACAAAGCGGATCATGCCTTCCGTCTCGATCGCATCGAACCCGAAATGCCGGGCCAGCGTGCTGATCGAGGAGCGTGGTGCTTCCAGCGCCGTGATGGCATAACCCTCGACCGCCCCCCAGAGGCCGGACACGTCGATCAGCGCTTCGGGCATCCCGGCACGGAGGCACAGGTGACGCACGAGGCCCGCCAGCGAGACCGCCCCCAGCCGTCCGGTCAACCAGTGCCCCAGCCGCCAGTTCGGGCCATCGGTCCAGACATCGGTCAGTTCGGGGAAGAACGGATAGGGCCGCGCGTCCCAGGTCCAGGCTGCGCATTCCGGCACATGCACCATGCGGCCGCCATAGATGGTGGAGGTCGGGTTGTTAGCCGGGTCGCCCCAATGCAGGTAGCTGGCCTCCAGGTAGGCGCGCTGGATCGCGTCGTCCCGCCAGCCGCGCGAGAAATACGGCGTGAAGCTCTCGGACGACTTCGGGTCGAAGAAGACGTTCGGCTGGTTGGTGCCCCGGTCGATGGCCGGGCAGCCGAGTTCGGTAAACCGGATCGGCTTCGACTGCGGGATCCATGCGGTCGGCACGCCGCTCTCCACCCCGCCCGGCCGGTTGTAATGCGGGTTCGTCCACCAGGCGCGGATATCCTTGGGCCGGAACACCCACGGTTTGCCTGCCGCGCCATCGGTGATGGGCGTGCGGATCTGTGCAGAGCGGTCAGCGGCGCTGGTATAGAACCAGTCGAAGCCTTCACCACCGGCGATGTTCGCCTGCAGATATGCGCGGTCGTAGATCGCGGGCCAGCCTTCGAGAGCATCGGCATGGTCGAAGCCGTCGCGCCAGTCGGACAGCGGCAGGTAGTTGTCAATGCCGACGAAGTCGATGTTGGCGTCCGACCAGAGCGGATCGAGGTGGAAATAGACGTCGCCACTGCCGTCCTGCGGATGATGGCCGAAGTATTCCGACCAGTCCGCCGCATAGCCGATCTTGGTGCCCGCGCCGAGAATGCTGCGGACGTCGGCCGCAAGGGTCTTGAAGGCGGTGACGGCGGGATAGGTGCTGGCCCCCGAGCGGACGGTGGTCAGGCCGGGCATCTCGGCGCCGATCAGGAAGGCATCGACACCGCCTGCCGCTGCGCAGAGATGGGCGTAGTGCAGCACCATGCGGCGCAGGCCCCAGTCGCTCGGCGATCCGGTGAAGCTGACGCTCTCGCCCGACACGCTGAAATTCCCCGGCGTCGCCGCCCCGAACAGCGCTGACACTTGCGTTGCCGCCGTGCCGGACTTGTCGACCGATCCAACGAAACCCGCCGCTGGGGCGCAGGTGATCCGGCCGCGCCATGGAAACGCGGGCTGGCCGGGCGTGGCGGCATTGGCGCTGTAGGGGTTCGGCAGCGTGTTGCCGGGCGGCACATCCATGAGCAGGAACGGGTAGAACGTCACCCGCAACCCGCGCGCCTTCATCTCCTGGATCGCCTGCACCACCGCGAAATCCGCAGGCGTGCCGCCGTAGACCGGGCGGTCCTCGACATCACGGCTGACCAGATGGGCGCTGGCGCGGCTGACCCCGTTCACCGACCAGTTGGCGGGCGTGGTGGCCTTGGAGGCGACCTCGACACCTGGCTTCACCTTGCAGGATCCCGCGCGCAGGTCGTTGCCGAACCACGCCACGACAAGGCTGACGCTTTCGACCGCCGGGGCCATGGCCTGCAGCCGGTCCAGCGCCACGACGATGTCGGGCTGGTCGGGAAGCGCGTTCAAGTTCTCGGCCACGGTTGCCCCGCCGCTGCCCTTGCGGATCGCTTCGGTGGCATATGTGAACTCCCCCGAGGCCGGGATCAGGGTGACGGCGCGGTTCAGTCCCTCGGCGGTGTCGGCATCGGCCAGCGGGCGGAAAACTTCGAAGCTGAGTTGCGGCAGGCGGTTGCCGAAGGTGGCCAGCGCCAGATCCTCGAACACGACGTAAGCCGTGCCGCGATAGGCGGGCGTATTGGCCGAGCCCATCTTGGCTGCAATGAACGGATCGGCGGTTTGCGCCTCGTTGCCGGGATACCAGCGCCAGGTCACGCCGGTCATGTCCATTGCCTTGCCATCGGCCCAGACGCGGCCAATGCCGGTGATCGGGCCTTCGCAGAGCGCCACGGCGAAGGACGCATAGTAGAGGTACTCGGTGGTCTTGACCTTGCCGCCACCACCACCCTTGCCGCCACCTTGGGTTGTGGTCTTGGTCTCCTCGCGGAAGTCAGTGGCCCAGATGATGTTGCCGCCGATCCGCATCCGGCCGTAAAGGCGCGGGATCACCGCACCCTCGGTGGCCGAGGTGATGCGCAGCGTATCAAGCCGCGCGCCCTCGATCCGCTGGGTCGGAGCCAGCGAGGACACGATCCAGCTGTCGACCACCGACCCCACGGTCGATCCGATGAAGCCGCCGATGGCCGCACCGGAAAAGCCGAGGATCGCGCCGCCAAAAGCCCCGCCGATGGCAGTACCGACAGCGCCGAGGACAAGGGTGGCCATGGAGAACTCTCAGCGTTGGGGAAACAGGAAGGCGAAGGCGATGCGCCGTCGCCATGTTGGGGTCAGCGGTTCCTCGATCACGCCGAGCCGCTCGTAGGCGTGCAGAAAGGTGTCGGGGCCGGTCAGGATGCCGACATGCTTGGCGATGGCGCGGGGCATCATGCGGAACAGGATCAACGCGCCGGGTGAGGCATCGCCGGGTGCGATCTCCGGCATCATGCGGCGCGCGCCCTCGGCCAGAACCTCGCGCGGGCCGCTTTCGCCCCAGTCCCGGCTGTAGGATGGGATCGGGAAAGGTTCAGGCCCGACGACATCGCGCCAGACGCCGCGCGCCAGTCCAAGGCAATCGCATCCGACGCCCTTCAGGCTGGCTTGATCGTGATAGGGCGTGCCGAGCCAGGACCGCGCGATGGCAATGACCCTATCGGAGTCGACCATAGTCACAGCACCGCCCCCTCGTGGCCGCCATCAGTCGTGGCATAGCGCAGGACCGCATCCTGGCCGGGGATATTGGGGAAACCCCGGAAGTTGGCGACATTGGCGAACTTCGTGCCGCAGGTCGCGATGCGCTTGTCGCATCCGGCGCGGATGATGAAGGTGTCGGACATTGCAATGGCGCGCACCGGCGCTTCCAGCAGGGTCAGGATGGCGACCCCGTCGATGAGGTCGTGGGACAATACCTCGGCCCGACGCCCCGCATTGGCACCACTGGTCCAGTCAAGCGTGCCGAAGGTGAACCAGCCGGAGGTGAAGCCGCCCAGCCCCGAAGCGGTGAAGGCACGGTCGCGCAACAGGTCGATGATTGCGCCAGTGCCCTTGAACGCCGGGGCTTCGAGATCGACCCCGCAGCGCGCATCGCCAAGGGCCGCGTCGCATGTCGCCTGAAACGTCCGGCCGACGGTCTGGCCCAGCACATGGGCCAGTGATCGCACCTCGGCCACGAAGGCCAGCCGCCCGCGGCGGATCTGGCCGATGGCCCCGCGCCGCATGAGCAGGCGCTGGGAGGTCGCGGCCCAGTTCACGCGCCAGACCTCGACAGCCGCATTGTCCCAGCGACCGTCGAGGATGTCTGTCTCGGTGATCCGGTCTGAGGTCAGCACTCCTTGGGCGTCCTGCGCATCGACGGAGAGGTCGGAGCCAGAGCGCACTTCCGAGGCTGCGAAGCCGCTCTCCGGCTCGAAATCGGTGCCATCGAACATCAGGGTGCGGTCGTGGTCCGTGAAGCCAAGCGTCACCCCATCGGCCCGCACGATCCGCCAGCACCAGGCCAGCGTCGTCGTGCCCTCGTCGAGATGGGCCTGAAGTGCGGGCGGGAGCGCCTTCACTTCCGCCCCCAGCCGCGCCACAGAGCGACCGAGGCCAGTGCGGAGGAAACCACGCCCCCGGCCGTGCCGGTCAGGGCGTAGAGGTTGAAGGGCCGCAGGTCGAAGCTGCCGGTCATCAGATCGAAATCCGCAAGCCCGGCTATGCCCAGACCAGAGGCAGCAAGACAGGCCAGATAGACCAGCCCGCGTGCGAGGTTCCAGTTCATGATGTTGCCTTTCCGTTAAAGATTTCCATCAGCCGCTGCCACCACGACCGGGTAGCAGGCGGTTGGGGCGGCAGAGGCAATGGCTCCGGCGTGCTCGTCGGGCGCAGCAATGCCAGCGCCTCAGCCTCGGGCAGTCGCCGGACTGGCCGCGAGAAATCCACCCGTCCGTTGCGATCCACCGCCCAGACCGGGATGGTGCCGGTCGGATAGCGGCCATCCCGGAACAGATCGCGTTCGGCCTCGCGGCGCGTGCGGATCGCAGCGGGCCGGAGCCAGCCCATGAAGGCTTGCGCGGCGGCGGCGCGGTTGCCCGCGTTCAGATGGCGGGTCAGCGATGCCTTGGCGATGCCGCCGGTGTTGTAGTGAAAACTGACCAGCGCATCGAACTCGTGGGGTTCCAGCGGCACCTTCACGGAGCGCAGCACCTCGGCCTCATAGGCCACGATGTCTGCGCGGAAGAGCCGGAACGCCTCGCGGATCCCTGCATCGAGATCATCCGGCATGCCACGCGGCATCCGTGCCGGTTCTGGCGGACCGGCGGCACCGGTATGCCCGATGCCGAAGGTCCAGACTTTCTTGACGTCGAGATAAGGTCCGGGCACGAGTCCTTCGTGCCGGACGAGGGCCAGAAGCCCCCGATCAGTCATGTGCATGGGATCACCCGAAGATGGAAGAAAGGATCAGGATCAGGGCGGCGACCAGAAGACCGATGCGCAGGCGGTGGCTGAAGGCCTGTGCCGGGTCGGCGGCGTCGCAGCGGATGGCGCGCGCAAGGCGGAGGAGTTCATGCATCGGGGGTGCCCCCCTTGCCGCTCCGCAGGCGGGCGAGGACAACCTCTATGAAAGCAGGGCCGAAGACGCCGACCAGATAGGCAGCCGAGCCCGCCGCACCCCCGGCCGGGATCGCTTGCGACGGCAGGCCGAGCCAGGCGGTGATGATCGCCATGGACAGGCTTCCCATCCCGGCCGCGATCAGACCGCCGAGTAGAATGTGGCGCAACGCATCGCGCAGCCGCATCCGGGTGGTGAGAGCGTTGGTGGCTCCGCCCAGTGCGCCCCACGCCGCAAGGATGACGGCGGTGGAGGTTGCAAGATCGCGCAGGACTGCGGCGACAAAGCCGGTTTCTTCGTTCATCGCCGGATCTCCAAGAGCGGGATGGATGTGATCGACCCCAGCCGCTCGAGATCGAGCGTGACGTCGAGCATGTCGGTGTCGAAACGGACGGGGACGTCGAATTCGAAACCGGCCGTGATAGCGACGCCCGCGCCCGGGGCGGTCGTGAAGGCGACGTTGCCAGTGGTCGTATCGACGCTCCAGCCCGACATCTGCTCGACGCCGTTCAGGGTGATGCGGACGGTCCCTGCTACCGGCTTGGCAATGGCGCGGGTCCAGCTTTGCGCGCCGGAAGTGTAGCGCTTCAGCAGGGCGAAGGTGGTGACAGCGCCATTGCCGGTGCCAATGGGCTGGTCGGTCGGCGCGACCGGCTGCGACGGCAGGCAGGATTTGTAATCCGCCCAGTCCTTGTAGCGAAAGCCGTGCAGGCGACCGTTGCGGGCCTCGAAGAAGGCAACGACCGATGCCAGATCATCCGCACGCCGGATGCCGTAGGCAACATCGTAGCGGCGGCGCGAGTTGGCCCAGCTGGCGTTGCGCTCTTCGTCGCCAGACGCCAGTTCGACCACTTGCGTGCGCCGTTCCGGCCCCCCGCGCGCCCCGCGGCTGATGTTGTCGGGGAACCTGACCTCGTGAAACGCCATCACATACTTCTCCGGCCCAGCGATACGGCGCGGGCGATGTCGCTCGCCACCTGCGTGCGGGATTGCCGGAAGCTTTCGGCATCGCGGGCCATGATGGTGACGTTGACCGCAGGCGCGCTGGATTGGCCGTAACCTGCTGCCTCGCGGCGGGAGAGCACGCGCTCCCCCTTCTGAAGGATCGCCGGAACTTCGTCGGGCTTGATCCCGGCCCAGCCGCCCGCGTGCATGCGCGGGGCATTGGCAAAGGCCAGCGTGGGAACCATGCGGCCCGGGCCCGGCGATCCGACCATGCCACCCGCGTGGAGGATGTTGGCGAAGATCCCGCCCGCGCCGCCGAGCGCTCCCGACAGGGCGTTGGCAATCGGTCCAAGGATGAAAGTCCGCGCCGCCAGCTTGGCCAGATCGGCGATCATCGACGTCACCAGATCGCGGAAGTCGAGCTTGCCGGTCTTGACGAACTCGCCAACAGCATTCTCGGCCGAGGTAAAGGCGCCGACCAACGCTTGGCCGATATCACCGCCGATGTTGCGCGCCTTGGCGGCATAGTCGGCGAGTGCTGCGGTCACCGCGCCCCAGCCGGTCGCAGCCCGATCAGCCCCGTCAGCCGCCGCCGCCCCGGCTTCGCGCGCCGCAGCGCCCGCACTTCCGGCAGCGGCTGCGGTGTCTTCCAATTCTGTGTTCAGGGCGTCCGCCGAACTGGCGGCATCTGCCAACGCCGTTTCGGCATCCGATCCGGTGCCGGTCACCGCGTCGCGCAGCGCTTGCCAACTGGCCAGCGGACGCCCGGCGGTATCGGCCAGCATTCCCGCTGCCTCGCGATAGCCATCGGCCCGGCCACGCGCATCGTCGGCCATCGCGCCCAGTCCGAGATCGGGTGGCTCGAGATAGGTGCGAGAGAGCGCGGCTGAAAAGGCATCTGCGGCGGCTGCCCCGGCGGCGGTTGCGGCACCCTCGAACGGGTTGCCGATCCGCACCAGTTCCACCGGGTCAAGCGTGCCGATCCGCACCCCACCTTCGCCCACCGCCCAGTCCGGCAACAGGTCCAGCGCGGCGTTCAATCCGTTGATGAAATTGTTGATGCGCGTGACGACGCCGTTTAGCATCGCCTCGACACCCGAGATCAGCCCGTTCGCGGCCTGAAAGGCGAAATCGCCGATGGCGCCGGGCAGACTGCCCCAGATCGCCACCGCAGCGTCATAGGCCCCCTGGAAAATGGCGGCTGTCCGGTCGCCGAAACTGACGACGCCCGCGATGGTACCTTCCAGCGCCGACAGTCCGGCCGCTTTCAGACCCTCCCAGCCAGCGGCCATATTGGCAAATGCGGCGTCGAGCGCGAGGCCGATGCGTGACCACACCTCCGATGCCAGATCGCCCAGCAGCCGAAAGGCCTCGCCCACGCCGCCGACGCGGGTCACAAGTTGCGAAAACTGATAGACCAGTTCTCCCGCGCCAACGATCAGAGCGCCGATCCCGGTGCGGATCAGCGCCCCGCGCAGAAAGACCAGCGCCGTGGCAAGGCCGCGCACCGACAGGGCGGCAACGGCCAGCCCGGCTACCCAGCTGCCCGCCATGAATGCGGCAAAGGTCGCGGCATAGGTGGCAAGCCGGGCGAGGTTGTCGAAGACTGCGGTGATTGCGCCGCCGATTGGCCCGGTGCCGCGCGCCATATCGGCCAGTGCATTCGCCACCGTCTCCAGCGCCGGGGCGACTGCGGCGGTCAGGCGATTGGTCAGGCCGAGCCAGATCAGGCTCAGCTTGGCGATGGCATCGCCGGTGCGTTCGATCTGCGCCGCGTCGGCCGCACTCACCGCCACCCCGAAATCCTGCACATCTTGCGCAGCCTCACGCAGGGTAGCGGCGTCAATGCGCAGGAAGGCCAGTGCGGCCCGGTCGCCGAAAAGGTCGGATGCCACGGCGGCGCGCTCGGCCTCCGGCACGAACTGATTCAATGCCTCCTGGATGGCGACGATGCGTTGATCGAGCGGCAACGCTTGCAACTCGGCGGCTGTCAGGTTCAGCCGCTGCAAAGCCCCAACAGCCGATCCGGATCCAGCGGCGGCTTCAGACAGCCGCGTGGTTAGCTTCTTGGTGGCCTGTTCGATCTCGCCCATTGAGACACCGGCCAACTCCCCAGCCCATGTCAGCACCTGCAGGCTTTCGACCGTGGTCTTCAGCGAGGCGGCCATGTCCGCTTGAGCGCCGATGACCTCGAGGCCCGACCGGACCATTGCCACGCCCGCAGCAGCAGCGGCGGCGGTGGCCGCCGCCAGCGCGATACCGGCCTTGCGGGCGAAGCTGCCAAGCCGAGCGTTGGCCAATTCCATCTCGGAGGAAAGGCGGCCAAACCCGCGCGTGCCCGCCTCGCCAATTCCTTCCAGTTCGGCACGGACCTGGCGGCCACCTTCTGCGACCAAGCGGACAGAGACCCTCTTCTCAGCCATGTCACTCTCCGATCTGTTCGTTCAGCTTGCGCACCATCACTGCCTCGATCTCGGGCAGCAGTTCGGCGGCGATAAGGGCGTCGATCCCGAGGGCATTGGCCATCGCCAAGGCCCCCCCCATGTCCCAGCCGAGCACCGCGCCGGGGATCACGCGCAGTTGCCCGCCAAGGCGGCCGACCAGATCCCAGACCTGCCAGCCATCTTCCGTCTTTGGCCGGTTCAGTCTTGCGGGGCAGTCTGGGCAACGCCCTGTGCAGGCCGCGCAGTAGCGGTCGCCCCCGCCGAAGGACCATTCGGCAAGGGCGCGGAGACGTTTTTTTCCGCGTCCAGGATCAGGCCCTTGGCGACATATTGGGTCTGGAAGGCCTCGAAGACCGGCCAGATTTCTAGCAGGGCGTCGATGCCTTCGGGGGTGATGGGCACGGCATCACCCGCGTCGTCGCCGACCCCTTCCCAATCCAGCACAGCACGGCGGGCGACGGCCTTGGCCATGGCCAGCGCCATTTCCTCTTGGGCGGCGGTTTCCGGCAGGGCTTCGATGGCAGTGTCAGCGCGGGCCGAAACCATCAACGCGGTGGTCAGGGGTGCTACCTGCAGGCGAAGGCCGGGGGCGATGGTCAGCCAAGCAGGGGCTGCGGTCAGGTTGAGTCTGATCATGTTCAATAGCTCACAACGGTGTTGACGAGGACGGCAGTGCACATGCGGGCGGGGCTGACGGCCTTGGCGGCCTGCCAGTCGAAGGTGGCCTGAATGCCCTGCGGGCCCGGGATCTCGATCCGAGGACGCGGCAGGTAGACGGCATGGGCGGTGAAGGTGAAGCTGGCGTTGGCGCCAAGGCTCCAGGCGAAGACCAGTTCGCAAGGCGTGCCGTCGATGGCCTGCGTGATCAGCGTGCTGTCGGCGAAACGGACCTCCACCCGGCCGGTCAGCGCGGCCATGCCGGGGTCTGCGCCCTCGATACGGCCGTCGGAGCGGATAGTCTCGATCCGGTCGAGGCCGTTGGAATAGGTCACCTCGGCCGAGATGACGTTGCCGAGGGGCGAGCCGTTGCGGGTGATCGCGCCGTTGAAATGCCCGAACCGCTGCAGGGCCAGCGACGTCGGCGTGCCCGCAGCCGTGGTCGCCGCGACGCTTTCGCCCTGCGCCACCAACCGCGCCGTCGCTGTCAGCAGCCCCGACCGCGCCATCTGCCACGACAGCTGATCGCAAACGCAGCCGGTGTACATCGCATAGCGCGGCACCTCGGGCATCGCCGTCTCGATGGCCATGCTCGGTAGTGTCCAGTTGCCGGACTGGAAGGTGTGGGTCTTGGGCGTGGTGCCGGAAGTGACCGGCGCGCCGAAGGCCGCCTTCAGCCACAGCCCGAAATTCTCGACGTCGATCGGCACCACGACATCGCCGTCGGCGGTGACCGCATCCTTGATCGGGGCCAGCGGATCGCGCCCCTGGCCCAGCAGCTCCGAGGCGATCAGCGGCTGTTCGGAGCCGAGCGTGGTGCTGGCGAAGGGCACTGTGCGATAGCCCGAGGCGGGCGCGGTGCCATAGACGGTCTCGAACGCAAGCGCCATCTGCGCCCGCGCCCCATGGGCTCGTGCCATCGTGTTCTCCTGTGGTGAGTGGGGTCAGCCGAGCGGATCGGCCGTGGAATAGTGCAGGACGACCGGAATCACCGCCGCCTTCAGGCTGGCGGCACCCTCGACTGGAAGATCGACCGGGCGCGGCGCTTCCGCCTCGACCCAGTCGCAGAGGCCGCCCAGCGTCCTGTCGGCCGCAATTACCGCGCCGATGCTGGCGCAGAGGGTGTCGAAGGCGGCGTCACGGGCGGCACCCTGTACAACTGCCTCGATCTCGGCCCGGTGTTGGTAGTGATAACGCAGCGGTGACAGTGTGACCTCGGGCTCCCCCGGTTCGCCGTCGCGCAGTATCAGGAGGCCAGCGGTTGGCAGCCGCTCGGGCAGCACGTCACCGCGCAGGGCGGTGGCAGGCAACGCCGAAAGCCGCGCGTGCAGCGCGGCGAGGATGGTTTCGCGGGGGGTGGGCATTTTCTACTCTGCCAGGGGCTGGTTACCATCAGTTTTCGTCGTGTATCCGTCAGTACCGTGATCCCGCGGATCAGTGAGAGGCCCAAGAGTGTTCTATCTTGATCTTTATCCCGACAATCCGCCTGGCTTTCATGCGCTTTCGACATCCGCTGATTGGCTTCCTTGGCTGATCAGGGCAGTCCCGGCCGGCATTCACCCAGATGTCGGGAGAAGGCTGCAGTCTAATTTGAAACACATTATGGTTGGCCTCGAGATGAAGGCTGGCCTTATCGTTCCACATGGGGAGCGGATATCCGGCAGATCAGTACTCTTTGAGCCCTACTTCCAAATCATGAACTTCGAATTCAGCGTTGGGGTGTTTTCGGTCTGCGAAGGGCTTGGATCAGTCCATCACCTAGCAGGAATTGGGGACAACGGCGCCGCAGGCGCTCGGGTCAACACGAACGACTGGATTGCGGCACTTTGCCGAGAGTTCGATCCGACCGGAGCAGCGCAACTTGATGCAAATGTCCGCCGGGTAAAGGAGGTGCGGGACAAGATGCACCAAGATCGCCTTGGCGCGCGGGCTGACATTGACTGGCACGACTTCGGCTACCACGAGTCGTTTATTCCATCCCGCGCAGCATTGCAGCCGCTCCTGCGGAGGCACCTTGGTGAGGTTCCTGGCCAAACCAACCTACTGCTTCCATGATGGCAGCGGCATTGACGCTCGTGCGCCGGAAAAACTTCAACGCGCTTCCACCCACTTCGCCACGATCAGCCCCGGAACCGCGTCATGAGCCCGCTCTGCATCCCTTTCTAGGTCCAGCCGCTTTGGCAACTTGACCTGCGGCACCAGCAGGAAGATCGGCGCGGTCACGAGGCCCCGGCCGGTCTTCGACCTGGACGCCACGGCGCGGCCCTTCGTGTTCAACCGCCCCTCGGCCACCAGAAGGCTCGGGCCCCGGCGGCGATAGATGAACCGAAGGCGCAAGCCGGTGCGGCGTTCCCATTCGCCGGGGGTGATCCGGCCGCCGCGCAGGGACTTGCCCGCGGCAGGCGTGGGGATTGCCAGCCAGAAGCCATTCTTCGAGCGGATCAGCGGACCGGTGTCATGTGCGCCGACGATGACCGGGGCATTGGACCAGACCACGGCGGCTGCGTTGAGGCTGGGCGTAGCCTTGGGGAACTGCTCCGACCGGATGGTGCGAGCGAGCCGGGCCCCGAGCCCCGCGCCGGTGATCTGCAGCCGCCAGGCGGCCTTCAGCCCTGTCCCGGCCTCGCGGATTGCGGCCGAGACCGCGCGTTCGCCCGCCGAGACCTCCGCCGCCATCATCGCGACGATGTCGGGATCGATATCGAGCTTCAGTCTCACGCGGGCCTCAGATCCACGGTCCAGACCAGCCGTTCGCGGTCACGGACGGGCTCGCCGTGGATGAGAAAGGCCTCGCCCTCGATCTCGATGCGGTCGCCGGGGCGCGGGGCGGGCACCTCGGCCACGCGCAGATCGATCCGGGTCGTCTCGGACCAGAGCCGCGCGTCGCCGAAGTCGGTGACGGCATCGGCACGCCGGGCGACGACGCGCACGAGGACCGGCGCGCCGCCGTCGGTGATGTAGACCGCGTCGCGACCGATGTTCGGGTCGGCGAAAAGCGCGCCCACGGCGGCGGCAAAGGCGCTCATCAGAAGCTCGCGTTCAGCCGCACCCGGCCGATAATATCGCTCGCGCCACCCGCCACCGCGACCACGGCCACGCCGATCAGGGTGTTCGAGGTGGTGGTCTTGGTCGCTTCCTTGGCGGTGTTGTCCCAATAGACCTTGTCACCTGCGGCCCAGGCTTGCGATGCGACCTTCTTCAGATCGTAGACGCCGGTGAGCGCGGCCTCGACGGTTTCGCCGAGGGCAGCGGTGCCGGAGGCCACGCCGAAAATGGATCCGACGAGCAGGCCATCGCCGGAGGCGACGGCATAGGGCGCGGTCAGGGTGATGGTATTGCCGGGCTGGACGTAGTTCTTCATGGGGAGGATCCTTGTGGAAAGACGAAGGGCGGCCCGAGTGGACCGCCCGCGTGTCGGGGTTCGTCATGAGGTGCGGGTTACGCGCCCGGGTTCTTGTAAAGGCCGCGCCAGTCGATGGCCTTGGCGCCGAAATCGAGGCGGCACTTGATCTCGACGCCATCGACGTCGAAGCCGTTGCGCGTCTCGATGTAGGCGCCCTGCTGGCCTTCCAGATAGGCGTATTCGATGGTGTCGATCTGGTTGGGCGAGGCCGCCAGATACCAGGAGGTGGCGCTGGCCGCGTCGAGGCGCGGTTCGCTGATCGGCGAGAGCGTCCGGATCGACTGCGGCACCACCTTGGCACTGTCGGCCGGAACGAGGTTCTGGGCGACCAGTTGCTCGGCCTTCAGTTCCAGCGCGGCCGGGACGATCAGGAAGGCGGGCCGGATGTTCAGCACCGTCTTCTTGTCGAGGCCCGTCTGCAGCGCCATCGCCGCCCGCGCCGCACCGACGCTTGCCACGTCCAGCGCGGCACCGGTCCCGGCGAGGTTCTTGTGCGTGGTGTGGAAGAGTGCATTTCCGTCGGCCATCGCCGGGTTGGCGGTGATGATGCCCCAGACGACATCGCTTTCCAGCTGGGCGATGGAGTTGCCGTACATCGCCGGGATACGGGTGAAGGCGTCGAGATCGTCGTTGATCAGCACCTGCCGAGTGATGGCGACGACCCGGCCATAGGTCTTGACCTTGTAGCTCTCCTTGCTCTCGCCGAGCGTGCCGCGCTTGAACTCGCCGCTCTCGCCCACTTCCAGAAGCTGCGGGGCCTCGCCCAACTGAACGCGGTGCATGGACTTGAAGTCGGTGGCAAGCACCTGGCGGCAGAAGAGCGCGAAGGTGCGGGGATAGGCGTCATAGGCCTGGCGCAGGGTCTTGTTGGTGACCGCCGACAGGATCTCGGGGAAGTCCGAGGTCGAGTGCAGCGCCCGCGTCGCGACCTCGTCACGCGACAGGCCGCGCGTGTTGACCCCGGCATTGCCGAGGCTCTCGCGGGCCAGTTCCAGCAGCGCCATGCCGCGGTACTGGCGGGCGGCATCCTCCAGCGGAAACAGCGTCGGGCTGTAGCGGTGCAGGAGCGCGTTCGCCACCGCGTCGCGGCGGGTGATGCGTTCGTCCCGGCCGCCGAGCGGGACGGCGACATGCGGGAAGGTGCGGGTCTCATCCGACTTCGCGGCGACCTGATCGAGGATCAGGCGGCGGGACTCGTCGACGCTGACACCGCGCCTGACCAGGTCCTCGGCGAAGCTGCGCTCGAGGTTCAGGCGGCTGGTCAGATCGTAGATCGTGGAGACACGATTACGCTCCGCTTCGCGGGCGCGGGTCGCGATGACCTCGCTGTCGGGCGCCGGAGCCGGTTCCGGCATTCGCGCGGCGGTCGGTTCGGGGTTTGCCGGGGCCGCGATGGGCGCTTGGCGGGTCTCGGTGCTGGCGGGGACATCCCCAGCCACGGTGGTCGTGCTCTCAGGCATGGATGCCTCCTTTTGCATGCGTGTGTCGACGATTTCGACGGGATAGCTGGCCTGATCGGCCGCGCGGACCTGCGCGCGGGGATCGGCCGGAACGGTCACGAAGCTGACCTCGAGTGGGGTCCAGCGTTCGACGATGCGCTGCTCGACCTCTCCTTTGGCGGCGGGCTCGACCACCTTTACCCGCTCGATGGAATAGCCGACCGAGACGTTGCGGATGATGCCGTCGCTGATCAGGCCGAACATGCGGTCGGCGGCCTGGTCGAGCCCCTCGCGGGGGAAACGAATGGTGGCCTTGCCTTCCTTGCCCTCGATCCAGGCGCGTTCGACCACGCCCACCTGCGAATGCGAGGACCAGACCGAATGGCTGTCGAGCGCCGGGGCCCCGGCATTGAGGCGCGTGAGGTCCACCGCCCGGTCGCTGACCTCGAGGATTTCGTCGAAGGGTACTGAGGTGTCCCAGCCGGTCCAGCGCCGCCGCCGGACGGCCGCGCCAGTGGTGAAGACGACGTCGACGGAGCGCGCCTCGGCGTTGACGGTCGCGGGCAGGATGGGCGCGCGCCGCAGCTGCATCGGCAGGGCGACCGGAGCCGCCATGATGGTCTCGGGCATGGCCCTATTCCTTCTCTGTTTCGGATGCGGGGGCGGCCGGGTCACTGGTCGGCCCTGCGGTCGGGTCGCCCGCCTGGGCGCTGCCGGTCTTGGTGACGCGGCGCGGATCGCTGTCGAGCACGAGACCGAGGCCATCGAGCTTGGCGTTGGTCGCGGCGATTTCTGCCAGCACCGCGTCCGGGTTGTGGCCCTGCCGCGCGATGGCCTGCGCCAGCGTCATCGTGCCGGTCCGGATCGCCAGCAGGTCGGCCATTGCGTCCTTGTAGGGATCGACGGCATCGAACTTCGGCGGTGACCATTCCACCGGGACATCCGGCGTCGGAATCTGGCCCGCCGCCCATGCGGCTTCGGTGAACCAGCGCCAGACTGGCGCGCAGAGCATCGGGATGAAGAGCTGCCACTGGACGGCATCGATCATGCGGCGGAACTCGACGAGCCCCGCCCGGATCGAGGAATAGTTGACCTGGGACAGGTCGCCGGTCAGCAGCTCGTAGGGCACGCGGAACCCAGCCGAGATCGTGTGCAGGCTGGCGCGTTTGTATTCGCCATAGCCGCCGGTGGCGGCGGGTTGGTTGAACCGGATGTCCTTGCCGCCGCGGGCATAGGCGATCAGCCCCGGCTCGAACTGCTCGACCCGGTTCCCGTCGGCATCGATCACGGAGGGTGCGATGCCCTGCTGCGCCTCGTCGTCGCCGAAGACGATGGCGGTGACGCAGGCCTCGGTCTTCTTGCGGACCAGTTCGGCCACCTCGTAATCGTCGAGATCGCGCAAGCTGCGGATCACCGGCGCGCCCCAGGGAACGCCGCGCGCCTGCGTGCGCTGCTTCTCGTAAACATGGGCGATCTCGGTCGCCGGGACAGGGCGCGATCCGAGCCCGCCTTGCAGCGCGCCCCATGCATCGCCCGGATGCGCGGCATGAAGCCAATAGGCCCGACGCTTGCCGACCGGATCGAACTCGATCCCCTGCACGAGGCGGCCCGCGCCGAGTGCGCCGGACTTGGTGGCGTCTAGGAAGTCGGCCTCCAGTACCTGCAATTGCAGCGGCACCGGCAGGCCGTCGCTGGCGCGCCGCAGGCGACGGCGCACCAGCACCTCGCCCGCTTCGACCATCTCGCGGCAGATCAGCGTCTGCAGACCGTAGAAGTCCAGCTGGCCGTCCGCGTCGCAGTCCGCTGTCCAGCGGGTGAACAGGGCGTCGGCCTTCCCGTCCAGCTTGTCGTCTCCGCTCGCGGCGCGCGGCATGATCCCCGCGCCGATGATGTTGTTCACCAGCACCGCCACGGCCTTGGCCGCATGCGGGTTGTTGCGCACCAGATCGCGCATCCGGTCGCGCAGGAGCGCCCCGGCCACGCCGATCTCGGTGTCGGCCGAGGATCCCGGCGCGCGCCAGCCGTCCGTCCGCCGCCCTTTCGACGCACCATCATAGCCGCGCGCCAGGGTCTCGAAGGCCTGCCGTGCCAGCACGCGGCGGGCCGCCAAGCGCGGGGCGACGGAGGCGATGGCATGGTCCATCCAGGTCGCGGGCATCAGCGATCCCCACGGCTGAAGCCCGCCAACCCGGCCACAGGCAGCGGCCGTGTGGTCCCAGCGATGGCGCGTTCGATGGTCCGGATGCGGCCCAGCAGATCCTCTGCCGAGCCATAGTCGACGGATTTTCCATCATAGCTGACCCGGGTCGTGCCGCTGGCATAGGCGCGGCGGAGTGCTGCGAGTTCGGTTTCCGTCCAGTCGGTCATGTCAGAACCATCCTCCGCGTCGGCCAAGCCAGTCCGACTGCCGTTTTCCCTGGGGTACGGCTTGCGGCTGGTTGACCCGCCCCGCGCCATCGATTTCCGTTGGCGCCGCCCCGAGCTGATCCTCGAGGTCGCGCCATTTTTCGTCAGGCCAGCGGTCCGCACCCGCGATCCAGGCCGCCGCGCGGGCATAGACCCGGCAATCCAGCGCCTCGTTCCTCTCGCGTAGCTTCTGCCATTCGAGTTTTGCGAAGCCGCGCTTGGTGCGGACCGTCACCAGTTGTTCGGCCACGACCTGCTTCAGCCATTCGCTTTCCACCCATGTCGGCAGATGGATCGTGCCGGGCGGGAAAGCCGAGCCCTCGGCGCGTTCCTCGGTGGTTGGCCTCTCCAGCCGTAGGAAGCGATATGTCTCGGCCTTGAAGGTCGAGACCGACACGGTCCAGAGGCGCGCCCCGCGCCGAAGGCGTTTGCCGCCCTCGGTTGCGTCGACGAAGGTCGGTCCCGAGACCGGGCTCGAGCGGTTGAACCCCTCGACGCCCTTCACCGGCGACACCTGCGCGAAGCCTTGCGCCCGTGACCAGGAGTAGACGGCGGGGGCCTCGTAGCCGGTGTCGATGGCAAGCCGCGCGATCCTGAGATGCGCGCCGCGTTCATGCGGCCAGCTTCTGTCCAGCATCGCCGTCAGTTCCGACCACGCGTCGTGCCGGTCGGGTCCGCCCTCGATCACCACGTGATCGACGAGCCAGCTCTCCAGCCCGCGACCCCAGGCCCAGACATCGACCTCGATCCGGTCCTTTTGCACGTCCGCCCCGGCGGTCAGGAACAACCCGCCCGCTGGCACCGTGCCCGGCTTCCACGCCTCGCGCCGGTCGTAAAGCCGCTGCCAGTCCGGCGCTTCGCCGCTTTCGACCCATGTCTCGCCGAGGATGGTGTTGCGGAACGCCTTGATCGCCTCGTCCGACCCTTGGGCCGCCTCCCAGCCACGGGCAATGCGGGACCAGCTGAGCCAGCCCACCGGCGAATAGAACGCTGAGAGGTGATATCCGACCGTGGTCGGGTCAGCGGCGACGGCCGTCGCCCGCCACTCACCGCCCTCCAGCATCGCCGTCTTGTGGTGTTCCGCGATGGGCTGCTCGCAGCCCTCGCAGTGATATTCCGCCGTCTCCGGGCGGCCCTTCTGCCAGCGCAGCCGGTCGAACTTCAGCCACTGCATCGCGCCGCAATGCGGGCACGGAACGAAGAACCGCCGCTGGTCGCTGGCCTCATATTCCCGTTCGATGCGCGACAGCCCCCGGATCGTGGGCGTCGAGACCAGCAGCACCTTGCGCCGGTGCGCGAAGGTCAGCGACCGCGCCTCGGCCAGCGTCACAGGGTCGCCTTCCTCATCGGCCGAGGCGGGATAGGCATCGACCTCGTCGAGGAAGATGTACCGCGCCGGGGTCGAGCGCAGTCCGACCGCCGAGTTAGCCCCGGTCATGATCAGGATGCCGCCCGCGAATTCCTTGGACAGCATCGTGTTGCCCGCGTCGCGGGATCGGGCGGGTTTGACCCGCTCGCGCAGCTCGGGGCTCTCGTCGATCAGCGGGTCGATCCGCTGGCGCGAGTTGCGCTTGGCCAGTTCCACCGTCGGCTGGACCGCGAGCATCGGGCCCGGCGCCTGGTGGATCGCGAACCCGATCCAGTTGTTGCCCGCCTCGGTCGCGCCGACCTGCGCGGCCTTCATGAACACGATCCGCTGCGTGGGATCGCCGGGCGACAGCCGGTCCATGATCTCGCGCATGTAGGGCGTGCGCACCGTGCGATACCGCCCCGGTTCGGCCGAGGCGCGCCCCGAGAGCATCCGGTGCCGGTCCGCCCATTCCGAGACGGTCAGGTCCGGGTCGGGCCGGAGCCCGCTGCCCCAGGCGCGCAGGATCTCGCCCGCGCCGTCGAAGTCCGTCAGGCCGCCAGGATCATCGCCGCTCTCACCGGAAATCGGGCCGGACCTCGGCGAGTTCGTCGAGGTGGGCGCGTACATGTTTCTCCAAGACCTTCTGCATCGCGGCTGGCTCCATGGCGATCTGCTGGCCTGTCGCGTCGCTTGATGCCGCCGAGAGCTCGGCCGCCATCAGCGCCGCCGCGCGCGCGGGCCAGTTCACCCACGCGTCCCGTTCCTCCCGCGCCAGCCGGAACACCAGCGCCAGCGCGCGGGCCCGCTCGATCAACTCCCCCTTCAGCTTCTGCAGGCGGATGCGCCGCTCCTGCGCCTTCAGCACCTCGTTCGCCGTCTTCGCCTGCAGGAAGGTCGTGCCACCGCCGACGGCGGGCACGGCCAGCCCCTGTTCGCGCAGCGTGTCGCCGACGGCGGCCACTGCTGCCTCGGGGACGGGCTTCAGCTTCGGCGCCGGCGGTTTCCGGGTCTTGGACGGGTCCGTCGTCTCGGCGCGCCGGGTGTCGCTGGCGGCCGCGTTGATGCTGCCATCGGGATAGAGGACCAGCCGCTCGGCCGTCTTCGCCTTCTGGATCGCGCCCCGCGACAGCCCGACATGCGCAGCGTACTGGCGCTCGCTCATGCCCTGCATCGACGGCTCCGATTATCATTCAGATTCATGTGCTTATCGATTTGATAAGCGTCGCCACCGGAGCGAACGTCACTCCAACGAAGCGATGCAACTCACCACGGAGCCACCACAATGACCCGCCGCGCGACTGACAGTGAGACCGCTCCCGCCACCGGTTCGAGGGAGCGGTCGAACAAAGCCCTCGACGCCTTCATCGCCGCCAAGGCCGAGATCGACGCGATGCTGGAACGGCTCGCCGCCCTCAGCGCGGAACATTTCGAGACCAGCCCCGACGAGATCAACTGGGGCCATGTCGGCACACTGAACCACTACCGCGCCAAGCTGCGCGAGATCACCGACATGGCCTTCAGGGAAGGCGAACACGCCGAGTGAGACGACCCGCTCCCGGTCCCGCCCGCCGACTGGCGGGCTCGACCTCGTAGAAGGGCTCGCATCCTGCGCGCCCCGATACGGGAGACGACGATGACCAAGCTTTCCGACACCCAAGCCCTGATCCTGAGCGCCGCGGCCCAGCGGCCCGAGCACATCGCTCTGCCGCTGCCCGAGAGCCTGCGCGGCGGCGCAGCCGCCAAGGTGGTCGGCGCGATGCTCGCCAAGGGCTTCCTGCAGGAAGTCGACGCAGACATGCGCAAGGGCGAGCCCATCTGGCGCGAGACCGGCGACGGCCACGGCGTCACGCTGGTCGCCACCGACGCAGGCCTCGCCGCCATCGGGATCGAGACCGAGGACGCGAACCCCGCGCCTGCGGGCGCGACGGACGCGCCGACCGACGAGCCCGCGCCGGACACCCCCACCGAACCGAAGGCCGCACCCAAGACGCGCACGCCGCGCGAGGGCACCAAGCAGGCCACCCTGATCGCCATGCTGCGTGCGCCGGACGGCGCGACCATCGAGGAGATCAGCGCCGCGACAGGCTGGCAGTCACACACCGTGCGGGGCGCGATGGCCGGGGCCCTTAAGAAGAAGCTCGGGCTCGAGGTGACATCCGAGAAAGTCGAGGGGCGCGGACGGGTCTACAGGCTTCCGGCAGCCTGACTCCGTGAGACGATTGCTACGCCGCCGCCCCGACCGGGCGGCGGTTTCTCATTGCCACGAAAGCAGATCTCGGGCGGCGGCCTGCAGGATATCCTGTGCCATGCGCGGCTCGCAGGTGTAGATGCCGCCCGGTTCAGGTTCGCCGACATGTTCCGCAAACCAGTCCCGTCCCTCGTCCGAAATCGGACGCAGGATAACGATGGTCCCGTGATCGTTGATCTCGATATGTTGCCAGCCTTCGGACATGCGCCAAGGCTACCAGCGGGATGGCCGATCTGCCAGCGGCCGCATCAGACCCGCCGCAGCCGCTCGAACAGCCGCCGCAGGACGTAGGACCGTGCGATGCTCACCACGGTGAACACCGCGCCCATCTTGAGGTTCTGCGCCAGCGTCGTGTGCAGCCCGAAGACCGGGAAGATCAGGATCTGCGTGATGACAGCGATGCCGTAACCGACGATCACATTGGCGACCGCTTCGACCAGCGACATGAGGCGCGACTGTTTCATGTCGGTGCCTCATCCTTCGGCCAACAGTTCAGCTGCCAGAGTTCTGAGCGCATGCGCCGCAACCAGGGGGACCACACCGTTGCCACAGAGGCGAAGCCGGTCCACCCGATGGGCCAGCCCATCAGCGCCTCGACGAACAGCGGGTTCAAGGTCTGGCGCGGCTCGGAGGTATCGCGCCCAGCCATCGGCGTCACCAGGACCTGGCGGCCAAGCAGGCCGTTCACCGGCGTGTTGGCAAGGCTCGTCGCCCCGTCCTTGTGATCGCGCGCCGTCGGCGTCATCCACAGCCCCGCCGAATGCGTCAGGTCGGCCGAGCGACGGTTGCCGGCGCTCGGCTTGCAGCCGTCGTTCGCCATGGGCGTCGGCCAGAGCGCCGCCGTCGTTGCCAGGTTCATCCCATGCTGCCCCGCTTCCTGCGACGGCGTGGGTTTCGTCTGCCGGTTCTCGTTGGCGCTGGCTCTCGGCGTCGGCCATAGCCGCAGCAGTTCCGTCCGGTTCCCGCCACTCGACCGGGTGCCAGAGCAGGCGCGCGGGGTCGGCCAGCTCGTCCCCCACTCGGACGGCGAGGATGAACAGCCGCTCGCGCTTGTGGGGCGCGCCGACTTCCGCCGCAGTGAAGAGGCCTGCCGCAAGCTTGTAGCCCATGCCGACCAGTCCGCTGGCGACTTCGGGGAAGCCGAGGCGGAGATGATGGGCGACGTTCTCGAGGAAGACGAAGGGCGGCTCGACCTCGCCGATGATGCGGGCGACATGGGGCCAGAGGTGGCGCGGGTCGTCGGCACCCCGGCGCTTGCCCGCGACGGAGAACGGCTGGCACGGATAGCCCGCAGTGACGATGTCCACCGCGCCGCGCCACGGGCGGCCATCGAAGGTTCCAACGTCGTCCCAGACAACAGCCTGATCCAGGGACGCGTCTTCCATCCGCGCCACGAGAGTGGCTGCGGCAAAGGTTTCCCGTTCGACATGGCCCACAGCACGATATCCGGGGATGGCGATGGCGAGCCCGAGGTCGAGACCGCCCGCGCCGGAGCAGAGCGAGAGGCCGAAGAGGCATGCGTCTCCGGCTCCGGAAGCGACTCCGGAGGAAGGTAAAGCCAGGTCATGCATGTCACGCGGCGGTCTGGCGCTTTCGCGCGGGTTCGGGGGCGGCGTCCGGGTTCGGCGTATCCGTGTCGTCGCGCAGCCGCTCGGTTCTCACCTGCCCAAAGGTCCGACCGTCACCGTCGAGGATCGCGTCGCGGCCGGTCTCGGCCTGCCAGCGCTCGACGGCGACATCGACATAGGCCGGGCTGATTTCCATTGCGAAGACGCGACGGCCATTGGCCTCGCCCGCCATGATCTGCGAGCCTGAGCCTGAGAACGGCTCGTAGCAGAGGCCGCCTCGGGCAACGTGCTGGCGCATCGGGATCCCGAAGGCGTCGAGCGGCTTCGGCGTCGGATGGTCGGGCCGGTCGTCTTTTGCGAAGCTGGGCAGCGCCCATGTCGATGGCAGCGTTTCCTCGGCCACCTTCGGCGGGCGGTTCGGGCGGCGCCAGCCCATGAAGCAAGGCTCGTGCTTCCAGAGGTAATGCGACCGTGTCAGAACCCCGCGGTCCTTCACCCAGATGATCTGTTGATGGACGAAGGCACCCGCCTTTTCCCAGCAAGCCTCCAGCATCGCCTGGCGGCGCGAGGCGTGCCAGCAGTACCAGGCGGCGTCCTCGGCGATGGCCTCGGCCACGGCCGCCGCGATGAAACCGTCGTAGAGTTCCGCGCCCTGCGAACTGTCGTCCCACGTGGTGCCGTAGGACGCAGACCAGTCCTTGTTCCGGGTCGGATGGTTCGAGCCGTCGTAGTCGACAAGGTATGGCGGGTCGGTGGCGAACAGGATCGCCCGCTCGCCATTCATCAGGCGGCGCACGTCGGACGCGCTGGTGCTGTCGCCGCAGAGCAGCCGGTGGTCGCCAAGGATCCAGAGATCCCCGGTTCGTGATGCTGGATTGCGCGGTGGCTCGGGGATGGTCACCGGCGGCACGGAGCCCCCGGCGCCACCTTCTTCCCCGTCCCCCTCCGGCGCGAAGGTCAGAAGCTTGTCCAACTCGCCGTCGGAGAAGCCAACAAGCGACAGGTCGAAATCCTCGGCCAGCAGGTCGTTCAGTTCCGCAGACAGAAGCGCCTCGTCCCAGGTGCCAAGCTCCGTCAGCTTGTTGTCTGCGATACGGTACGCCCGGCGCTGCGCCTCGGTCAGATGGCCCAGAACTATCACCGGCGCCTCAAGCAGCCCCAGCTGCGTCGCGGCCAGCACCCGGCCATGACCCGCGATCAGTTCGCCATCCTCTGCCACGAGGCAGGGCACCGTCCAGCCGAACTCCGCCATGCTAGCGGCGATCTTCGCGACCTGGTCCGCGCCATGCGCCTTCGCATTGCGGGCGTAGGGCTGGAGTTTCGCCAGCGGCCACATCGCGATCCGATCCGGGGCAAAGCTCAGCGTCATCGGCGGGTCATTCCTCGGATCAAGGTGGATACCCCAGGCTTTCGGACTCCGGGGTCCAGACTGGACTCCAAGCGGGGTCCAGCGGCCACCAGGGGTGTCCAGAATCAAGGGTTTGAATTTGCAGTGTTTCAGGCGGGTCTAGTCGGCGCTGGCTTCCGGGTGGCTTCCCAAAAATCCGGCCCTGTCGCTAGCGATGTGCCGCGCTTCGCCCGCCAGCATAGGAAAACGGCCAGGAAGGAACCAATATATCAAAGGCTTGGCAGTTCGGACCCCGACTGGTCCCCTCGCTGGACCCCGGAAGCCAGCGACGCGGCCAGTGCCTGCGCGCTCTTCTCCCGAGCATACTGAATCTGTAGCGTCCTGGACGCGATCTGTCTTGGGGTCTGGTGTCTCGGAGAAAAGTGTCTCGCCAAGACAGATGATCTTGACAGAATTCAATAAGTCGCGGTCACGCAACGAACTTGACATTGACCGGCCAGCTCGGAGCGAATACTCATTTTACCACTGGCGTAGTAGCCGAGGCGGCGGGGGCAAAGTACCGGGCGACCAGGTTGCCGATGACGTGCGAGTCTTCTGTCCTAGACAAAGGAGATGAGCGCGACGACGAGGTGGATCATCTTGTCGGACTCCCTGACTCTCCGCCCTCGCCGCCGACCTAGTCAGGAATATTCATGCAGAACGCGATTAAAGTTGAAATCAAAAGGCTTGCAAAACGCGCATTTGAGAAGAAAGAGAGATCGGAAAAATTAGAGGAGCAGTATCAGGAGCGTTTCACGAAACGCACGGGACTTGCCGCTGGGCCATCCTCACGAAAGCCTGCGGCTCCAATCTCAAGGCACTTTGATCCCAAGTACTGCTCTCGGAATGCGAATTTCCTCGCCAAGACGATCTGGCATAAAGTCTTGACCGGAGCATATGAGCCGGTTCCGGCAGTGTGCTACAAAATTCCGAAACCTGATGGCACGTCACGAGAAGTCATGGGTTTCGCTATCCCGGACGCTGCCCTCGCCAATGTTGTGCTACGTCGTGCGCGAGGTCGCAACCTGAAGCGGCTCTCCCCCGCTTCGTACGCCTATCATCCGGACAAGAATGTATTCGATGCCATCCTGGCGCTGAGTGAGTACGACCATCGTGGAAAACTGTTTGCCGTTCAGATCGATTTCGAGAAATATTTCGATAATATTCCTTCCGGCTATTTAAGAGGGAAAATCGAAGACTCGGGACAGGTGAGCCTAACTCCGCATGAGAAGCATATTTTTGATCGCTTCATGCATCATCAGTTCGCAGAGTATAGTCAGTATGGCTCTGGTAAATTTAAGAGGAGGTACAAGGGAACACCTCAAGGTTCGTCGGTATCGTTGCTGCTCGCAAATCTCGCCAACCATGACCTTGACGTTGAACTGACCGCTTCAGCGGGTCGTTTTGTTCGCTTTGCAGACGACGTAGTGGCCTTGTGCTCAGATTATTCGCAGGCGCAATTGATCGAGAAATGCTTCTTTGATCACTGCAGAACCAGTGGATTAAAGGTGAATTCTGAAAAATCCCCCGGCGTTGCCATTATTTCACCTCGCGCGCAGGAGCTTAGAACATTTGCTCACTTTGATTATCTTGGGTACCGCTTTTCTCCAGGCGGACTCACAGTTCCCGACAAAACAGTCAGCAGAATAAAGAGTCGTGTTTCGCGCCTTTCCAATATATACTTGGTTCATTATATTTCGACTGGCTTCAACAAGAGCAGATGCAGTGTGGTCGCGCCAGTATATGATTGGGACCTTCTTGGCTTGATCTATGAGATGCGTCGCTCTCTTTATGGTGGCTTGTCAGAATTGGAGCTAAACGCATTCATTCATGACGGCAAGAGGCTACCCAAGATGAAGGGATTGATGGGGTTCTACTGCCTGCTGGAGGATCCTACGCCCCTGAAGGAGCTGGATGGCTGGATACTGAACATTGTTCGGCGCGCCATGCGTGCTCGAAATGAAATATTGCACTCGAAGTATGGTGTGAATTGTCCGTTGCCGTCTAACAAGCAGCTTGCGACCGGAGAATGGCTGGACCCAGCCGCTTGGAAAGGCGATCCGAAACCAGAGGCGAGAGTTCCCAGCTTGGTTCGAGGTTGGCGTGCCGCACGAAAGCACTTCTACACCTTCGGTCTCGAGAAGGTCGAAGCGCCGAAGTATGGCTTCTACACGGACCTTGACGACATCTTCGACTACTGAGCGCGAGGCGGGTTCCTGCAACCTCAATTATCGCTCTGCAAGGTGCTTGGCTCGGGTCGCCACGAACTCCATCGACCGCTTCGACGGCACGTGTCTGCCGTTCAGTCGCCAGACGATGACCGCGATGCCATATTGCCAGCGCCGGTTGGCGGTGGCGCGGCTGATGCCCAGTTCCCAGCAGATTGGCTTCCATGGCTTGCGGTTCGCCCGGAGCCAGACAAGGCGCGCGTCGGCCGGGTCCAGCCAGCGCAACCATAGCAGAGCGTCGTCGGCTTGGGTGATGTCTCGCGGGCCGGGCTTCGGCCGTCGCATCCGAGGTTCCTGACCGACCTGATCGGCGAAGGTGTGAAAATACTCAGGCCAGGCGTTGAAGTAGCCCTGAGGCTTCACATCGGGCAGTGACCGGAAGACATCGGCCGCGCTCTCAAGGCGCGCTTCGACCATGGCGGGTGTCCAATCACCCATTGGCCACCTCCCTTGGCTCGACACGCGGGCCGTAGAGTTTTTCACCCAGCTGGCGGACCAGTTCCTGCTCCGGCCAGGTGAGACGCGGGTCGTCGATGGACACGGCCAATAGCCCATGGTCATGCCAGCCGTCCTGCTTGACGCGATCTGGATCACGGCGGGTGCCACCATAGCCGCGGGGATACCACCTCACGCGACACCCCCGTTCGTTTCGATCGCCCAATGCAGGATGGCGATGGCATCCGCCTCGTTGTCATCGGCGGGACTGAACCCGCGCGCCCGCGCGGCCGCGATCATCGCCTGCTTGTCGGCGTTGCCCTTGCCGGTGGCATGGCGCTTGATGGTGCCAACCGGAACGCCCTCATAAGGGATGCCGCGGAGTTCAGCCCATGCCGTGAGCGTGGCCATCAGCCCGCCATAGACATGGGCAGCGTCCGTTCCGACATGGCGGCGGACTTCCTCAAACCAGATCGCAGCGATGGGGCCTGATAGCCGGTCGACCTCGGTCAGCCAGTTGGTGAAGCGAAGATACCGCATACCGCCGCCGTCGAACCGCCCGGGGCGAAAGGACGTCGTGCCAGAGGTGATCAGACCGTCATGGCCACGCAAGGCCCAACCTGTCGTTGTCCCGAGGTCGAGGGCAAGGATGCAGGACGTGGAAAGGCGCCCCTGTTCGAGGTGCAGATCCGCAGTCTGGATGGTCGGCGTCATGTTGAAGGCTCACCTGAAACGTGGGCCTTCGGCTTTGGTCATGGGCAGAGAATCATGACACGCGCACCCATTCAAGAAAAATGCGCCAGACGACGCTTCTGTCCCACCTGGTCTTGGGGTGTCCCACTTGCGGATCAAAGTGGGACGCCAGATTTTCCTTTTAAAACAAGGCGTGTCCCACCTGTCCCACTTGTCCCACCTCTTTCCCTACGTCGCATGAGGAAGAATGAGGTCGGGGGGGACACATGCGCTCTTTATGGGAAAGAGAGAAGTTGGCGACCCAAGTGGGACAGGTGGGACAGGATTGATTTCAAATGGTTTTTTCTGTCCCACCTTGCGCTTGAAGTGGGACACGCCGCGAAGTGGGACAGCGGCCAAACGAAAAGGGGCACCCGGATGGATGCCCCTTCGGTGCCTGACACTGCCATCGCGATGTCAGCCGCGCTGCGATCTGCGGTAGCGCCATTCGCGGGTCGCGCCTGCGCCGCTGCGGTATCGCTCCCAATCCCGCGACTTCAGCCAGGCCCCCACGCGCATTTGGTCGCCCTTGGTCCATTTCGCGGGCTCGATGCCGAGCGCGCCTTCGAGGATTTCGCCCACCGACACATCGCGGATCGGCTCGGGACGTTCGAACTCTTCATCCTGCCAATCATCCCAGCCCGCGTGACCGCGATTGACGCTGCGGGTGTCGTGGGTCAGCCAGCGGTCGATACGGGCGTCCCAGGCATCGGCCTGATAGCGCGCCTCCTGCGCGGCGGCGGCTTCGGCAAGCAGCGCCGGATCGTCAAGCCACCAGATCGCGCCTTCGCGGAAGCGATGGACGGCTTCGGCCCAGATCTGGTCACGGTCGCGGGCCAGCGCCGCGATGTCGATGGTGCCGCAGCGTAGCGGCCAGAATCGGCGATTGCCGGTTTCATCGCGCAGATAGGTGTCGGGGTTCACAGTGCCTGCGAAGACGCATTGGCGCGGCACCTCGACGGTATAGCGGCCATAGGGCGGCCGGAAGCGGTCGGTGGTGCGGGTCAGGAAGGCTTTGATGCGCGAGACCTCGGCGCGACCGATAGCGTCGAGTTCGGCAATTTCCACGATCCAGACGCCCTGCATGTGGATGGCAGCATCCTTGGACCCAAGCTCGGGCAACTCGTCGGTGAACCAATCCTCACCCGCCAGCACCTTGATGGCTGTCGACTTGCGCGCGCCCTGCGGCCCTTCGAGGATCAGCATGTGGTCGGCCTTCACGCCGGGTCGGTAGATCCGGGCCACAGCCGAGATCAGCCAGAGCGCGCCGATGGTGTGATGGAAGGATGTCGGCGCTGCACCGAGATAGGTGCTGGTCCAGGTCTCGATACGGGGCGTGCCGTCCCATTTCAGGGTGCCGAGCCAGTCGCGAACCGGATGGATGCGCAGGTCGCGGGCCACCGCGCCGACACCACGGCCGACAACCATCGGGGCGACGTTCAGCCCGCGCAATTGCAACCACTCGGCGGTGCGCACATCGTCGGCATCGTCCCAGGGGCGCGGAAATCGGATGGCCGGATCATCCCAGGGCAGCGGCTGACGAACCACGATGGATTGGGCGAATTCGTCGAAGGCCAGGAGCCCGGCAAAGACCGGATCCGAGGACAGGGCGATGATCACATTGGCCTCGTTGCGCTCGGGCGTGCCGGACAAGTCCTGACAGAGCCGTCCGAACCAGGCGGGACGCGCGATCCTGCCCTGTGGATCGCCCGTCGCATGCACGCGGCGGCGCAGTTCCGTCAATTGCTTGTCGAGGATGGACATGGAGATGCCGGTCGCGGTCTTGATCCGGGCGAGGATCTGGCGTTCGGGCAGCGGATCGAGCCGGGCAAGCGCAAGGCGGCCGAGAAGGCTGGAGAGCGCGGCGAGTTCGGGCGGGTTGGTCAGCGCCTCGGCGGCGGCAATCAGAACGTCCGGATCGCCAGGCGTCGGAGCTGCCACTGTCGTCATGGCCTCAATACCGACCGGCTCGTCTGCCGAAATCTCCCGGCGATAGTCCGCCGCACGCGCTCCGCGCATCAGATCGTCGTTGAAATCATCACCATGCAGCGGGACCACGATTTCGTTCGGAATGTCGGCCCGGTTCAGCCGATCCGACAGGGTCGCAGCGGCCTGACGACCTGCGTCGCCAGCATCGGCGTAGATCGTGATCCGCGTCGTGCCCGTCGGCCACTGAAACCGCGTGAGCCCGTCGGCAGAGAGTGCCGCCCAGACAGCGGTGCCGAACAGGGCATGTGCTGCCAATGCTGTCTCGATGCCTTCAGCGATGCCAAGGTGGCCGTCCTCAGGCATGGCGAACAGGCGCACGGCCGCATCCGCTACCGATCCCAGCATCTTCTTTCCGGCCGGGCCCTTGGCGCTGCCGTCGTCGAGCAGGAAGGTCCGGTGGATGCCCGGCGCGCGGGTGCCGTCTGCCAAGCGTGGCAATGCGATCAGCCCCGGCCAACCGCGTCGCGTGTCGAAATCCGGCAGGTCGGGGTGGAACAGCAGATCCGAGCACCCCGGATCGGCAAGGCCGCGCTCACGCAGGTAGGCTTCGCCCACGGTTCCGACGAGCGGCTGCGCGCCGTCGACCAGTCGCGCAATCTCGCCGGCATGATCGGGCCTCGGGCGCGGCGCGTTTCGGGGCGCGGGATGATCCATCCCGGCAATCCGCGCCGCTTCGTCGAAAAGCGCGCCGTCGCTCAGCCCGGTCGCCTGCGCGATCAGGTCGATGGGCCCGGCGCTTTCGCCGGTGGCATAATCGAACCCCCAGCCGGCATATGGCCCGTCAAGATGGATGGTGCACGACCCTTCCTTGCGCGGCGGGCGGCCGGACAGGTCGGCACAGCGCAAGGAACGACGGTCGCGCGCGATCCTTGCCTCCGGAAAGATGCCGGGGAGCCAGTCGCCTGCGGTCGCGGCAAGCCGATCCTTCACGGCGGCCAGATCGTGGCGTGCCTTCGGCGTGGCGACATCGTTCAGATCGATCATCACGCCCCCTCAGGCCAGAAGGACGAGCCCGCGCTCGGCGCGGGTGATGGCGGTATAGAGCCAGCGGCGGCGGTCGATCTCGCTGCGTCCCAGCCCGTCGTCCCAGACGATCACATTCTCCCACTGCGACCCTTGCGCCTTGTGGGCGGTGATCGCCCAGCCGTAGGTCGCCTCGGTCAGCTTGCGCTTTTCCCGCCAGTCGCGGTCATGGCGCTTGGCGTCGTAGGCCACATGATCCTCGAAATGCCCCTTGTAGATGCGCAGCCGCCCGGGGCGGCCGTCGCTGTCGAAGGGGGAGACCCGGCGCCCGTCCTCGTCATGCACCACGGCCGAGAAATAGAGGCTGCCCTCGTCGACGATATCCTCGAGTGTCAGGAACATGCCGTTGATCAACCCGAGCGAATTGTCGTTCTTGAGGCAGATGATTTTTTCCGCCGCGCCAGTGGGCAGATACGTCCCGCCAAGGCCAGCCGCCGCTCGCATCGCATTGTTGATCTGCAGCCGTGTCGCGTTCAGCCCGCAGATCAGCTGCCCGCCGCGTAGCGCCTGTTCCGGCGAGATGTCGCCCTTGCGCATCTTGGCGACATGGGTGTCGTAGGTGCCAAAACCGATGGGCTCGCCCATCCGCGCCATGGTGGCCAAACGGATGATCGCGCTCTCAGTTGCCTGGCGGTGGATCTCGGTCAGCATCACGTCGGGCGTATCGCGGGTGAAGGCTCCTTCGCCCTTGATGGGCGGCAACTGGCCCGGATCGCCCAGAACGAGGATCGGTTTGCCAAAACTCATCAGATCGCGCGCCATCTCCTCGCCCACCATCGACACCTCGTCGAGGACGATCAGCCTTGCATCCGCCGCATCGCTCTGCGGGTTCAGGGCGAAACGGGGATGCTTCATCGCCGAGAGCGCCTGCCGCATGGCCTCGATCGCAGCCTCGGCCGTGGTGCGGTCAAATCCGGTCAGCCGCCGCGCGGCAGTCTCGGCCTCTCGGACTTTCTGCGCTGCGGCCTCGATTTCCGCTTCCGTGGCCTCGATCACGGAATAGATCAGGCTGTGGATGGTGCGGGCGGGCGTGCCCTTGCGGGTCAGCACCAGCGCCGCCTTGCCGGTGAAGGTGGCAGTGACCACACCCGGCACGCAGGTGCCGTCCTTCGCGCCGCGGTGGGGCGACAAGCCAAGCTCATCGAGCGCGAACTTCAGCACCGTGCTCTTGCCCGATCCGGCATAGCCAAAGAGCCGGAACACCTGTTGCTGCTCGGTGCGGTTCTCGAACCAGTCGCGGACCTCGGCGATGGCAGCGGCCTGCGCCGCCGATGGAGTAAATTCCGTCATGTCTTCCGCGCCTCTACCGCATAATCCTTGACCACCCCGCCGCGCGCGGGATCGCCCACTTCACATTGGCGCACGAAGATGCGTCGGCCGTCTGGCAACTGGCGCCAATGCCCCCGGCGCAGATGCCAGCGCGGGCTGGTATGACTGCCACCGAGCGGTTCGGATGCGGCGCGAAGCCCGGCCGGATCGATGGCGACCTGATGCCACGTCCAGCCGCGCACCCCATCTCGCGCGAAGGGTTTGCGCTTGACCGGGGCGATCTGGCGTTCGCTGATGCTCGATGCCGATGCGAGGATCGCGAGCCCGCGCCAGACGATGGCGGCAGCCGCCTGACCGCTTTGTTCCGCCAGCACTGCATCGCGGAGCGCCGGGTTGGTGGCGAATTCTGCGACACCGCCGTCGGCGATCCGGACGTGGGCATGAATGTCGGTCCAGCGTCTGGGGTTACGCCACAGGGCGAACCAGACCGCCTCGATGCCATCGTCGCGCTGTCGGGCGTAGACGACCTGGCTGCGGATGGTCCGACTGCGGTCGGCCAACTCAAATATCGTCTCGGGGTGCGGCAACCGTTGCGGACCGGCCGCCAAGCGGCGGGCCAGCGCATCGACGTCGTCGGAATCGAACTGCGCCTGATCGGCGAAACGCCAGACCGGTGCGAATTCGAACCCTTCGAGCAGGTCCGGCAGCCAGAAGCGCGCGCGATGGGCGCGGACGATGCGTTTGAGATCATAGGCGTCGGGGATCATCGGCTGGGCTCCGCTCGTTCGCGGCTGAAGCGCTCCCCGTTCGGCGGGGAAACGCGCCACTGGCGCCTTTCCGTCTCCGCCTCACCGTTTCCGGGACGCCGCTCACCCCAGCAGCGCTCCGCCCATGCGCAGGGCGCGTGCCACTTGCCAGCCGTCATGCCACCCCGGCAGACGACGGCCGTGGGTTCGGTCGCCGCCCGGGGCAACCATTCGCCCGCCTCGGACGCCTGCACGACCGTGACCGCGCGATCTGACATCTCCTGCGCCAGGCGGGCATCGAAGGGCACCAATTCCGTGTGCAATTCCATCGTGTCGCGGTTCAGCGCGGTGAAGATCGCGGGGGTGGGCAGGTCCATATAGGCCTGATAGAGCGCGATCTGGGCGGCGTAGACGGGGCGCGCGATGCTGACGCCGCGCTTGACCACATCCTTCCAGCTCGACGCGCCGAGCGCCTTGTTCTCCCAGAGCGCGGGATAATCCATCGCCACGGGGCCGGAGACAAAGCAGCCGTCGATATGCCCCTTGAACCGGCCCGCCATGGCCGCGAAGCCGAACTGGCGGCCATCGGGGCGTTCGGTGCGCAGGTCGAACCCTGCGATCCGGAACCAGCCTGCGACAATGTCCTCGGCCCGGTGTCCAGCCTCGAATATCCTCAGGATGCGCGGTTCGAACTCCTGGCCCGCATCTTTGGGGATCGCGAGAAAGTCGTACTGGATCTGGCGCAAGCAGTCGCGCCCGAGCCCCGACGAACTGACATAGGTGCGGGGGCGCTCGGCGCGGTTGCGCGCCGTCAGGGCGGTGTCGATGGCGGATGAGACGGCAGTGGCGATCGGCGGACGCGGCGCATCCTGGCCATAGAGGCAACCAGAGCCATGGTTCAGGTCGATCATTGGTCGCGCTCCCAGAACCCGCCCGCCTGCGCGATGCAGGTCAGCTTGTGATGCTGGGCCTCGGTCAGCCGGGCGCGCGCGCCGAATGTCTCCAACTTCTGGCGCAGGCTCTCGCAGAACTCGACCTCGAAATCGGTGATGGCGTTCGCCGTCGCGGCAGCAAGAAGGTCAGTCCAGGGGGCGGTCTCATCGTTCAGATCGATCATGGCGGCCCCCTCAGAACGGAATCGGATCGTCATGGGCGGTGCCGGTCCGCTCCTTGCGCGCGCCCTGCGCCAGCATGCTGTCGACATAGCCGGTGACAGCCGCCTCGATCAGCCGGTCGATATCGGCGGCGGTGCGATGGAAGAAGGGCTCCATGAGCCCGAGGTCGGTCAACGCTTCGGCAAAGAGCGCCCGCGCGTCGCGGATCGCCTGTGCCTCGCGGGCGGTCTTGTCGATCATGCCATTCATCCTTTGGGCGATTGCACTGCCCACGTCCTGACAGCGGAGCGAGCAGAAGCGGTGATAGGGATAGCGGTCGTGCTTGAGGCGGTGGACGTAGCCGAAGCCACGAGCCTCCCGCGCGCAGACGGCGCAAAGCGCTACCCCAGTAGGAAATTCGCGATCGGGTCCTCGGGCGGCCAACCCGCCCGCTGAAGCTTCTCGGTCTGCATCACGATCCAGCGCGAGATGGCGTTCACCGCCATGGCCTCGAGGTCGCCGAGGGTAAGGCTTGCGATGGGTTGGTGCAGTCTTCCTCGGGCCTCGAGCCATGTTCCGATCTCCAGCGCGGCGGCGCGCGTTACTTGCGCCTGCCATTCGTCCGGGGTCATGGGCCGGCCTCCCGGCCCAGCCCCTTCGGCCTCGGCGATGGGTGACCCAGCGGAACCACCCGACCGGCGTTTCCGCCGCGCCTCAGCCATTGAGCCAGGCGGGCATGGCGGGGGTGCCCGGCGCGGCGGGTGCCGGGGCCTGCGGCGCGGGCGGCGCTGCGGGTGCGGTCTGCGCGCCCCAGGCCGGAGCGGTAGTTGCAGGTGGCTGCGGTGCCGCGCCCCATGCCGGTGTCGGCGCTTGCCAGCCCGGCGCCGCGCCGCTCGCGGCCTTGCGCGGCGGGGCGTTGACGGGTTCCGGCGGGACGGTTTCACCGCGCATGACGGTGGCATGCTGCGGCTCGTCGGGCAGAACGACGTTGGCGATGCGGTTCTGGTCGCGGTATTGCGGGTTGGACGCGGGCTCCACCATGATGCGGGCTGCGAAGACGATGCCGTCGAGATGCTTGAGGCCGGGCAGCACCCGCTTGGCCTTGGTCGCCGGGGTTTCGTCGCGCGGATCGAGCCCGAGGGCGCTGTCCACCATGGCGCGAAACGTGGATTTCGAGATCTTCCAGCCGATGGACTGGCCTTTCTCGTCGACCTTGCCGCCGGCCACGGTGAAGCTCTGCCAGAACTTGCGCCGGGCATGGGGGCCATCGACCACGGTGAATTCGCAATCGAGCATCTTCGCGTCGCTCGACTGAGAGGCTTTCAGCACCCCCGCATCCATCGGCGTGGCGCCGTTCACCCCACCGGGGCGAATGGTCAGGCGAACCTTGGCAAAGGTGCCGTCCGGGATCAGTTCGCCAATGGGGGCCATCTGCGGCTGGGCGTCGTTCAGATCGTAGCTCATGGTCAGTTCCTTTCAGGGATCAGGAGGCGAATTCGGATTGTTGCGGGGCGCGGCCGTCGATCCGGGCGAGCAGCGCGCCGAGATCGGGCGGTTCGGTCAGGTCGAGACGGCCGGAACGGTCCTTGGCGGGAAGGCCCCAGGGATTGCCGGACTTGCAGACAAGGCGGCGGTCGGTGGCGGTCTCGTCCAGCACCCAGCCGCCTTCGGCATCGCGGGCGAAGAGCTGCATCGAAACCACCTGGTCCACGATGCCGGGCAATTCCCGCCCGGCCTTGCTGCCTTCCATCTGCGGCTGCCAGCTGACGGCGCCGAAATCGTCGGTCACCTTTTCCAGCACGCCGACGAAGATCACGGTCTTGCCGCGCGCATGCTGGAGGTGCTTCAGCGCCTGGATCACCTCACGCCCCAGAAGCCCATAAGCCCCGCGGACATCGGGTTTTCCGGTTCGGTCCGAGAAGGCCTCGGGCTGCTGGCGGGCATAGGCCATCGCCTGCCGGGTCAGATCGGTGATCGAGTCGACAAAGACGATGCGGCGCGCGGCGAGGAAGGCCTCGATGCCGCTGTCGCGATGCTGGGCCTGCAGCCAGGCGTGCCGTTCGGTCCCGTACCAGGACTGCGGATGTTGCGCGGGGTCCGGCCCGCCGATCAGCACTGCCAGATCGCGGAAGTCGGTGAAGCTGCGCACCGGGATCGACGCGCCGCGCCAGTCCTGCACCGATTTCATGCCAGCCTCGAGGTCGAGGCAGACGGTTTCCTCGGCAGGCAGGGATTTCAGCAGCGTGGTCTTGCCCACACCCGGTGGGCCGAAGATGGCGAGCGAGGTCTTGTTCTCGGCGGCCGAGAGGCGTTCGTCGGCGGTGATGATGCGGAAGGCCATGGGGTTCTCCGAAAGATTGAAAGGGCGCGGCGGCGGGGGTGACCGGATGCCGAAGGGGAACCTGCCCGGCGTTGCCGCTCGGGCGTCCCGCCGCCGCGCGTCACCGGTCTCGGGTCTCGAGCCGGAACACGGGTTTGCCGGTGGTCTCGGACCGGGCGGCTGCGAAGCCTTCGCGCATGGCGTCGGGCCAGGCGCCGAAGCGGCGTTCGGGCACGCGATAGGCGATCTCGAGATACTGGGTCGGATCGTCGCCAGCCTCGCGGATCCGGGTTGACATGGCGGCCAACCGGTCCTGATCCCATGTGACCTTCTTCGGAAGGTCGGCGATCACCACCACGCCCGCATCCTCGATCCGGACGGTGCCTGAGGTCTTGCCCTGCGCAGACCGCTCGGCCTCGGTCGCCGCGCTGTACCGCTGAGCCAGAGCCGCTTCAAAGCGGTCCTTCAGGCGCTTGACCCGCGCGGTTTCGGATGCTGCCGCCTCCTGCAGTGCCAACAGCAGTTCCGGCGGCAGGTCGGCGATTTCGCCGATGGACAGTCGGTCGAGGTCGTCGAACTTCGGCGCGTTGTCTAGGCGCCCCTCGGTCGGTGCCTCGGTGCCTGGGAACGGCATGGTCATCAGCGGCCCTCCCGTTTCAGGGCCGCATCCACGGCGCGGTCCGTGCCGACGGCTCCGGCTTCGCGAGCCAGACGGTGGAGCTTTTCTAGCGCCGAGGATCGCTGGATGGCCGCAGAGAGTTCGGCATTCGCGGCGACGATGGCGATGGCGATGTCGTCGACACTCGCGGCCTCGACCGACAGCGGTTCGGAGGCATTGCCGGGACGCCAGGCGGCGGGGATCATCTCCGGCAGATCCTCAAGGCTGCGGAAGGCCTTGCGCAGGCGCGCAAGCGGGCCGTTGGTCTCGGTCATGTCGTGGTCTCCGTTGAGGGATGCGGCCGAGCTTCCGGCCAGAAGAAAATAGAGAGACGGCGGGAGCCGATCCTGGATCCAGGCAAGCGTGGCGCGCATCAGGCGGCCTCCTCTGTCGCGATGAGTTGGGAAAACGGGATCGGCGCATGGCGCGGCTTGGTCCGCGCGATGGCCAGATAGGCGAACCGGTCGGGGCCGACGCGGACCTGCACCAGGTGCACCAGCGCGGCCTCGAAGGCGCGGTGGGCGGCACTGGCCAGCGCCCCGAGCCTGCGGCGTTCCGGTTCTGGCAGGGTGGAAATCACCGCCGTGGTATCGATCCCGAGAAACCCGTGATGATACTCGAGGCGGTCGCCCGGCATGGCCTGGCCGATCCAGGCGCAGAACTCGATGTCGGTGAGCGGCCGGGCCTTTGCGGGCGTGAATTCGGTGAGGGGCATGACGATCATCTCCATGTCAGTCCTCTACTCACGCCGCTTTCGAACCGTCCCACTCGGCCCCGATCCCGCGCATGGCGAGGTCGAGCCGCAGGCGGGCGATGTGACGGTAGAGGGCGGAGCGGGAGGTGCCGGTACGCTCGACGATCTCCGCGACGGCGCAGGTGCCAAGTGCCGCGCAAAGCCCGCGGGCCTCCTCGGGCAGGCCGCCCAGCACCCGGGCGAGATCGTGGATTGTGTCGGCGTCGTCCGTGGCGGAGCGGTCCTGCCCATGCCAGGCGGCCAGACCATCGGCTTCCGCCAGCAAGCAGCCCAGCGGCTCGGTCGCGCCGGAAACGGGGGCGTCGAGCGAAAGCACCGTGCTGCCCTGCGCGCGGCGCTGGCGGTGATGCCGCATCGCGATCCGCGAGGACTGGTTGCGCAGGACGATGTTGGCGAAGGCGCCGATGCTGCCGCGGCGCGCATCGAAGCCGGGCAGCCGGCAGATCAGGTCCACCAGCAGGTCCTGACGGAGATCGTCGAGATCGGCGGCAGGCAGCATCATCTTTCGATGCAGGCGACGCGCGGCAACGGCCGCCTCGTCGATCAGCGTGGCAAGGTCGTCGGGGGAAATGGGTGGGAGCATCTGTTTCGATCCTGGTCGTTTGCGTTGACCAGTCGAAGATGCAACCTGCTGAAATTCTTTATCTCTCGGGCTTCTCCCGGAAACCTCCCGAAAACCTCCCGGTGCCGGAAAACGGGTCTAGGCGATGAACGCGATCCCGGAGGATGCGAGGTCGAGACGTGCGCCAACCTTGGACTTGCGATCAATGAACCCGTTGCTCGGGACCGAATTAAGCCCCGTGTTCTTCCGGAACGCATCACGCAGCCGGTTGATGCAGCGATCGACCTGTTCGGGGTTGCTCTCGTTACGCGTGCTTGCCTGAATTGTTGCTGCCAGTGCCTCCTTTGAAACCCAGCCCCCGGCGGCCATGGCCTCCTCTGCGAGCAGGGCTAAGGCGTCGAAGTCCCGCGGCTCGATGTCGATTTCGATGCCTTCGAAGATCACCCGGCGGCCGATACGGTCGATCTGGAAGCGCGCGTCCGATGCCTGCTGTCCCGTGGGCACCCGAACCCGACCGAGATCAAGCGCGAAGGGGCGATCCGGGTCGTCGCGCAGCAGATCGAGGGCGCGGGTGACCGTCAGGCGGAGGCCATCGAGCTGGCGAGCGACCGCCGTCGGCAAGTCGCAATCACCAAGGCAGATCAGGGCAACAGGCGTTTCGCTGTCGATGGCCCCGCGCGCATGGTCCACGATTTCTTGCGAGTTCTCCTCCCGCAGTCGCCGCACAAGGCAGATTTCGGCAGTTCGACCATGCTTTTCGTGGCGACCGAGCCGCCAAATCCTGGCCGAGATCGCAACCGGACCCGGCCCCTTCAGTCCCGACTGCTCGCGTATCGCGCGGCAGAGAGCGGCGATATCGATGTCGAAGGACTGGATATCCAGCGCGTCGTCGTAACGTTCGCACTCTCCGGTCTCTGGATCGACGACGATCAATTCATCGCCGACCACCTGAAAGACCGCAGTGCCATCGTCGCGTTGATCCTCGCGGTCCGCCAAGATTCCCAGATTGCGCAGCGATCGGACGAAGCGCGGATCATAGGGCTCTAGCTCTGCCGCACCGATGGCACGGATCGGATGACGATCACTCTGCCGCAGCAGCAGCCTGATCAGTTCTGCGGCGTTTGCGAATGTCATTGTTTTCCAGCATCTCGAGGATGAGCCGTTCGTGCGAGTGGTCGCGCATGCTGACTGTGCGCGGCGGCCGGATCGTAACCGGGACCACGATCTCGCTGCCGTCCACTTCAATGGTGACGTCGATCTTGGCATGCACGATCCGCACGTCAGCAACCTCGATCTCGGGGGCCAAATCCTTCAAGCGCCTGAGCGCATTCTCGGAATCGCCGAGCGCCAGAAACCACGGCGAGCGACGCAAGCGCCCCGTAGCGGTCAGTTGCGCCTCATCGATGCGCACTTCCCGCAAGGCGACATGCGTGATGTCGCCGTCGGGATCGAAGGTGAACCTGAACTTCTCGCCGTGTCGCTGCAGGGGACCGAGAGTGTAGAGTTCTTCTTTGGCCGAGGCCTCGAAAATGTCGCCATCTCCAAGGACATGGGCGCCGAAAAGCCTTACCAGCTTCTTGGCGTCGGTGGCGGACTTCGAGCCCACAGAGACCGCGCTCCTGCGTCGGTCATACTCGATGGTCGATTGCACGATCTCGCGGAATTTCAGCGTGTCCTCTGCCCCCTCCTGATCGACGTTCTTGGTCTCTGGCTTGGAGCCGTGCAGGATCAGCACGCGTAACAGATCGTCCTCTTCGAACCACCGCACATCGCAATAGTGACCGTTGTAGCGGCCTGCGAAGTGCAGCCGTGCCGATTCGGCGAAGCTGTCTTTTACCCCGGCATCGTGGTGGCGCAGTTCGACGTCCTCCCGTTCCGCGTCGCGTTCGAGCTTGGACGAATGGGCAAGAAATGCCGCTGCGCTGAGGGCGCGGTCGAAGATTGCACGGTGATCGAGCCAGGTGACCAGCGCCATGAAGCGCGGCGTGAAGCGCAGATCGTCAGCTGCCCCGTCGATACGACACGCCGACAGGACATCAATACCAGCCTCCGAGGCGATTTCCTGGATGATTCGTGCGCCGGCATCGGTCGACAGCGTCGAGATATTGTAGAGTGCGAATTGCAGCTTTGCCGGGAATCGCAGGTCAGCCCTGGCGAAGAGCGCGAAAATCGCCTCACGCCGCTTTCCCTCGTCCTCTGGGAGCCCATTCCAGTCGAAATCTATCTGGCCCAGATAGGGGCTCAGCAAACGATGAAGCAGTTCGAAATCGACGGTGCGCGAGAACGCGCGATCGACGAAATTCTTGATCCTCTTGGCCATGTAATCTCCTCTCGCCCTGAAACCTTGTCGCTTGCGGTCGCAAACCGGTTTGCGCCTCCACGACCCGCTTAACGCTGGCGGAAAATGCATGACCGATTCACCGGGCGAAGGTGAAGCACTGTTCCGATTATGTTCTACCCGGCCGATCAACCATGAGTCGAGTCCCGCCTTTCGCGTAGCGGCTACCTATCCCAGCGGGACGTTGTCCGGTTTACCTGAGTAGAGGCAGGGCAAGCCACCACGGACTTGCTCGCATGAAACGCCCCAATCCCCTGCCACCCGAACAGATGACGCCCACAGAACGCCGTGCCGAGTTGTGCGGTCTGCTTGCCCTCGGGATGGTGCGTTTGATGCAGCGAGAGCGGGGAGAACCTTCTGACGAAACTGGAGAAATTCGCCTACACTATCCGACCGACCGATGCCGTCATGCAACCCCGCACCCAACGGAGACAGCATGACGACTCACGACCCGATCCCCGCGCGCCTGGCCGCGCTGAAGACCGCCAGCACGCCCGACTTGAAGCAGCAGTGGCGCGACCTGTTCGACAGCGAACCGCCGCCGTTCAACCGGCGCTACCTCGAATCCCGCCTGGCCTACCGGATCCAGGAACTCGCCTATGGCGGGCTCACGCCCGAGACCGTCCGGCGGCTGGAACGGCTGGGCGAAGAACTGGACGGCGGCGACAAGAAGAAGCGCGGCATCCGCGCCGACCGCGACCGCCCCATCACGGGCACGCGCCTGCTGCGCGAGTGGCAGGGCGTCGAACAGATCGTCACTGTCACCGCAGACGGCTTCGAGTGGCAGGGGCGGCCCTACAAGTCGTTGTCCGCCATCGCGCGGGCCATCACCGGCACGCGCTGGAACGGCTGGGTCTTCTTCGGCCTCAAGAACCACAGGGGGCGGACATGACGAAGCCGCCCGAAAAATCGAAGGTCGTCCGCAAGCTGCGGTGCGCCGTCTACACCCGCAAATCCTCCGAGGAAGGGCTGGAGCAGGAGTTCAATAGCCTGCACGCCCAGCGAGAGGCCTGCGAGGCATACATCGCCAGCCAGCGCTCCGAGGGCTGGGTGCTCGTCCGCGACCAGTATGACGACGGTGGCATTTCGGGGGGGACGCTGGAACGGCCCGGCCTGAAGCGGCTGCTTGAAGACATCGAAGACGGCCTCGTCGATGTGGTGGTGGTCTACAAGATCGACCGCCTCAGCCGCTCGCTGGCGGATTTCGCCAAGCTGGTCGAGGTGTTCGACCGGAACGGCGTGACCTTCGTCTCGGTCACGCAGTCGTTCAACACGACCACGTCGATGGGGCGGCTGACGCTGAACATCCTGCTCTCGTTCGCCCAGTTCGAGCGCGAGGTGACGGCCGAGCGCATCCGCGACAAGGTCGCTGCCAGTAGGAAGAAGGGCATGTGGATGGGTGGGGTGCCGCCCTTCGGCTACCGGGTGGAGAACCGGAAACTGGTCATCGACGGCAAGAGCGCCGAGCATGTGCGCTGGATCTTCGCCCGTTTCATCGCGACCGGCTCCTGCACGGTGCTGGCCCGCGAAGTCGGCGAACGGGGCCTCGGCACGCCGCGCGGCAACCGGATCGACAAGAAGTACCTCTATCGGATGCTTTCGAACCGCGCCTACCTCGGCGAGGCGGTGCACAAGGGCGACAGCTACCCTGGCGAACACGACGCCATCATCGACAGCGAGACATGGGACCGCGTCCACGCCATCCTGCAGGAGAGTCCGCGAAAACGTGCCGCGCGGACTCGCGCCGACACACCCGCGCTGCTGAAGGGGCTTCTCTTCGGTCCCGATGGCGCCGCGTTCTCGCCGACACACACCCGCAAGGGCGGCAGGCTCTACCGCTACTATGTCAGCCAGACGGTTCTGAAGCACGGAGCCGGGTCTTGCCCTGTCGGCCGCGTGCCCGCTGGCGAGGTCGAAGCGGCCGTCATCGACCAGCTCCGCGCCGTGTTCCGGCAGCCCGAGATCGTGGCGGGGACATGGAAGGCAGCGCGTACGCAGGATGGCGGGATTACCGAGGTCGACGCCCGCGAGACGCTGACCCGGCTCGATCCGCTGTGGGACGAACTGTTCCCCGCCGAGCAGGCGCGCATCGTGGCGCTGCTGGTTGAACGGGTCGACATCGATACGGACGGCCTGAATGTCCGGCTCCGCGTCGACGGGCTCAGCAGCCTCACTCGAGAGATGCTGGCCGGAGACATCGGAGAAGCGGCATGAGCCGGACCAAGTCTATCCTCGACACGATGACCATCCATGTCCCGTTCCGCGTCGTGAAGCGCGGGGGGCGCAAGGAGATGCAGTTGCCAGAGGGCGCCGCACAAGCACGGAAGCCAGACAACACGTTGATCAAGGCGCTGGCGCGTGCCTTTCGCTGGAAGCGCCTGCTTGAGACAGGGCAATTCGCCACCATTGCCGAACTGGCCGAACACGAAGGCATTGCCGCCCCATATCTGACCCGAACGATGCGGCTCGCCCAGCTTGCCCCGGATGTCGTGGAAGCGATCCTGGACGGGCGCCAGCCGCGCCACCTGACGCTCGAAGCATTGCGGCAGCCTTTGCCGGAGGCCTGGGATGCGCAGAAGCAGATGCTCGCGGTCGATCAGGGCTGCTTAAATCCCGAGTGAATCAAGGGATTCCCGTCCGAACCGTCACATGCTACGGTTCCAGAAAATGAGGCAGGCATGAGCGTTGTATTCACGGTAGGCTACGAAGGCACGGACATTGATCGGTTCGTCCGCACACTGAAGGCGGTCGGGGTCGAAAAGTTGGCCGATGTGCGCGCTGTTGCCGTGTCACGCAAGGCCGGTTTCTCCAAGACCAAGCTGGCATCGCGGCTGGCCGAGGAAGGCATCGAGTATTCGCATTTCATCGCGCTGGGTGATCCCAAGCCTGGGCGTGAAGCCGCTCGGGCCGGAGAATTCGACCGCTTTAGAGCCATCTATGGCGCGCACATCGAAACATCAGCTGCACAGGAATCGCTGCGGGATCTGGTAGATTTCGTGCAGTCTGCACCAACCTGTCTGCTTTGTTTCGAGCGTGATCCGGAGACCTGCCACAGGACGATTGTCGCGCAAGAAGTGATTGTAGAGACGGGCTTCGAAGTGTTCAATCTGTTTGCCGATGATCCGGAGCGCTATGTCCGTCACGCTTCAAAGTTGCCGCGTTTCAATCCTGGTGAAGGCCTTACCGCAGCGTAGCGCCACTCACGGAGAAACTGTCTGCTGCGCCGGAGTAACCCCGGGCGGCGAGTTCAAGCGTCTTTTTCCGATTCGCTTTCGGCATCTCTCTGATGATGCCTCATTTGGCCGTTGGGATTGGGTTGACTTCAAGTATCGCCCTCCGACCAGTGATCGCCGAAAAGAAAGTTGCCACGTGATGGAGGACAGTATCCTTGTGAACGGCTGCATGCCGCCCAAGGATCGGCCCTCTTTCCTGAATCGGCTCGTCTCCGGATCAGTCAAGGCGGCCGAGGCCAATGGCCAGTCGCTCGCATTGATCCGCCCTCGCAACACGCAGTTCTATTTCAAGAAGAAAAAGCCGGATGAACTGGAGGAAGAGCGCCGGACCTATGCGGAAGCGGCCCGTCAGGGTTCCTTCTTTGATGAGCAGTTGAAGGCGCTGGAACCCAGCCCCTACGAATTTCGCTTCAAGTTCGAGGATGAAGCTGGGCCGCACGACTACGCCAATGGCGATTGGGAGGCGCACGCGATGTACTTCAATGGCCGCAGGCGCGAAGGATCGGAGCAGGCAGCGCTCGACTGGATGAGCAAGAAGTTCAACGAAGAATACCCCCGAAAGGGCATGCTGTTCTGCGTCGGCAACATGGCCAAGCGACCACAAACCTGGCAGCTGCTCGGCGTGCTTCGGGTGGACGACACCGGTCAGCCCGCCCTGTTCTGAACAGTGGCGCCGCGCTTCCCATCCAGCAGGCATGGAAACAGGCCATCCCTTGCGCCAGACAGGGTCCATTCGGCTTGCGCCAGCGCGATGTCGCGGTTTAGTCTGCACCGATAAACGGCGGTACTGTCAGCTCAATTTCCCGGGCGTCCGGCATGGCCGCCGCCGACCTGACAGGACCTGCAATTGATGACAGCCGCGACAGCGATACCCCAATCCATAATACCCGCTCGGGCGCAGCACAGCATGGGCGGCGACGTCCAGCCCTTGGCACATGCAGGGGGGCGCCCCCGCGTTGCTGGGTTGAAGGCAGTGGGTAAGGGTGGGTCATGTCGCGACTGACGGATCTGATCGCGCGGGCCAAGGCTAGGGACAGCGCGCTTGGGGATGAACTTGAGCGCGAGTTTAAGGCACTGGCCTCGCGCCGCGCCTTTGGGCTGAACTTCGAACGGCATAGGCCGGAAAGCGTGGAGCTGCCAGGGCGACCTGTGCGGCGGGGCGACAAGGTGCGCGTGCTGCCGCCGCGGGGCACGACACAACGCGGGGATCAACGGCTGTGGCGGGTGACCCGCATCGAGGGTGACGGCGAGGCACGGATGGCGCAGATCACGTTGATCGACACGGAGACGCCCGAGGCGGCCGATGTGGCGGTCGCCGATCTGGTCGTGGTCGCCGAGTTCCGCGACTTCATCTATCCCGGTCTGGTCAGCACGGGGCGCGTGTCGCGCGGGGACGACAAGCCGTTTCACACGGTGATCAACGGCGAGAACTTCCATGTGCTCGAGGCGCTGACCTACACCCACCGCGGCAAGATCGACGCCATCTACATCGACCCGCCATACAATACCGGGGCTCGGGACTGGAAATACAACAACGATTACGTCGAGGGAGACGATCTTTATCGGCACTCGAAATGGCTGGCTTTTATGGAGCGTCGACTGAAGATCGCGGGTGAGCTCCTGAAGCCAGATTGTAGTGTTCTGATGGTAACCATTGACGAAAAGGAGTATCTGCGCCTCGGATTGCTTCTGGAGCAAGTATTTCCTGAAGGCCGCATTCAAATGGTTTCGACCGTCATCAACCCAAAGGGCGCGGCACGGTCGGCGGCATTTGGTAGAACAGACGAATACGTCTTCTTCGTTATGTTCGGTGATGCCGCTCCTGCCGCAGTTTCGTTGAGCGGTGAATGGAAGATCACCGAGGATCGACGTGCAGGAAGCCTCAGATGGGCAGAATTGCTTCGTGCAGGTTCAAACACGCGCCGCTCTGACCGACCGAACCAGTTCTATCCAGTTTTCCTGACGATGGGAGAGAATGGACCGGTTTTTCACTCAGTAGGTGATACCTATACTGGCACGAACAGGGATGAAGTTTCTGCGCCAGAGGGATGTGTGGCCGTCTGGCCCATTCGTTCAGATGGAACAGAAGGCAACTGGCAGATCAGTGCCGCTATCCTGCGAGAAGTGATCTCAAAGGGCTATGCGAAACTCGGCAACTGGCGAGGGAGCAATACCGCGATTACTTACCTGAAAAAGGGCGAGCAGTCCAAGGTTGATGCAGGTGTATTTCCCATTATTGGGCGCCGTCAGGATAACTCGATAGTGGTGGATGACTCGGGATATCAACCAGTATTCATCCCCGGCACCCAGTGGCGGGTGTCGTCCCACAATGCCGAACAAGGCGGAACAAATCTCCAGAAGTGTCTTATTCCTGGTCGGAAGTTCCCATTCCCGAAGTCCGTTTACGCTGTTGAAGACGCACTGCGCTTTTTTGTAAAAGACAACCTCAACGCCATCATCCTCGACTTCTTCTCCGGATCCGGCACGACCGCCCATGCCGTCATGCGGCTGAACCGACAGGACGGCGGGCGGCGGCAGTGCATCTCGGTGACCAACAACGAAGTGGCGGCCGACGAGCAGGCGGCCCTGCGCCAGGCGTCCTTTCGTCCGGGTGACCCTGACTGGGAGAAGTGGGGCATCTGCGACTACATTACCAAGCCGCGGATCGCCGCCGCCATCACCGGCAAGACGCCGGAGGGCCGCGACATCGAGGGCGACTACAAGTTCACCGACGAATTCCCGATCGCCGAGGGGTTCGATGAGAACGCCGAGTTCTTCACCCTGACCTACGAATCCCACGTCGCCGTCGGTGCGAACTTCGCCTTCCAGCGCATCGCTCCGCTGCTGTGGATGCGGGCGGGGTCGGAGGGGCGCCGGATCGACGACCTGCCAGAGGGTGGTTGGGCTGTGGCCGATACCTATGGGCTGCTGGTCGACCTGGACCGCGCAGGCGCATTCTGCGACGCCGTGGCGGCGCAAGGTGGCCTGCGCGTCGCCTATGTGGTGACCGACGACGACCGCCGTTTCCAGGCGGTGGCCCGCGCGCTGCCGGACGGGGTCGAGCCGGTACGGCTCTACGAGTCCTACCTTTCCAATTTCCGCTTTTCGATGGGCCGCTGAGCCATGAAGTTTACCCTCAAGGACTATCAGGAAGAGGCCGTCGGCAAGGTTCTGGTGAACCTCAAGAAGGCGTCGAAGCGCTGGCGCGAGGATGGTGACAAGCACGCCTTTTCGCTGACGGCGACCACGGGCGCGGGCAAGACCGTGATGGCAGCGGCGGTGTTCGAGGCGCTGTTCCACGGTGACGACAACTACGACATCGAACCCGATCCGGGCGCCGTCGTGATCTGGTTCAGCGACGATCCCTCGCTAAACGAACAGTCGCGGTACCGGTTGCTCGAAGCATCGGACCGGCTGTCGATCTCGGACCTTGTGGTTGTGCAGAACACCTTTCAGCGCGAGGCGCTGGAGCCCGGAAAAATCTATTTCCTGAACACGCAGAAGCTGAGCAAATCGAGCCTTCTCGTGCGCGGGCGCGATCAGGACGAAGACGCCGACCCGGACGCGCCGCCTCTGCCGATGCCGGACAGCCGTTCCTGGACGATCTGGGACACGATCCAGAACACCATCGATGATCCGGCCCTGACGCTTTACCTCGTGCTGGACGAGGCGCATCGCGGCATGCGCGCAGCTACCGGGGCGGGCGAGAAAACCACCATCGTCAAGCGGCTGATCAACGGTTCGGGATCCGTGCCAGGCATCCCGGTGGTCTGGGGCATCTCCGCTACGGTCGAGCGGTTCAACGCGGCCATGTCCGACATGCAGGGACGCGCGACTCTGCCTAACGTCGTCGTGGATTCGGGAAAGGTGCAGGCTTCAGGTCTGCTCAAGGACACCATCATCCTTGACGTGCCGACAGAGGCCGGGCAGTTCGACACCGTGCTGGTGCGGCGTGGCACCGACAAGCTGAAGGAAATCTCTGCCGCATGGGCAGCATATGGCGCGCAGCAGAGCGATGCCGGTGTGGTGCTGCCGCTGATGGTGCTGCAGGTGCCGAATGCGCCGGATCACAATGACATCGGCAAGGCTCTGGACACGATTTTCACCCAGTGGCCGGAGTTGCCCGAAGATGCGGTGGCGCATGTGTTCGGCGAGCACTCGACCCAGACCTTCGGACGCCACAGCGTGCCCTACATCTCACCCGAGCGGGTGCAGGACTCCACATGGGTCCGGGTTCTGATCGCGAAGGACGCCATCAGCACGGGTTGGGACTGCCCACGCGCCGAAGTCATGGTCTCGTTCCGGCCTGCACGGGACAAGACGCACATCACGCAACTTCTCGGGCGGATGGTGCGGACGCCACTTGCGCGCCGGATCCCAGGCAATGACCGATTGAACTCGGTGGACTGCCTTCTGCCGTTCTTCGACGAGGCATCGGTCAAGGATGTCGCCAAGGCGCTGATGTCAGGCGGGGATGGAGGCGACGATCTCCCCGGCCGCCGCGTGCTGATCAATCCAGTGGAACTGAAGCCTAACCCGGCAATCCCCGAGGGTGTCTGGGACAAGCTGCTTGCACTTCCGTCACAGACACTGCCGAAGCGGCATGCGCGCCCTGTAAAGCGGCTGACTTCTCTCGCACACGAGTTGGCGGTCGATGCCCTGCTGGCAGATGCGGGGAAGTTGGCCCATTCAGAAATGCACAAAGTGCTGAACGGCATCCGCGCGCGCTACAAGACCGAAATTGAGGCCGCCCGAAAATCTGTCATGACAGTCGAGGGCAAGAGCCTGAAAGCCGACCTGAAGGGCGGCGCGATGACCTTCGACGACTTTTGGGAAGAGGCTGACTACGCCGTCATCGAGGACGCCTACCGCCGTTCCGGTCGGGCGATCAGCCCTGATCTTGCAACGACATACAGCGATTACCTCGCTCGGCACGAAGGCAAAACCGACGACATGGAAACGGCGCTCATGGAGGCGCATGTCAGTATCGCAGCCATGGGCCTGGTCCCACAGGTTCGTGAAACGCTCGAGGCTGAAGCCGAGAAGCTCGCCAATCAGTGGCTCACCCGGTTCCGCGTCGAGATCAAAGATCTGTCCGACGAACGCCAGGACGTCTATCGCCAGATCAGAGAGATGAGCGCCAATCCGATGGATGTGGACCTTGCTCGTCCGACATCATGGATGCAGGCGACCACAATCCGCGAGGCCAATGGCACCGAAACACCCCTCCCGACCTTCGAGAGACATCTTCTCTGTGATGAGCAGGGCCTGTTCCCCGAGGATTTCAATTCCTGGGAGGGCGAAGTGGTCCGAGCTGAGCTTGGGCGTTCAGGCACCGTCGCATGGTATCGTAACCCGTCGCGCGCCAGCCAGGACTCGCTTGGGATCATCTATGACGATGGCGGGGAGCCGAAGATCGTGCGGCCAGACTTCGTGTTTTTCGGTCAACAAGGCGACGGCACATTCACGGCAGACATCGTTGATCCGCACGGCATCCAGTTCGGTGATGCCATCCCAAAGTTGAAGGGCCTTGCCCAGTATGCAGAACGGTTCGGCGACCAGTATCGACGGATAGATGCGGTCGCGAAGATCGGCGATACATTCAGGGTCCTTGACCTGAAGGAAGCGGCAACGCGTGCAGCAGTCTTGGCTGCCACATCCATCAAGGCGCTATATGAAGGGGCGCATGCGTCGGACTACTTGGTCTGAGCCGTTCTTTTTTCGATTTGAGCGGCGCGCGGCAGGGGTGTGCAATTCCAAAGGTTAAGTGTCGGACCGGGCGAAATATATCATAAAAACATATACTTATACGACATAACCGGAAAGTGTCCGGTTAACAGGTCCGGAGAATATCGGCCCGGAGAGAACGCCCGTGCGCCTTTCCGGGCGTATGCCGGTTAAGAGCCCCACCCGCATAACCCCCGAAAACAACGGAAAAATCCGGCCGCATCTGGATGGGGAGAACGCTTTCGCGAGGGCAAGTGGCGGAGAGGGTGGGATTCGAACCCACGGTCGGCTTGCACCGACAACGGTTTTCGAGACCGCCGCATTCGACCACTCTGCCACCTCTCCGCAGCTGGTCGTCGTAGGCGGGGGATTTAGCGGGCGCAAGCGGGGTCTGCAAGGGGCAAAAACCGTGGCCGCGCTTTTTCTGTCACGGCGCTGTAACAGGCGGGGTGGCTGTCGCGCGGCCTTTGTCTGGGCTAGGATGGCGGCCAGCAAGGGGGGCAGGATGAGCCATTCCAAAACAGACCGGCTGGCGCAGTTGCGTGACGACCTCGACCAGTGGCGCGATCAGCCCGAATTGCGGGCCGCCCTGGCGCAGGATGTCGCGGCGCTGCCCGATGAGTGGCCCGCCCATCGCATCCGGGCGCGGCTGGCGGCGATGGCGATCCGCGCCGACAGCCGGTTGCGGGCGCAGGCCGCTGACGCGCAGCCGGCCACCGATCAGGTGCGCCTGCACGCCACGCGCCACCCCTATGCCGGGTTTTTCGCGGTCGAGGATTACAGCCTTTCGCACCCGACCCATGCCGGGGGCCAGACGCCCGAGCTGCCGCGCAGCGCGATCATCACCGGCGACGCGGCGGTCGTGCTGCCCTATGATGCGGAGCGCGACCGGGTGCTGCTGGTCGAACAGTTCCGCACCGGTCCCTTTGCGCGCGGGGACCGGTCGCCCTGGCTGTTGGAAACCGTGGCCGGGCGCATCGACCCCGGCGAAACCCCGGCCCAGGCCGCCCGCCGCGAAGCGCATGAGGAAGCCGGGCTGACCCTGGGCGATCTGGTGGACCTGCCCGCCGCCTATCCCTCGCCCGGGGCGCTGACGGAATATGTCTACAGCTTCATCGGTCAGGCCGATCTGCCCGACGACCTGCCCCGCCTGGGCGGCGCACAGGACGAGGCCGAGGACATCCGCCTGCATCTGGTCGACCTGCCGCAGGCGATGGCGATGATCGACGGCGGCGCGATCCGGGCCACGCCGCTGATCGTCGCGCTGCTGATGCTGTGGCGCGATCGTGAGGCGATCCGGGCGCGGTTTCATCCGGTTCGGGGTTGAGGGCAAGGTCCGGCCCGCATAGCTTGGCGCAAACTGATTGCCCCCGACGCCACAGCGAGCCAGCCCATGACCCGATCCGCGCCGACCATTGCCGCCCCCGCGCCGCCTGCCGATGACATCATCGGCGCCATCGGCAACACGCCGCTGATCCACCTGCGCGCGGCCTCACAGGCGACGGGCTGCACCATCCTGGGCAAGGCCGAGTTCATGAACCCCGGCCAGTCGGTCAAGGACCGCGCGGCGCTGTATATCATCCGCGACGCCGTGGCGCGCGGCGCGCTGAAGCCCGGCGGCACGATTGTCGAGGGCACCGCCGGCAATACCGGCATCGGCCTGGCCCTTGTCGGGGCGGCGATGGGCTTTCGCACCGTCATCGTGATCCCCGAGACCCAAAGCCAGGAAAAGAAGGACATGCTGCGACTGGCGGGTGCCGAACTGGTCGAGGTTCCCGCCGCGCCCTATAGCAACCCCAACAATTACGTCCGCTACTCGGGCCGCCTGGCCGAGGCTTTGGCCGCCACCGAACCCAACGGCGCGATCTGGGCCAACCAGTTCGACAATATCGCCAACCGCCAGGCGCATCTGGAAACCACCGGTCCCGAGATCTGGGACCAGACCGGCGGTCGGCTGGACGGGTTCATCTGCGCGGTCGGCTCGGGCGGGACTTTGGCGGGGGTGGCGATGGCGCTGCAACCCAAGGGGGTTCGCATCGGGCTGGCCGATCCCGATGGCGCGGCGCTGCACAGCTTTTACACCACCGGCGAACTGGCCACCCAGGGATCGTCGATCACCGAAGGCATCGGCCAGGGCCGCATCACCGCCAACCTCGAGGGGCTGACCCCCGACATGTCCTTCAACATCCCTGACGCCGAGGCGCTTGAGGTGGTGTTCGCGCTTGCCCGCGACGAAGGTATCTGCCTGGGCGGGTCGTCGGGCGTCAACATCGCCGGGGCGATCCGCATGGCGCGGCAGATGGGGCCGGGCCATACCATCGCCACGATCCTGTGCGACCATGGTCAACGCTATCAGTCGCGGCTGTGGAACCCCGAGTTTCTGCGCGCCAAGGGGCTGCCGGTGCCCGACTGGCTGGATACCGCGCCGCGCCGTCTGCCCGAAGTCTATCAGGGGTAACCCATGCCGAAGCCCATTCCTGCCCGCCGCCCCGTCGCGGCCCTTGCCGCCGTGCCGCGCCTGATCCTGGCTTTGGTGCTGGGCCTGACGATCTGGTCTGGCCTTGCCGCGCTGCATCCCGCCCTGCCGCAGCCGCTGCCCACGGCGATGGCCGAGACCGCGCCGGAACCGCCGGATTATGCCGCCTGGGACAAGCAGGCGACGCAGGCCGACACGCTGATCAACGACAAGGCCGACAGTGAAACACTGGATCAGGTGCGCGCCGATCTGGTGACCTGGCGCAGCCGGTTTCAGGACGCGCAGGGGGTCAACGGCCCGCAGATCGCCACCTTGCGCGAACAGATCCAGTCGCTTGGCCCCAAGCCCGCCGAGGGCGAAAGCGAAGCAGCCGAGATCGCCGAACGCCGGGGCGAGCTGAACAAGCAGCTTGCCGATGCCCAGGCCCCCAGCCTGACCGCGGTCGAGGCCTATAGCCGCGCCGATGCGCTGATCGGCCGGATCGACCGGCTGGAGCGCGAACGTCAGGCCAGTGCGCTGATGTTCCGCAACCCCTCGCCCTTGCTGCCCTCATCCTGGGCCGAGGCGCTGACCGCCACGGTCGAGGGTGCCGGCGCGCTGACGAATGAGGTCCGCGCCCGTCTGGCCGATGGCCGCACGATGCGCGCCTTGCAGGAGAATGCGCTGACCATCGGCGCCGAGGTCGCGCTTGCCCTGCTGTTGCTGCTGCGGGGCCGCGCCTTTGTCGAAGGGCTGTCGAACCGGCTGGTGAACGGCTCATCCGCGCGGTTCCGGCGGGTCAGCGCCTTCCTTGTCTCGCTTGGGCAGATCGTCGCGCCGATGGTCGGGCTTTACCTGATGTCGCTGGCCGTCACCCAGGCCGGCGTGGTCGGCACGCGCGGCGAGCTGCTGGCGGTGATGATCCCGGTGGGCGGTGCCTGCCTGTTCATCGCGCATTGGCTGGGCCGCCGCCTGTTCCCCCGTCGCCGCGAGATGGACAGCGTGCTGCCCGTCCAGGACGACCGCCGGACCGAGGCCCGGCTGCATCTTGCGCTGATGGGCCTGACCGTTGGTCTGGCACTGGTGCTGGAGAACGGCCTTTTGCCCACAATGGGCCTGCCGACCGCCAGCCCGCCCACGCCTGCGGGGGCGGCAACCGTCGCGGTCACCTATCTGCCGTTGATCCTGCTGGCCGCCTTCAGCCTGTATCGCTTTTCCCAACTGGTGCGGCGCGGTGCCAAGGCCGATGCCGAGGCCGATGGCAGCCTGTCGGCGCGCGACCGCTTCGTCGGACTGGCCGCGATCCTGGCGGTGCTGGCAGCACTGGCCGCCCCGGTGCTGGCGGTGCTGGGCTATACCAGTATGGCCAATGCGCTGATCTGGCCCGCGATCCTGTCGATGGGGCTGATCTGCCTTCTGGTCTTGCTGCAAGACTTCTTCGCCGATGTCTATGCCATGGTGCTGCGCGACAGCGAGGGTGCGCGCGACGCGCTGATCCCGGTGCTGATCGGCTTTGCCCTGGTGCTGGCCTCATTGCCGCTGTTCGGGCTGATCTGGGGGATGCGCACCGCCGAACTGGCCGAATTGTGGACCCGGTTCCGCAGCGGCGTGTCGCTGGGCGGGGTCAAGATCTCGCCCACCGCGATCCTGACCTTTGCCATCGTCTTTGCCGCGGGCTACATGGTCACCCGCCTGCTGCAAGGCACGATGCGGGTGTCGGTGCTGCCGAAAACCCGCATCGACAAGGGCGGGCAAAACGCCATCGTCTCGGGTCTGGGCTATGTCGGGATCTTTCTGGCCGCGCTTGCCGCGATCACCAGCGCCGGGATCGACCTGTCATCGCTGGCCATCGTCGCCGGTGCGCTGTCGGTCGGCATCGGTTTCGGCCTGCAGAACATCGTGTCGAACTTTGTGTCGGGCATCATCCTGCTGATCGAACGCCCGATCACCGAAGGCGACTGGATCGAGGTCGGCGGCCAACAGGGCTATGTCCGCGCCATTTCCGTCCGCTCGACCCGGATCGAGACCTTCGACCGCACGGATGTGATCGTTCCCAATGCCGATTTCGTCTCGGGCCAGGTCATCAACTATACCCGCGGCAACCTGAACGGGCGGCTGATCCTGCCGATCGGGGTGGCCTATGGCACCGATACCCGCAAGGTCGAAAAGATCCTGCGCGAGATCGCCGAGAACCATCCGATCGTGATGCTCAGCCCGCCGCCCGCCGTGGTGTTCGTCAGCTTCGGGGATAGCGCGCTGAACTTTGAAATCCGCGCAATCCTGTCGGATGTGAACCAGATCATGTCCACGCGATCCGAGATGAACCACCAGATCGCTGCCCGCTTTGCCGAGGAGGGGATCGAGATCCCCTTCCCGCAGCAGGATCTGTGGCTGCGCAACCCCGAGACGCTGCGCCCGCCGCCCGCGCCGCTGAAGCTGACCCCGCGCGCCAATCAGGCAGAGGCGACGCGCGAAGGCCCCGAACAACCGGCGGATTTTCCGCAGGTCTCGCATGACGACCTGCACCGCCACGGCGACCGTGGCCATGCCGAACCGATGGCGACGGGCCGCCGTCCGTTTAGGCTGGACGAACAGCGCCGTGACGATGATGAGGACGATGGCGACGGGGACGGCGACGGGGATGGCGGCGGCAATGGCGGGGCGCCGACCGCGACAAGCTGACGATCAGGCCGCCCCTTGGGCGGCCTGTTTCATATGGCCCATCCTTCTGAACGCCCCGGGTCAGTGGCAATGCACCTGGCCGCCGGCGCTGTTGTCAGCATGGCAGCATTGTCCGGGCGGCGAGGATTTGCGGCAGCCGCCACCATGAGCCGACGCCATGACGGTCGACATCGAGAATGCCGCGATGATCGACACGATCAGCAGGGATGCGCGCATGACGCCCTCCGGTTCTTTGCTAAAGGGTTAACAAATCGTTAACGGCCTTGCGAGGCAAAGGTTCCGGAACAAGCGGCCGGAGAAGGTGCGCGATCAGGCCCCTTGATCAGGCGGCGGTCTCGGCCAGGCCTTCGCGCGACAGCAGCATTGCCACCGGGCGCAGCCACTCGGTCTGCGCGCACAGGATCATTACCGCCACCATGATCGGCACCGCCAGGAACATGCCCGCCAGCCCCCAGACAGCCCCCCAGAAGGCCAGCGACAGGATGATGCCAAAGGCCGACAGGCGCAGCGTCTTGCCCAGCAGCATCGGGTCCAGCACGTTGCCGATCACGAACTGAACCCCCGCCGCCGCCAGCGTGATCGCCACCGTCGTCGATGTGTCGCCGGTCTGCACAAAGGCCACCAGCGCCGCCAGCATCGTGGCGATGATCGACCCAACCGAGGGGATGAAGTTCAGGATGAAGGTCAGCGTGGCGATCGGCAGCGCCAGATCAAGGCCCGCCGTGCGAAAAATTGCCCAGACCGCAGCGCCGGTGACGGCGCTGACGGCGGTCTTGACGATCAGATAGCGGTTCACGCGGTGCATGATGCTGCGCACCACCGCCTCGGCGCGGCGGGCCTCATCCGCGCCGCCCATCAGGCGGCGCAGCTTGGTGGAAAACCACACCCGTTCGGCGAACAGAAAGCCGACGAACAGGATGATCAGCACCGACATCGACAGCACATTGGTGGCCTGCCCCGCCGCGCTGCGCAGATAGCTGGGCAGGTTGATCGAGCGCACCCCCTCCTGGATCGCGCCGCCGGCGCGCGGCCCCAGCCAGGCGAACAGCTCGGCCGCCGCGCCCTGGGCGCGTTCGGCATAACCAAGGGCGACGGCCAGCACCTGATTGACCTGGCTGACGACCATCAGCGAGACCCACAACAGCCCCGCCGCGATCAGCCCCATCGCCACCAGCGAGGCCAGCCAGTTCGGCACATGCGCCGGCCCGATGCGAATGCGCGCAATCGCGTTGATCGCCTCGGATGTCAGCGAAAACAGGATGATGGCGATCACCAGCGCGATCAGGATGAACCGCGCCTGCACCAGCAGGAACAAGAGCAGCGCGAAGGCGATGATCCCCAGGAACAGCGTCTGAAGGCGCTCGCGCCGGGTCTGTGCGGGATCGGGGGGGATGGCGGGCAGTTCGGGCATGACCGCCACGTTACGGCCCGCCGCGCCCCGGATCAACCCGTGCCACCGCCCAAGATTGCGCCTTGCGGTCAGCCCCGCAGTCGGGCTAGAGAACCGGGCACGGACAGTTGGCCGAGTGGTCGAAGGCGCACGCCTGGAAAGTGTGTAGGCGGGGAACCGTCTCGAGGGTTCGAATCCCTCACTGTCCGCCAGATGCCTCTGATTTCAAAAGAAAAATCAGCGCATCTGAAAAATACCCGCCATCATACCCGCCTTCTGCCAAGCGCTTGACCGCGCCGGGGTGAGTCAATCTGCCCCGCCGCCATAGAACGCAGGAGCGTGGACCATGACGAAGATCGGGACCCTTTTCGCGGAATGGGTGAGCCTCATTCACCGGCTTCAACACGAGGGAGCCGAAGGCAACCCCGCTTATGAACGGCTTTGCGCGGTGGAGGCCGAAGCGCTAGGTGCCGAACCCGAGAAGATGGCAGACCTTGCCGCCCTGATCGTCATTGCCTCACCCGAAGCCTTCCCCGGCACCGGCAACCCGCCCAGCGCGGAAATGCCCGAGGTCACCGTGACCCGGATTGCCCACCGAATACTCGGCCTGCCGTCCTGGCCCGCGCTGTAATACGAAAAATTTGAGGGCGGGTGCATGTAAGACACGTGCCCGCCTTCCGGTTTTGCCCCCCGGCTCGGTCTCGGCTCGCGCAGGGGGACAGGGGGGCGGGGGCCTCTGCCTCGCCAGAGGTGCCGCCCAGCCCATGCCCTATTCCCCTTCCTGCCGCCCGCCGCGCGGGTCCACAATGATGATACCGACAGCCTGCGGGGCCGCGATAGCCTTGGTTTCGGAGCGCTTCACCGACGCAATCCCTGCAATTCCGGCGATCCACTCGGCGGCGCGCATCCTGTCCGATGCCTTCTCGCCGTGCAGCATGATCTGCGCCATGGTCGCCTCGGCTTTCTCGGCCCAGCCTTCCCGAAGCGCCATATGCAGTTGACGGCGAAGCCTTTTCCCGGTCGGCTTGCGAAGCAGGTTGCCCACGCTGCGCGGGTGAAGCCCCTGTTGTGCCCCTGCCTCTTGCGGTGATGCGGCAAGTCCCAGAATGAGGGCGAGAATGGCCCTTTTCGAGCGGCGGTCGGCCATCTTCGTAGCGCGGTCGGCCTGCAAGTGTGGCTCAAGCTCTTCCAGCAGATCGTGCAGGTTGATCGCCTCGACCATCACCTATGCCTCCTTGGCGCTGAGTTTCCACTTCGTCATAGTCGGCGGCACTTCGCAAACCGGTCTCCCAAGGTTTTTCAATAGCACGGGCTGGCGTAAGGGGTCTTTCGGGAGATGAGCCCCAGAGCAGAAAGGATAGCACACGATGAACACGCTGAAGGCGTCTCTACTCGCTCTTGCTGCAAGTTTTTCCCACCTTCCACACGACCGAGTGGAAGCCATGCCGGTCTTGGAGTTTGCAGATTGGTGCACTGACCCCGGTGCCGAGATGACCACACGCTATGCCTATTGCATCGGTATCATCCAGGGCCATGCGAACGTTATGACAATGAATTGCGGTATGCAGGGCGAGGTGGACGATTTTTTAAAGATGGACCCCGGTCACGGCACAAGCCCGGACCAGTTAGCGGAACAGGTCAAAAAGCACATTATCAGGAACCCGGATGCTTACCTAGACAAGGGGTCGGATTTTGCGGTGATGGCCGCATTGAGCTTCCTCTATCCCTGCAAAGTGCCAGCGGCAGATTGATTGGCCCTCAACCTAGAATAGCCGACACCCGCTCCTTCCCCCCGATATACAGGAGAAGGCCCTTCGCTTCCTGCCCGGTATCCACGCGATGCCTTTTATCGGTGGCCAGCCGCTTCCCCTCGGGCTTTTATCCCGACCCGCCCTTTGCAGCACTGCGCCGGAGCGGTCCCCGGTCGGCTTCCTTGCCCTGATTGGCACGGACATTCCGCCGGTGGGTTACGTTGTCGCGCTTCTGCGCTGTCCTAGAAGGAGCCGGAACAGCGCGGGGTGGGTTATGTCCCCCGGACCCGTCGACGCCCTTTGGTAGCCGGGAGGGCGTCAGAACCGTGGCAGGTCTCTTTCGGCGCGCTGGGCGGCCATGAGGCAAAGACCCGCATAAACCTCTCTGCGGATCAGCCTTCGTCTTGCGCGGCCCCTTCCCCTTCCGGTGGCCCTTCCGCCCCTCCTGCGGGCTTAGCCCCCACCCTGCGCCCCATCGACGGGCGGAATGTGCGGAAGCGGATAGAGCGGTCGCCTTCCTCGGTGGTCAGCCGCGCCCAGGCACCAAGCGGGGCCGGTTTGAAGCACAAGGTTTCGCCGCGATAGACGAAGGTCAGCGCGTCAGGATCGGCACCATCAGCCAGAAGTTTTCGGGCATAGGCGCAAAGGTTCGGCGCGACCGGCAAATGGATGACAACGTGGCTCATGCGACCGGCTCCACCTTGCAGGCCAGCCGATAGCGGGCATGGCTGCCCGGAAACGGCCCGCCATGCGCTTCGTGCATGGTCTCGATCAACAGCCCAGCGCCACGCAGGCGATGGACATAGGCGGCCCAGCGCGGCGCAGGGTCCGTCATGGAGGTGAGACCTTCGCGCCCAGCTTGCATGAGCCGTTCCAGCGCCCAGCGCGGGCGGCCCTTGATCGTGGCGGTGAAGGTCGGAATGTCCGGACAGGTCACGCAGAAGGCGCGGGGTCCGTAAGACGATTTCGGCATGGTGGCCGGTCCCTTCTTGCAGGGCCGGGCATGGATGCGGTATCTAGACGGTGTAGCCGCACCGAATAGACCCCAGCCATCCGCCCGGCTGGGGTTTTTTCATGCGGCGCGGTCAGCCTTCGCCGCTTCCCACGCTTCCAGGGCCGACAGCGCCCAGCGGGTGCTTCCCGGCGTCAGGACAATGGGCTTGGGGAAGGTCGGATCGGCCTTCGCCCAGCGGCGGGGGGTTGTGCGGTGAACGCCGTAGCGGTCTGCAACCTGCTGATCGGAAAGGTAAGTCTCAGACATCTAGTGCCTCCATCAGTGCGATGGAAAGCAAATTGGCGCAGGGCGGGCCGTCTGTCGAAATGGAGAAAATAAGCCCTAAACGGGCTATTTAATCCGTGCCTCTTGGCTTGCAAAAATCCACCAACGATAGGCCAGCACGCCCTGAACGTTTATCTCGCAGGACTGCCCGCTGGGCGCTGTCGATTGAGGCGATGGCTTTAAGGCAGACCGCTGTCACGTCCCCACATGAAATCCCGACCAGGCGAAAAATGGTATCGACGGACCGGGCAAATGTTCCGTTTAGTTCACCCGTTGGAGAGCGCCCGACACTTGGCATCCTTCCTTTGGCGAGGAAATGCACTTCCGCAAGCTCGCGGGCAATGCGGTCAGCGGCTGCATTTGGAGGCCTGCCTCGTCGCCATACCTTGAGTAGCCGCGCCTCCGCTCCGACGCGATTGATCAAGTCATCCATGGGCGCTCCAAACGCCGCAGCGATTGATCGCTCGAGGTTCGTCAACTCGCTTTGCCGCCGCAGCACCAAAGGTAGCTTTTGGAAGGCGGCATCAACGACCGCAAAGGCGTCCAGTAATGCCTTCAGCGCGCCTGCGGCCTCGGTGGCCTCCGCATGGTCATGGAACATGTCAGACGCAACTGGCCGAAGGTCCAGAAGCGGCGCGACCAACGAAGGGTGACGGGCCAGAGCGCCGCTCCAACCGATCCTTTCAAGCGCGTCGATCAGTTCGGGTGTCGGCTCCGCCCCGACGACAGGCCAACGCCCAGTCATTGCGCTATCCGGACGACCTTAGCGCCCGCCTTCCCGGTCAGGTGATCGGCCCAAGCGGCCATCATGCGGCGGCGCTTCTCGACCTGATCGCCGCGCCGATAGGCAAGCTCGACCGCGTTCCCGGTCTTGTGGGCAAGGGCAATCTCGGCCATCTCGCCGGGGAAGGTGGTGCGTTCGGCCACCCAATCGCGGAAGGTGGACCGCAGGCCATGCGGGACCGCGCGACGGCCCGAGGCCCGATCCACGAAGCCCGGCCCCCCAGCGGCCACCGCGCTTTCATGGATCCGTCGCATGGTCGCGGAAAGGGTCATGTCGGAAATCTGGCCCCCGCTGCACGAGGGGAACACAAGGTCGCTCCCCTCATAGCGCGGCAGGGACTTGAGCAGCGCCACGGCCTCGGGGGACAGGACGACCCGGTGTTCCCGGTCCATCTTCATCCGGGCGGCGGGGATGATCCAGAGACCGGCTTCAGGGTCAATCTCGCCCCATGTCGCGCCCCTTACTTCGCCAGAGCGGGCGGCGGTCAGCGCGGCGAATTCCAGCGCCCGCGCGCCCATTCCATCGCGCCCCCGCAGCGCGGCGAACCAGCGCGGCGCGTCGTCAATCTGCAAGGCGGGCTGTCTGCCCTCGGTTGCGACCTGCGAAGGCTTGGGTAGCAGTTCCTTGAGGTTCGCCGCCCAGCGCGCGGGGTTTTCGCCGGTGCGGTGCCCTGCCACCGTCGCCCAGGACAGAACCGCCTCGATCCTGCCGCGCAGGCGTGATGCGGTCTCGGTGCGCGTCTGCCAGAGCGGTTGCAGCACTCGAAGCACGTCCTGCACGGTAATGTCCTGCACCAGCATCTTGCCGAGTTCGGGCACCGCATGGGCTTGGAGGGTGTTCACCCATTGCTGGCGGTGCTTGGCGTTCTTGAAGCTGTCCAGACGGGAAGAAAGTGCGCGGTCCACCGCCTCGGCAAAGGTCAGCCCACGGCGCTGCATGGCGATAAGGGCCGCACGAGCCGCCTTCCGTTCCTCGACCGGATCAATCCCGGCCTCGATCTTCGCCCGCATCTCGCGCGCCTTGTCGCGGGCTTCGGCCAGAGAGACCGCAGGGAACCCGCCCAGCCCGATTTCCCTGCGCCGTTCCCCTACCTTCGTCCGCAGGAGCCAGGTCTTGCCACCCAAGGGGGTGAGTTGCAGCATGAGACCCGGCACCCCACCCACGGGGGCCAGCCGGTTACCCGCGCCCCCCGGATGCGCCAGCCGCTTCACTTCCAGCGCAGACAGTTCCTTGGCGACCTTCGGCATAGCACCCTCCATTATACCCGCCATTATATTTGCACTCTATCGCCCCGCCTTGCAACATCACGCAACAGGTGGCATAGCTAATATGCTGGCAGAGCTAGAGAAAATGGATCGGGTTGCGACAGGATGCATCAGGCAGATGGCGGGCTCACTGTCCGCCACCCCCCTTCACCTTCCCCGGTGACCGATCACCCGCGCAGCCCGGCAAAGCGTTCGGCCCAATCCTCGCGGCTGGCATCCTCGATCTTGGTGAACAGGTTGTCGGGCACGGTGAAGGCGTGGCCCGGCGCCAGGGTGGACAGCGCGGTGGCGATGTCGGTGGGCCAAGCGGTGTCGTCCGAACCCATCGCGGTCAGCATCGCCTGCGCGGCATCGGGGATGAAGGGCGCCGACAGCACGGCGTAAAGCCGGATCAGGTTCAGGCCCAGCCGCACTTGCATCGCGGCGCGGTCGGGGTCGGTCTTGAACGTCGCCCAGGGCGCGGCCGATTGCAGATATTCGTTGCCCAGCACCCAGATCGCGCGCAATTCGGCGGCTGCCTTGCGGATCTCGATCGCCTCCATCGCGGTCTGATAGGCGGCCAGACGGGCGGTCAGGGCGCGGGTCAACTCCTCCTCCTCGGGGCCGGGGGCGCCGCCGTCAGGCACCACCTCACCGAACTTGGACCGGCAGAACTTGGTGATCCGGCTGACGAAGTTGCCCAGCACATCGGCCAGATCCTTGTTCACCGACTGCTGGAAATTCTCCCAGGTGAACTCGGCGTCACTGTTTTCGGGGGCGTGGGACAGCAGCCACCAGCGCCAGTAATCGCTGGGCAGGATCGACAGGGCCTGATCCATGAACACCCCCCGCCCGCGCGAGGTCGAGAACTGCCCGCCGTCGTAATTCAGATAATTGAACGACTTGATGTAATCGACCAGCTTCCAAGGCTGACCCGACCCAAGGATCGTCGCCGGGAATGACAGGGTGTGGAAGGGCACGTTATCCTTGCCCATGAATTGCGTATAGGTGACGTCGTCCGCGCCCGCATCGGTGCGCCACCAGCGCGCCCAATCGCCGCCCGTCTTGTCCGCCCATTCCTGGGTCGCGGCGATATATTCGATGGGGGCATCGAACCAGACGTAAAAGACCTTGCCCTCCATCCCCGACCACGGCGCGCCGTCGAACTGCGCAGGCACGCCCCAGGACAGGTCGCGGGTGATGCCGCGATCCTGCAAGCCGTCGCCATCGTTCAGCCACTTCTTCGCAATCGAGGTGGTCAGGATCGGCCAATCGGTCTTGCTGTCGATCCAGTCGGCCAGCTGGTCCTTCATCGCGGATTGGCGCAGGAACAGATGCTTGGTCTCGCGCATCTCAAGATCGGTCGAGCCAGAGATCACCGAGCGGGGATTGATCAGATCCACCGGGTCAAGCTGCTTGGTGCAATTGTCGCATTGATCGCCGCGCGCGCTGTCGAAACCGCAGTTCGGGCAGGTGCCCTCGATATAGCGGTCGGGCAGGAAGCGGCCGTCGGCATTGGAATACATCTGCCGTTCGCTGACCTCGCGGATCAGACCGTTTTCGGCCAGCACCTTGCCGAAGGCCTGCGTCAGGGCGTGGTTCTGCGGGCTGGAGGATCGCCCGAAATGATCAAACGACAGCCGGAAGCCGCGCGCCAGTTCGGCCTGAATCGCGTGCATTTCGGCGCAGTAATCGGCCACCGGCTTGCCGGCCTTGGCGGCGGCCAGCTCCGCCGGGGTGCCGTGTTCGTCGGTGGCGCAGATGAACATCACCTCATGCCCGCGGGCGCGCAGGTAACGCGCATACAGATCCGCCGGCAACTGGCTGCCGACCAGATTGCCCAGATGCTTGATCCCGTTGATATAGGGGATCGCCGAGGTGATGAGGTGACGTGCCATATCCGCTGCCTTCCTTGTGCTGACAGCGGTTTAGACCCGCGCGCGCGCCAAGGAAAGTGCAACCATGCCCGCCCTTTCCCCCGCAGGGCCGATCCCGTATCGTGCAGCGAAACGAATTGCGGAGGAAAGACATGCCCCACCATTGCATCCTGATCGGCGCGCCGGTCGATTCCGGCCAACGCCGTCCCGGCTGCCTGATGGGCCCTGCCGCCTATCGCGTCGCAGGCCTTGGCGCGACCATCGAAACCCTGGGCCACACGTTTGAGGATCGCGGCGATGTCGCCCCCGACCTGCCCAAGACGGAACCGGCCTGCGCCAACCCCGCCGTTCACCACCTGGCCGAGACGTTGGGCTGGACCAAGGCCCTGGCCGCCGCCTGCAAGGCCGCGATGGCCGATGGCTTTCCGATCATCATGGGCGGCGATCATTCGCTGTCGCTGGGCTCGGTCGCCGGTGTCGCGGAACATGCCGCCGAACAGGGCCGCCCGCTGTTCGTGCTGTGGCTTGACGCGCATTCCGATTTCCACACGGTCGAGACGACCCAATCGGGCAACCTGCACGGCACGCCGGTCGCCTATATCGCGGGCCGCGCCGGGTTCGACCCGTTCCCGCCCTTCCCCGCGCCGGTGCCTGCCAAGCGCATCTGCCTGTTCGGCATCCGCTCGGTCGACCCCGAGGAACACGCGGCCCTGCTGACGCATGAAATCGACATCAACGACATGCGCGTGCTGGATGAATGCGGCGTCGTTGCCCCCCTGCGTGAGTTCCTGGATGAGGTGCGGGCCGCAAACGGGATGCTGCATGTGTCGCTGGACGTCGACTTTCTTGACCCTTCGATCGCCCCCGCCGTCGGCACCACCGTGCCCGGTGGCACCTCGTTCCGCGAGGCGCATCTGGTGATGGAGCTGCTGCATGAAAGCGGCCTGGTCACCAGCCTCGATCTGGTCGAGCTGAACCCGTTTCTGGACGAACGTGGGCGGACGGCCAAACTGATGGTCGATCTGGTCGGCAGCCTGATGGGCCGCAAGGTCTTTGACCGGCCTACGCGTAGCTTCGGGTGATCCATGGCCAGCCTTAAACCCTCGACCAAGGCCCTTGTCCCGTTTGTCAGCGTCGATGCGATGCTGCGGCTGATCCACGACGTCGGGCTGGAAACCATGCTGGCCGATCTGGCGCAGCGGATCGAGCATGACTTTCGCCGCTGGCCCGATTTCGACAAGACGCCGCGCGTGGCCAGCCATTCCGATGTCGGCGTGATCGAACTGATGCCGACCTCGGACGGCGAACGCTATGGGTTCAAATATGTGAACGGCCACCCCAAGAACATGCGCGAGGGGCTGCAAACCGTCACCGCCTTTGGCCTGCTGGCGGATGTCGATACCGGCTATCCGGTGCTGCTGACGGAAATGACGCTGCTGACGGCGCTGCGGACGGCAGCGACCTCGGCCATGGTGGCGCGGCATCTGGCCCCCAAGGGCGCGACCACGATGGCGATGATCGGCAATGGTGCCCAGTCCGAGTTTCAGGCGCTCGCCTTCAAGGCGGTCTGCGGCATCACCGAGGTGCGGCTGTGGGACATCGACCCCTCCGCCACGGCGAAATGCGCGGCCAATCTGGCCGGGCGCGGGCTGGTGGTGACGCCCTGCGACAGCGCCGAACAGGCAATCCAGGGCGCGCAGATCATCACCACCTGCACCGCCGACAAGGCCTATGCCACGATCCTGTCGGACAACATGGTCGGCGCGGGCGTGCATCTGAACGCCATCGGCGGCGACTGCCCCGGCAAGACCGAACTGGCGCCCGGCATCCTGCATCGCGCGGACATCTTTGTGGAATATCCGCCGCAAACCCGTGTCGAGGGCGAGATTCAGCAACTGCCCGACGATCACCCGGTGACCGAGTTCTGGCAGGTGCTGACCGGCGCGGCCCCCGGTCGCCGCGACGCCGCGCAGATCACCCTGTTCGACGGCGTGGGTTTCGCGATCGAGGATTTCAGCGCGCTTTGCTATCTGCGCGCCCTGATCGAGGCCGACCCGGCGCGCGCCGCGATGATCGACCTGATCGCCGATCCCGACGATCCGCGCGATCTGTTCGGCATGGTGCTGCGCGCGACGCCCAAGGGCTGAATCATGAAGGCCGGGCGCTTTGCCCGGCCTTTCGCTGTTGCGCGTCAGCCGCGTGCGGCGATGATCGCGTCTTCCAGAATATCCAGCGCCTCGTCGAACACCGCATCAGGGATGGTGATCGGCGCGAGGAAGCGGATGACATTGCCATGAACCCCGCAGGTCAGCAGGATCAGCCCGCGCTTCAGCGCCTCTTCGCGCACACGGCCTGTCATCTCGGGGTTCGGGGTGGCGCTGCCCGCGACGTTGAACTCGACCGCGTTCATGAAGCCGGGGCCGCGAATGTCCACGATTTCCGGCACCCGGTCCTGCATCCCGGCCAGACGCTGCTTCAGCCGCTGGCCCAGACGGGTGGCGCGGTCGCACAGGCCCTCGTCCTCGATCACGTCCAGCACTGCATGGGCGGCGGCAATGCCCAAGGGGTTGCCGGCATAGGTGCCGCCCAGACCGCCGGGGTTGGGGCTATCCATCATCTCGGCCCGGCCGGTGACGGCGCTGATCGGCAGGCCGCCGCCCAGACCCTTGGCCATCGTGGTGATATCGGCGGCCACGCCGTGATGTTCCATCGCAAACAGCTTGCCGGTGCGGGCGAAACCGGTCTGCACCTCATCCGCGATCAGCACGATACCGTGCTGGTCGCAGATCGCGCGCAGCTTGGCGAAAAAGCCCTGCGGCACTTCATAGAACCCGCCCTCGCCCTGCACCGGCTCGACGATGATCGCGGCCACGCGCGCGGGTTCCAGATCGGCCTTGAACAGCCGGTCCAGCGCCGCCAGCGCATCATCGCCGCTGACCCCATGCAGCGGGTTCGGGAAGGGCAGATGCCAGACGTCGTTCATCATCGGCCCGAATCCGGCCTTATAGGGCTGCACCTTGCCGGTCAGCGCCATGCCCATGAAGGTGCGCCCATGGAAACCGCCCGCAAAGGCCACGACCGCCGCGCGACCGGTGTAATGGCGCGCGATCTTGATGGCGTTTTCCACCGCCTCGGCCCCGGTGGTGGCGAAGATCGTCTTTTTGGCGAAATCGCCCGGCACCTTGGCGTTCAGACGCTCGGCCAGATGGACGTAGTTTTCATAGGGCATCACCTGATGGCAGGTGTGGGTGAAGCGGTCCAGCTGGTCATGCACCGCCTTCATCACCCGCGGGTGGCGGTGGCCGGTGTTCACCACCGCGATGCCCGCCGCGAAGTCGATATAGCGGTTGCCGTTCTTGTCCCAGACCTCGGCGTTATCGGCGCGGTCGGCATAGATCTGGGTGGTCATGCCGACGCCACGGGCAATGGCGTCATTGCGCCGCTGGGTCAGTTCGGGCGCGGTCTGGGTGGGAACACTGGTCATGGATGGCTCCGATTCGAGGGTGCCCCATCCTTGCATCTTGCATGTTTTCTGCAAGAAATATCTTCCGCCGCGCCCGCGCGCATGCCATCTTGCCGGCATGGAAGATGTGCCGCTGTTTCGCGTGACCGAAGCCGCCCGCGCCGCCGGGGTCGCGCCATCCACCCTGCGCCTGTGGGAAACCCAAGGCCTGATTGCGCCGGGGCGCCGTCCCTCGGGGCAGCGGCTTTATACGGCGGGGGATGTCGCGCGGCTGCAACGCATCGCTTTTCTGCGCCGTCAGGCCGGGCTGAACCCCGCCGCGATCCGCGCGGCCCTGGCAGGCGCGGACAGCCCGCCCGACGCGATCACCAACGAACCCCTCGGCGCGGCCCTGCGCCAGTTGCGGCAGGCGCGCGGCGACACGCTTGAGGCCGTGGCGGGCCAGATCGGCATCTCGGCCTCCGCCCTTGGCACGCTCGAGCGGACCGGCGCGGGGGTGGGCTTCAAGGCTCTGGCCGATCTGGCGCGGCTTTACGGCACCACCGTCTCTGCCCTGTCGGGTCAGGATCAGCCGGGCGATACCGTGGTGCGCGCAGGCGCCGCGCGGCTGTGGCCGATGCCCGCCCCTGGCGTGCGCGTCGAGGTGCTGGCCGAGGGCCGCCGCCAGATGGATTGCCACCGCTTCATCCTGGCCCCCGGCGCCGCCTCGGATGGCGGCTATGACCATTACGGCGAAGAGTTCATCACCGTGATCGAGGGCCGCTTTCGCATCACCCTGGATGGGGCCGAAACGCATGATCTTGGCCCCGGCGATTCGATCTATTTCGACAGCCGCCGCCCCCATGCCTGGGCCAATGCCGCCGACGCCCGCACCGTGCTGATCTGGGTGAACACGCCGCCCAGCTTCTGACCGCTTGACGCGGGCCGGGCAATCATCAAAGGCTGGCGCATGTTCCCGATCCGCGATCACAACCCGTCCGAGCGCACGCCCTATGTCACCATCGGGCTGATTTTTCTGAACATCGTCATCTTCATCCTGACCGAAGGCTGGTCACCCCAGCCCGGCGGCTGGTGGGAGGTCGGGGCGCTGTATCCCGTCGCGGTGCTGGACGGGCAGAATGTCTGGGGTCTGGTGACGCATATGTTCCTGCACGCCGGGATCATGCATCTGATCGGCAACATGCTGTTTCTGTGGATCTTTGGCGACAATCTGGAAGATCAGATGGGGCATCTGCCGTTTCTGGGCTTCTATCTGGCCTCGGGGCTGGCGGCGGCGGCGGCGCAGATGGCGGCGGACCCGACCAGCGGCATCCCGATGGTCGGGGCGTCCGGAGCGATTGCCGGGGTGATGGGCGGCTATCTGCTGTTCTTTCCGCGCGCCCGTGTCGATGTGCTGTTCATCATCGTCATCGTCCTGAAGATCTTCCCGATCCCCGCCTGGATCGTGCTGGGCGTGTGGTTCGCGATCCAGACCTTTTCCGGCGTCATGCTGGCCGGGGGTGAGGGCGGCGTGGCCTATTGGGCCCATGCCGGCGGCTTTGCGGCTGGGCTGCTGCTGGCGCTACCGTTCTGGCTGCGGCGCGGTGCGGGCGGGTTCTGGCAGGCAACGCGCGGCCAGCCGCCGCATCCCGAGGTCGATTATCGCCCGACGCGCATCCCCAGCGTTCGGCGCTGACGGGCAGTCCGGGACCGGGGCCTTGCCCCGGACCAAAGGATATTTTCGCCAAGAAGAAAAGGGTGCGTCAGGCCGGGGCGCGCAGGGTCTTGGCCAGCGGCTCGAACAATTCGGCATTGGCGCCGATCACGCCGCCCTTGTCGAACAGGCTGGCGCCCTCGCGGATCGGCGCGATACGGCCGCCGGCTTCCTTGACCAGCAGCAGGCCCGCCGCCATGTCCCAGGGTTGCAGCCCGCGTTCCCAATATCCGTCCAGACGCCCCGCCGCGACATAGGCCAGATCCAGCGAGGCCGCGCCCCAGCGACGGATCCCCGAGGTCAGCGGCATCAGCCGCGCCAGATCCTGAAGACTGGCGGGCAGCGTCGGGCGACCGGCGAAAGGGATGCCGGTGGCGAACAGCGCCTCATCCATCTTGCGCCGCCCCGACACCCGCATCCGCGCGCCGTTCATGAAGCAGCCACCGCCCTTTTCGGCGGTGAACATCTCGTCCTTGGCGGGGTCATAGACGACCGCCGCGACGATCTCGCCCTTGTGTTCCAGCGCGATCGAGACCGCCCAATGCGGCAGCCCATGCAGAAAGTTGGTGGTGCCATCCAGCGGATCGACGATCCAGCGGCGGGTGGGGTCTTCGCCGCCTTCCTCGCCGGTTTCCTCACCCAGCCAGCCATAGGTGGGGCGGGCGTTGCGCAGTTCTTCCTTGATCGCGCGCTCGGCCTCGCGGTCGGCACGGCTGACGAAATCGCCGGGGCCCTTCGCCGAGACCTGAAGGTTCTCGACCTCGCGGAAGTCGCGCACGAGGCCGCGGGCGGCCTTGCGGGCGGCCTTGATCATGATGTTCAGGTTGGCGGATTGCATCGCGGACTCCTGTGGCGGGGATCGCCGGGGTATAGGGGATGACGCGGGGGATGGGAAGGGGTCAGGAGGCAGGCGCGCCCCGATCCTGTTGTGCAGCCAGATCGCGCATCAGCGCCCCCTCGACCCCGATGCGAAAGGCGAAACCGATGCCGCGACGCGGGAAGAAGCCCGTGTCTGGGCGGATCGGCAGCCAGTCGCTCAGCACCCCCGACCGATTTTCCGCCCGCAGCGCGATCACCACCCGATCGGCATCGTCCCACAGGCGAAACAGCGCCTCCTGCGGCAGCGGCTCGGGGCCGTCCAGCAGGGCTGCGATGGTGCGGTGACGGTCAGTCAGATGGGCGCGTTCGATGCCGGTGATCGGTCGGAACCCCGCGTCCCGATAGGCCGCAAGCGCCGCGCGCGTCACCCCCACAACCCGCCAGGCCAGTGGCTCGGCATACAGCAGCTCCGTCAGCACGCTGCGCAGGGTCTTGGCCGGATAGGCCGACCGGGCCGCGAACAGGGCGCGATAAATCCCATAGGTCGCCGCGCGGCGCATGTCATCGGACGACACCCCTACCCCCTTTGCAATTTCACCGGCTCGGTCCGCCCCAGACGCAGGAAATGGCCCATCCAGGGCAGCGTGCCGTCCTCGGTGCGGGTTGCGGCAAACAGGCGTTTGACCAGGCCGTCCTCCGTGACCCGTCGGGTGATGTAATCGGGGCGGTATTTCACCTCGCGCAGCACCCAGTCGGGCAGCACCGACACGCCGCGGCCCGAGGCGACCAGCATCAGGATCACCGCCGTCAGCTCGACCTGCCGCACCCCGCGCGGCTCGACCCTTGCGGGGGTCAGCAAGCCGCTGAAAATGTCCAGCCGCGACCGGTCGACCGGATAGGTGATCAGCACCTCATCGCGGAAATCCTCGGCGGTGACGTAATCGCGGGCGGCGGCGGGGTGATGCGCGGGGCCGACGAACATCGGCGCATAATCGAACAGCGGATGAAAGGTCACGCCGTCGATATCCACCGGATCGGATGAGATCACCAGATCGACCTCCTCGCGCAGCAGCGCGTCGATGGCACCAAAGGCAAGGCCAGGGCGAATGTCGACATCGACCTCGGGCCAGGCGCGGCGGAACTGTTCCAGCACCGGGAACAGCCAGTCGAAACAGGCATGGCATTCGATGGCGATGTGCAGACGACCGGTACGACCCTCGCGCAGGGCCTGAAACTCGGCCTCGACGGCCGCGATTTCGGGCAGCACCCGTTCCGCCAGACGCAGCAGCCGCACCCCGGCCGCCGACAGCCGCATCGGGCGCGAGCGGCGCACGAAGATCTCGGTCCCGGCCTGATCCTCAAGCGCCTTGATCTGATGGCTCAGCGCCGATTGGGTGATGAACAGCCGGTCGGCGGCGCGCGCAAGACTGCCGGTTTCATGGACCATGGCGATGGTTTTCAGATGTCGCAGGTCGATGTGCATTTGAGGGATTTTCATGCTGATGATGAGGATTATGAATTGGTCTCACATCGCGGGACATGCGACAAGGGCGTAACGAAAGGGAATCGCCATGTCCGTCACCGTCAGTTTCGAGTTCTTCCCCCCGCAAACGCTGGATGCCAGCTTTCGGCTGTGGGAGACCGTTCAGGCGCTGGCGCCGCTGAAACCCGGCTTCGTCTCGGTCACCTATGGTGCGGGCGGCACCACCCGCAAGCTGACGCATGAGGCGGTGACGACGATCGGCAAGAATTATGGTGTGCCGGTCGCCGCGCATCTGACCTGTGTCGAGGCGACGCGCGCCGAGACGATGGAGATTGTCGATGCCTATGCAGCCGCCGGTGTGCGCGAAATCGTCGCCCTGCGCGGCGATGCCCCGAAAGGCGCCGAGCGCTTCATCGCGCATCCCGATGGCTTCGCCAGCTCTGTCGAACTGATCGAGGCCCTGGCCGCCGACGGCCGCTTCACCATCCGCTGCGGCGCCTATCCCGAACCGCACCCGGATGCCGCCGACCCGCTGGCGGATGTCCGTTGGCTGAAGCGCAAATGCGACGCCGGCGCGACCAGCGCCATCACCCAGTTCTTCTTTGACGCCGACACCTTTTTCCGCTTTCGCGATGCCTGCGTGAAAGAGGGCGTCAAGGCCAGGATCATCCCCGGCATCCTGCCGATCCAGTCCTGGGACGGCGCGAAACGCTTTGCCGCCCGCTGCGGCACCGGCGTGCCCGCCAAACTGGACGAGGCTTTCCAGACCGCCAAGCGCGACGGGCGCGAAGATCTGCTGGCGCTCGCGCAATGCACCGCGCTGTGCGACAAGCTGATCCAGGGCGGGGTCGAGGATCTGCATTTCTACACGCTGAACCGCCCGCATCTCACGCAAAAGGTCTGCGCCGCTTTGGGCGTTGCGCAGGCGCCCGTCCTGGAACAGGTCGCGTAACGCTGGTTTCAACGGCGCAAGAGAGTACTTGAGTACAAGAGTAGACGGCGTCTTCCGTGTCCAAATACTTATGCAGCGCGGGGGGCCTGTGATGCGCTTTGACAAACTCGCCGAACGCCAGATCCTGAGGGCACAGGCCGAGGGCAAGCTGGACAACCTCAAGGGCGCAGGGCAGCCGCTGGCCTCGACGACCGGCGACACCGCGCAAGACGCAGGTTTCCGCATCATGGCCGAGGCCGGGGCACTGCCGCGCGAGATTGAACTGCGCAAGGCCGTGGCCGCCCAGCGCGCCACCCTTGCCGCCGCGCCGCCTGAGGTCCGCGCGGCAGAGGCCGCGAAACTCGCGGATCTCGAATTGCGCCTCGCCATCGAGGCCGAGGCGCGGCGGCGGTTTCAGGCTGACTGACCCTCACATCTTGGCCGAAATGTCCCCGCTGCATCCTCGGTCGCGGCGCGTGCCGGGCGCGTCACGTCGTCCCCACCGCTCCGCCGATGACCTCGGCCTGATCCAGATCGACCAGCATCCAGGGCAGCCCGGCATTGCGGAAGATGCGCTTGTTCTGGCGGGGATAGTCCGCGACATCATGGGCCAGCCGATCACCAGGCAGCGCAGCACCTCGGCGCCGGTGTTGAAGATGGAATGCGCGGCGCCGTCCTTGGGATGGGCGATGAAGTCGCCGGGGCCGATGGCATGGGCTTCCTCATCCAGGCACAGCGTGGCTTCACGGGCCAGCACATAGACACATTGATCCTCGTGGTAGTGTCCGTGATGCTCGGTTGTGGCATCGCCGGGCGCGACCTCGATCAGATGCACGCCGACGCCGGGCAGCCCGGTCGCATCCCCGTCCCGCGGTTGATCCGCCGCGCATTCGGGTCGCGGAAATGGGCCTTGGCGGTGCCGGGCATGGCGGCATTCTCGGCGGCGGTCGGGATGCTTCGGGTCATGGCGGGCCTCGTGTTCCGCCGCATAGGAGGGCGCGGGCCATCGGGTCAATCCGGTGCCCACCCTGTGCACCGGCTGCTTACACGGTTCTTTTGCCTTTTCAATCGCTTGCAAGGGTGTTGCGCGGCGGGCGGTTCTGTCGCACGGTGCGCGCCCATCCCTCTGACAAGAATCCACACGATGCCCCGCCCCCGCTATACCGACCTTCTGAACAGCCTGCCCGCCACCGTCCCCTTCGTCGGCCCCGAGACGCAGGAACGCCGCATGGGGCGCGCCTTTGATGCCCGGCTTGGTGCCAATGAAAACGGCTTCGGCCCGTCGCCCCGCGCCATCCGCGCCATGGAACAGGCCGCAACCGAGGCGTGGATGTATGGCGATCCCGAAAACCACGATCTGCGCATGGCCCTGGCCGCCCATCACGGCTGCGCGCCCGATCAGGTGATCGTGGGTGAGGGGATCGATGGCCTGCTCGGCTATCTGGTGCGGATGCTGATCGCGCCGGGCGATGCGGTGGTGACCTCGGACGGGGCCTATCCAACCTTCAACTTCCACGTCGCGGGCTTTGGCGGCGTGCTGCACAAGGTGCCTTACGCTGGCGATACTGAAGACCCCAATGCCCTGATCTCCAAGGCAAAGGAAGTGGGCGCCAAGCTGATCTATCTGGCCAACCCCGACAATCCGATGGGCTCGTGGCATCCGGCCCAGACCATCGCCGCCATGGTCGATGCCGTTCCCGATGGCAGCCTGTTGCTGTTGGATGAGGCCTATGTCGAACTTGCCCCGCCAGGCACCGCGCCGGTGATCGACCCCGAAGATCCGCGCGTCATCCGGTTCCGCACCTTTTCCAAGGCGTATGGGATGGCCGGGGCGCGGGTCGGCTATGGGATCGGGGCGCGCGATCTGATTGCCCGTTTCGACCGGGTGCGCAACCATTTCGGCATGTCGCGCATCGCCCAGGCCGGCGCCTTGGCCGCGCTTGCCGATCAGCCCTGGCTGGATCACATCCGCGACCAGGTGGCGCAGGCGCGCGCGCGGATTGCCGCTATCGGCGCGGACAGCGGGCTGGTCGCGCTGCCCTCGGCCACCAATTTCGTGACGCTGGATGCAGGCGGTGACGGTGCCCTTGCCCGCAGGATCGTGGGCCAGCTTGCCGACCGCGCTGTTTTCATCCGCATGCCTTTTGTGGCCCCGCATGATCGCTGCATCCGCATCTCATGCGGCCCGGATGCGGCGCTGGACGCCCTGGCAGCGGTCTTGCCTGCCGCTGTCGATGCGGCGCGCAACGCAGCGGATTGACAGGATTTTCCTGCGGAAAGCCGCGCTTTCATGCCCGTGCACCGGCAAGGATTGGGCGCCCCGGCAGACCCGCCCCCAGCCCAAGGCTGAAGCCGTCCACCGACCGTCAGTTCTGCTGGCGACGCGGGGTGAAGGGCAAGGGCAGCACCGGCACCCCGTCCTCGATCAGGGCGCGCGCCTCATCCGGGCGGGCCTGGCCGTGGATCGGGCGTTCGGGAATATCACCCAGATGCATCGCGCGCGCCTCGGCCGCAAAGCGCAGGCCCACATCGTCCGAGCTTGCCTCGACATGATCGCGCAGCGCCTTCAGCGCCGCCTCGGCGGTGCCGGGGGTGGACAGCGGGCGGTCGGCCGCGACCGACGGCGCCATCAGCGCCTTGTCGACCTGGGCCGATCCGCAATCCGGGCAGACCACCTGCCCCGCCGCAGCCAGCCGGTCATAGCCCGCCGCCGACGGATACCAGCCGTCGAACAGATGCCCCTGATGGCAGCGCAACTGATAGCGGATCATCGGCGGCCCCTTTCAGCCCTCAGGCTGCCACGCCGCCAGCAGCGCCGCAAGCTCGGGTTCGGCCACCTTGGTCGCGGCCTTTTCCGGGCGGAACCATTTCAGACGCCGCTGGCCGCTTTCGGGGAAATCGCGCGCCAGCTTTTTGACCTTCAACGCAAAGACCGCCGCCACCACATGACGGGCGCGGTTCGCCCCCAGCTTCTGATAGCTGTAAAAGCCTATCGGATCGGGGGCGGCCCGCCCCTCGACGCCGGCCTCCTCCCAGGCCTCTTGCGCAGCGGCGGCATGGGGGGCAAGGCCGGGGATCGGCCAGCCCTTCGGCAGCACCCAGCGCCCGGTGTCGCGGCTAGTGATCAGCAGCACCTGATGCCCGACCTTCGCCCGCCGCCAGCACAGCGCAGCGAACTGGCCATGCACATCGGTCGGCAGATCGGCGGGAAAGACGGGGTGCAGGCGCGGCACGGCGGGCAACAATCCTTTGCAACAGATACAGCACAGCAGGGGCAGGTCGGACAGTCGGACGCGGCCCCGCTGTCGGCGGCAGGCTGACAAGATACATGGGCCAGATGCGCTGTTTCAACAAGCTATTGTGACACATGCGCGTCAGAAACATGTCATTTTCATGACATGATCAGCGTGTCGGCGGCAACGTCGCCAGCAGCGCTGCCAGCAGCCCGTCCTGATCGCCGCGCAACAGCGCAAGCGCCTGCGCCTGGGCTGCCGCCAGATCCCCCAGCGCCGTGGCATCGCCCGCCAGTTCCGTCATCCGTCGCGCCAGATCGTCGCCGTCGCTGACCGCTGCACCGGTTGGTGACAGCGCCTGCGCGGCGGCGCGGAAATTGGCCATGTCCGGGCCATGCAGCACCGCCGCCCCGGCTGCCGTCGGCTCATAGGGGGTGTGGCCACCCAAGGCGTCGAACGACCCGCCGATGATGCAAAGCCCGGCCTGATCATACCATCGCGGCATCTCACCCAAGGTGTCGGCCAGAACAAGCGCCGCCGCAGGATCGCCACCGGTGCTGTGGCGCGCCGGATGCAGATCAAGCCCCGCAAGATCGGCCAGAATCGCCGGGGCGCGCAGCGGATGACGCGGCGCCAGGATCAGCCGCAGGTCGGGATGGCGCGCCCGCGCCGCCTGCCAGGCCCGCGCGATCCGCAGCTCGTCCCCCGGATGGGTCGAGGCCCCCAGCACCACCCGCGCCCGCGCCGCCGTCATCGGGCTGGCCGTCCCCGACGCCAGACCTGCCTTGAGATCCAGCACCGGCGCGATGCGATCCGCAGCCAGCCCAAGCCCGGCAAAACGCGCGCCCGATTGCGGATCTTGCGGCGACAGCAGGCTGATCGCCCCCAGCACCCGCCGCGTCAGGCGCCCCAGGCGCGCCCATCGCCGCGCACTGGTGGCCGACATGCGCGCGCCCACAACCGCCACCGGCACAGCCTGCGCCGCCAAAGCCGCCAGGCGGTTCGGCCACAGCTCATTTTCCACGACAATCGCCAGATCGGGCGCCAGACGCCGCACAAAGCCCCGCACGACTGGCCCAAGATCAAGCGGCGCCAGCCGCGCCTGCGCCACTTCGGGCCAGCCCGCCGCAAGGGCACGCCCGGTCACGCTGTTGGTGCTGACGACGATCGCGACGTCGGGCCGCGCCTGCGCCAGCCCCCGAACCAGCCCCCTGACCGAAGCCAGCTCACCATTCGATGCCGCGTGCAGCCAGATCACCGCCGCTTCGGGCCGCACCACGCCGCGCCCCAGCCGCTGCCCCAGATCGCCCCAGCTTTCGTCGCCGCGCAGCACCCGCCACAGCAGCCGGATCAGGATAACCGGCGCAGCAAGCGTCACAAACAGGCGATACAGGATCATGCCGGGCCATGCAGTTGGGGAAAGACCTGGAGGCGGGTACCGGAATCGAACCGGTCTTCACGGATTTGCAATCCGCTGCGTAACCTCTCCGCCAACCCGCCGATTGCCCGAGGCCGGGTCTGATTAGACGCTTTCGCCCCTGCCCGCAAGGCCCCGCAATCGCGCCCAGCTGCGGCTTTCTTCTTGGCACAAATATCCCGGGGTCCGGAGCAGCGCCCCGGACCGACCTCATCCCCCTCGACCCGTTGCCGCGCCGCGACGAATATGGCAAGACAGGCTGACCCGGACCGCACGCCAGCCCTGGGCCGATCCATTGCCGAAGGACGTGAAGATGGCCGACTTTGCCAAAGCCCGCACCATGATGGTTGACAGCCAGGTGCGTCCCAATGACGTGACCCGCTATACCGTGATCGAGGCGATGCTGACCGTCCCGCGCGAAGCCTTTGTGCCCGATGCCAAACGCGCCGCCGCCTATGTCGGCACCAATCTGGATCTGGGCGGCGATCGCGTCCTGCTGGAGCCGCGGACGCTGGCGAAGATGCTGGACGCCCTGGCCATCGGCCCGACCGATCTGGTGCTGGATGTCGCCTGTGGCCATGGCTACGGCGCCGCCGTGATGGCCCGCATGGCCGAGGCGGTGGTGGCGCTGGACGTGGCCGAGATGGCAGCCGAGGCGCAAACCCGGCTGGCCGCCAATGGCAGCGATAATGTCGCCGTGGTGGCGGGCGATCCGGTGGCAGGGGCCGCAAAGCACGCGCCCTATGATGTGATCGTGATCGAGGGCGGGGTGCAGACCGTGCCGCAGGCGATCTGTGACCAGTTGAAAGAGGGCGGCCGGATCGCCGCGCTGTTTCAGGACGGCGGCCTGGGCGTGGTCCGCATCGGGCTGAAACAGGCCGGGCGCGTGAACTGGCGCGACGCCTTCAATGCGACGGCGCCGGTGCTGCCGGGCTTTGCCCGCGCAGCGGCCTTCGCATTCTGATCGCGCGGGTCATATTCATACCGAAGAATATTTGCCACATCGCGGATCGGCGATCCCCGGTGCAGAATGACGGCAACGAAGGGCAAGGGTGATTGGCATGACGTCTCGACTGCGAAAGTTTCTGGGCGCGGGTAGCCTGGGTTTGGCCCTGTCGCTGTCGGCGGCGCTGACCAGCACGGCCGCCTGGGCCGAATCGCTGGCCGATGCGATGGTCGCGGCCTATCGGTCCTCGGACCTGCTGGACCAGAACCGGGCCGTGCTGCGTGCCGCGGATGAGGATGTGGCAACTGCCGTCGCCTCGCTGCGGCCGGTGGTGCAATGGATCGCAAGCACCCAGTTTTCCAAGGCCGAGATCCGCAACGGCCCGACCGTCGACACGCTTCAGGCCTCGCTATCGCTGAGCGCCCAGATGACGCTGTATGACTTTGGCCGCTCGCAACTGGCCATCGACATGGCCAAGGAAACCGTGCTGGCCACGCGTGAGGCGCTGATCGACGTCGAACAGAATGTCCTGCTGAACGCCGTCAAAAGCTATATGGACGTGCGCGCCGCGACGCAGCAAGTCGACCTGAACCAGAACTCGGTCCGCGTCATCCGCGAGGAAAGCCGCGCCGCCCAGGATCGCTTCGACGTGGGCGAAGTGACGCGCACCGATGTCTCGCTGGCCGAGGCCCGGCTGGCCGCCACCCGCGCCGGTCTGGCCGCCGCCGAGGGGCAGCTTGCCTCCGCGCGTGAGGCCTATAAGGCGGCGACCGGCAAGGCGCCGGGCAAGCTGTCGGCCCCGCCGAAGCCGCCGAAACTGCCGAAATCGCTGGATGAGGCGCGCAACATCGCCATGCGCAGCCATCCGCTGATCCGGCAGGCACAGCGTGAGGCCGCCGCCGCCGAACTGCGCGTGGCCATGGCCGCCGCCGAGCGTCGCCCCAACCTGACAGGCAGCGCCGGGATCAGCCTGTCGGATGCCGATTCGACCAACCCGACCACCAACACCCGCACCACCGTCGGGGCGAATGTCGGGCTGCAAATGTCGCAAACCGTCTATTCCGGTGGCCGCCTGCCCGCTGCGCATCGCAAGGCCATGGCCGGGCGCGACGCCGCCCGCGCCGGGCTGAGCCGGGCCACCGTGCTGGTCGGACAGCAGGTCGGCACCGCCTGGGCCAATATCGACGTCGCCCGCGCGTCGATTTCGGCCATCGACGAACAGATCAGCGCCGCCCGCGCCGCCTATAATGGGGTGCGCGAGGAGGCCTCGCTGGGCGCGCGCACCACGCTGGACGTGCTGGACGCCGAACAATCGCTGCTGAATGCCCAAGCCGACCGGATCAGCGCCGAATCCAGTCTGCAATTAGCTTATTATTCACTTCTGTCCTCTATGGGTCTGTTGACAGCAGAGAATCTCAAGCTGGGCCTTCCGACCTATGACCCATCAGCCTATTACAACGCCGTCAAGGACGCGCCTTACACCAGCACCCAGGGTGACAGCCTGGACCGCGTGCTGCGCGCCATCGGCAAGAACTAAGGTCAGGTCGGCGGCCCCGCTGCAAACAGGGGCCGCCCGATGACCCAAGCCGCCGTTGCCCGCCGTGATCCTGTCAGCCAGGAACCGGACGTTCTGGCGCAGATCCGCCGATTGCTGGCCAGCGATGACGCGCCACCGCCCCCCGTCGAAACGGCCGTGATCCCGCCGCCTGCCGATCCGATCGGCCTGCCGCCGCTGGCCTGGGACAGTCCGGCCCCTGACGAGGACGAGGACGACTGGCCCCCGCGCCTGCCAGATGAGGCCGAGGCAGCGCCCCTGCCAGAAGACGCGGCCGATGCCGTTTGGCAGGCGGCCGCACGGCCCCCCGCTCCGCTGCGCCTGGGCGAGGATCTGCGCGTAGCCGAGGCGACGCAAGACGTGGCCGCGATGGCCGCGCCCGAGGCGGGAGGGGAGTGTGTCTCGCAGGATGCCGACAGCGCTTCCCCAGAGGCCGCACACGACGCCCATGTTGCCCGATACCCCGACGCGCCCGCGCCACTCGTCCCGACCTTCCGCAGCGCAAGACGGCCGCCCCTGCCCTTTGCACAAGCGGTTGATCCGGTCGCGCGCCGTCTCGATCATCTGACGCCAACCGGGTTGGATGACGCGCCGGTGGACCATATCGCCGCACAGCCGACGCCGGGCGACCTCAGCGAGGTCTGGCCAGCGTATGACACTGCCGCCGTGAACGCTGATCGCGACGCACCGGACCTGAACGATCCCACCGGCGCCGAGGCGGACAACGCCACGCTGATCTGCACCGCCGCCGATCATCAGCCGGAGCCCATGCCCAAGCACATGGACGCCACGCCCGGGCCGGATCAGCCCTTGGTCGAGGGCCTGCACCCTGATCCGCTACCCGTGGACCCAGCGCCGCCCGGTGATGATGTTGAAGCCGCAGCGCTGCCTAACACCCATCAGCCGCAGGCACCGGCACCTAGGGCGGACCTGTCTGATGTGCGCGACGAACCGACCAGGACGACGCCACCCGTCGCCGCGAGCCAGGGCCAGATCGCGGCATGGGCCTCAGCCTTGCAGACGGCCTTGGCATCGGCCCTGAAGGCGGCCTTGGCTGACCGCACCCTCGACGCCCCCGGGCACGGCTGTGATGCCGCCGACCCGGCCCACGACATCATCGCCCTGCTACGCGCCGTCATCCGCGACGAACTGGCCGCCGCGCCGATCCAGATCGTCTTTCGGCGATAAGGGACCGGCGGTTGGCAGTGATGACGGCACAGGCGAAGAACCTGGACAGGCCGCGGTCAGGCAACCGGGGCCCGGTCAGTCGGCAACCGATCCACCCGGTGCCACCCCTGACAAGGCGCAGTCCACGGGGTGCCACCGCTAACAAGGCGCAGTCCACCCGGTGCCACCGCTAACAAGGCGTGGGTCCACCCGGTGCCACCGCCGAAAGGGCGCAAGTCGGGCTGCTGCCACCGCCGAAACGGCGCAGGTCCATCTGATGCCATCGCTGACACGGCACAGTCCACCCCGTGCCACCCTGAAAAGGCGCAGTCCATCTGCTGCCACCGCCGACAAGGCGCAAATCGATACGGCGCGACCGCCGACAAGGCCAGGCGACCGGTGCGGGTAGCGCACCAACAGACTGCCTTGTGCCGCGATTGGTCAGCGACTACCACCTGTCACCGCACCCGCTCAGATCCCCAGATAGGCTTCGCGGATGCGCGGATCGGCGATCAGGGCTTCGGACGCGCCGCCCATGGTGATGCGGCCGGTTTCCATCACATAGCCCCGATCCGCGATCTTCAGCGCCCCGAAGGCGTTCTGTTCGACCAGCAGCGTGGTCACATTCAGGCCGCGCAGGCTTTGGATCACCTCGAAGATCTGCTGCACCAGGATCGGCGCGAGGCCCATCGACGGCTCATCCAGCAGCAGGCACGACGGCCGCGCCATCAGCGCCCGCGCGATGGCCAGCATCTGTTGTTGCCCGCCCGACAGGCCGCCCGCCGCCAGATTGCGCTTGTCGCGCAGGATCGGGAACATCGCGAAGGCGTCCTGCATGTCGCGGTCCACGCGGTCGTCGGCGTAAAGATAGGCGCCCAGCCGCAGGTTTTCCTCGACGCTGAGGTTGGTGAAGATCTGCCGTCCCTCGGGCGATTGCGCCAGTCCGCGCGCCGGGCGGCGATGCGCGGGAAGGCTGGTGATGTCGTCACCGCGAAACGTCACCTTGCCGCCCGAGACCGGCTGCACGCCCGAAATCGCCCGCAACAGCGTGGTTTTGCCTGCCCCGTTGGCACCCACGACGGTGACGATTTCACCGGAATGCACCTCAAGGTCGACGCCGTGCAGCACCTCGATCCGGCCATAGCGCGACCGCAGACCCTCAACGCTCAGCATGGTCAGCCCCCAGATAGGCGGCGATCACCGCCGGGTTCCGGCTGACCTCGGCGGGCGCGCCCTCGGCGATCTTTTCGCCATGATCCAGCACGACGATATGGTTGGAAATCCGCATCACCAGCTTCATATCATGCTCCACCAGCAGAACGGCCACGCCCTCGGCGGCGATTTCCGCGATCAGGTGGTCGATCTCCTCGGTCTCGACCGGGTTGCAACCGGCGGCCGGTTCATCCAGCAGCAGCACACGCGGACGCAGGGCCAAAGCGCGGGCGATCTCCAGCCGTTTCAGCGCGCCGTAAGACAGGTTCCCGGCCTCTTGCCCTGCGGCGCGGTCCAGCCCGACCCGCGACAGAAGCGCCATCGCGGCATCGCGCGCCGCCCGGCCCCGCGCCCGCGATCCGGGCAGCGCCAGAAGGTCGGCCAGCACCGGGCCTTTTTCATGAAGATGCAGCCCGGTCATGGCGTTTTCCAGCACCGTCATCTGCTGAAATATCTGCAGGTTCTGAAAGGTGCGCGACAGCCCGCGCCGCGCCAGCAGATGCGGCGACAGGCCGGTGACGTCCTGGCCATCCAGTGTCACCCGCCCCGATCCGGGCTGATAGACGCCGGAAATCATGTTGAACAGCGTGGTCTTGCCCGCGCCATTCGGGCCGATGACCGACACGATTTCGCCCGGTTGCAGACCGAAGCTGACGTATTCGACCGCCTTCAGCCCGCCAAAGCGGATGCCAAGGCCCTGAACCGACAACAGGCTCATGTGTCCCTCCCCCGGATCAGGCGCAGCAGCGTGGGCACCAGCCCGGACGGCAGGAAGATCATCACCAGCATCATGATCAGGCCCAGCAGCAATTGTTCATATTCGGCAAAGATCGTCAGCACCTGCGGCAGCGCGGTCAGGATGCCCGCGCCCAGCACCGCGCCCAGCACCGAATGCGCGCCCCCCAGCACCGTCATCGTCACCATTTCGATCGAGTGCATGAAGCCCGCGACATCGGGCGTGATGAAGGTGTTCATCAGCGCCAGCAGCGAACCCGAGACCGAGGCATAGACCGCCGAAATCACGAAGGCCTGCAATTTCAGTCGTGGCACGTCGATACCGACGGTGCGGGCAGCGACCTCCGAGCCGTGGACGGCGCGCAGGGCGCGGCCGGTCGGGCTGTCATAAAGGTTCAGCGCAAGCCAGGCGCCGATCAGCAGGACCAGGCCGCTGAACCCATACCAGAATTGCGCCTTGCTGACGGTCACGCCCGCATCCTTCAACACGTCGCGCAGGCCCAGATCAGGCACCGCAATCCCGTCGGGACCGCCGGTCAGCCAGGTCTCGTTCGACAGCACCATGGACACAAGGATGCCAAAGCCCAGCGTGGCGACGCCCAGGTAATAGCCCCTCAGCCGCAGGATCGGCCGCCCGATCAGCCAGGCCAGAACGGCTGACACGGCCGCGCCCAGGATCGCCGCCAGGCCCGGATGCAGGCCCAGATGCACCGGCGCCAGGGCGCAGGCATAGGCGCCGATGCCGGCGAAACCGGCGTGCCCCAGGCTGATCTGGCCCGCATAGCCGATCAGGATCACCAGCCCGGTCACCGCCAGCCCGTTGATGAAGATCAGCGAGCCGACCCGGTAATAGAATGACGACGGAAAGAACGCCGGGGTCAGCGCGATCAGCACCGCCAGGATCAGCAGGGTGGTGGTTTTGGTGGTCATCCGCATGTCACACCCGATCCGTCGAACGGGCGCCGAACAGCCCCTGCGGGCGGATGAACAGCACCGCCAGGATCACCACGAACGCCGCTGCGTCCTTGTAAAGCGATGAGACATAGCCCGCCGTCAGCGCCTCGAGCAGGCCCAGGCAGATACCGCCGATCAGCGCGCCGAAGGGGTTGCCCATGCCGCCCAGCATCGCCGCCGCAAAGCCCTTCAGCGCGAGCGCGATACCCACGTCATAGCTGGTCAGGGTGATCGGCGTGACCAGCACGCCCGCCAGTGCCCCGATCGCCGCCGACAGCGCAAAGGAAAGCGTCATGATATAGCGCGTGTTGATGCCGACCAGTGCGGCGGCCAGCCGGTTGTTGGCCGTCGCCAGCACCGCCTTGCCGGTCAGGGTGCGGGTGAAGAACGCCCAGAGCGCGACAAAGATCGCCAGTGCGCCGCCGATGACCCACAGGCTTTGCGGCATGATCGTGGCCCCGCCGATGCGGATCGGGGTCTCGCCGGAGAACGCCGGAAAGCGGTGAAGCTGCTTGCCGAAGGCCAGTTGCGCCACGCCGCGAATGAAGATCGACGCGCCGATGGTGATGATGATCAGGCTGGCGACCGGCGCGCGCCGCGCCGGTTCCAGCGCCAGCTTGTTCAGCGCCACCCCCACGGCGGCGGTTGCCAGAATGGCGATCAGCGCCGCCAGCGGCAGCGGCAGCCCGGCCAGATGGGCAAAGGTGGTGATCATGCCGCCCAGCATCACGAATTCGCCCTGGGCGAAGTTCACCACGTCGGACGCGTTGTAGATGATGGTGAATCCCAGGGCGACCAGCGCATAGACGGCGCCGACCGTGACCCCGGACAACAGGAATTGCAGCAGTTCCGACATGTTCCCCCCCGGCCAGTCGCTGCGGATGCGCGGGCGTGCCGCGCATCCGGTCAGTCGTGGTTACTGCACGATGGTCCAGTCGCCGCTCTTGATCTCCAGCATGCGGAAGGCGCTCAGATCCAGGCCCAGGTGATCCTCGGCGGTCATGTTGACGATGCCGCCGGTGCCGACATAGCCGGTGGTCTTTTCGATCTCGTCGCGGATCGCGGCGGATTCGGCGCTGCCCGCGCGGGTCATGGCCTGGGTCAGGATGTTCATCGCATCATAGGCATGACCGCCAAAGGTCGAGACCGGCTGCCCGGTCGCCGCCTCGAATGCCGTGGCGTAATCATTCACCACCGGCTTTTGCGGGTCGGCTTCGTCCAGCTTGTCGCCGACCAGCAGCGCGGCGGCGGGCAGGCGCACGCCCTCGGCGGCCTCGGCCCCGGCCAGTTCGATGAAGCCTTTCGAGGCCACGCCATGCGATTGATACAGCGGCAGGCCGACCGCCAGTTGCGCATAGTTGCGCGTCACGATGGCCGGACCCTGGCCAAAGCCGGGGTTCAGCACCGCCTGGATGCCCTCGGTGCCCTTGATCTTGGTCAGCTGCGGGGTCATGTCGGCGTCTTGCGGGCCATAGGTCTCATCCGCCAGCACCTCGATGCCGTAATCGGCCACGATGCCCTTGCACTGCGCCTGCATGGATTTGCCAAAGCCGTCCTGGCCCGAGATCATGCCGATCTTGGTCAGGCCGAGCGCCTTCATGTCCTCGAAGATCTTGGCGCAGGCCATGCGGTCGGTATGCGGGGTCTTGAAAACCCAGGTCTTGACCGGGTCGATGATGTCGACCGCGCCCGCCAGGCTGATGAAGGGCACTTCGGCGTCCTCGAACACCGGGATCATCGCCATGGTGGTGCCGGTGGTGGTGCCGCCGATCACCGCGATGGCGCCGTCATCCTCGATCAGGCGGGTGGCAAAGGTGCGCGCCTTGTTCGGGTCGCCCGCGTCGTCATAGACGACCAGCTTGACCGGCTCGCCATTGACGCCACCTGCGGCATTGATCTGATCGACCATCATGCGCAGGGTCTTGGCCTCGGGGTCGCCCAGAAAGGATGCGGGGCCGGTTTCGGACAGGCTGGCGCCAATGGTGACCTCGGCCAGCGCCGGGGTGGCGGCCAGCAGCGCGGTGGTGGCGGCTGTGGCCAGAATGCAGGTGATGGTGCGGGGCATGGCTTCTCCTCCCAAAGATGCCTGATCCGGCGGGGCCGCCGGCCTCGGGTTGATAATTGACTGACCGGTCGGTCTATGCAACAAAAATTGTGACGCCGCGGCAGGCAGGGGGGGTCATGACCGCATCCGACACGATACTGGCGCGCCGGGACGGTGGCGTTCTGTGCCTGACGCTGAACCGGCCCGACCGGCTGAATGCCTTTACCGATGCCATGCACGCCGCGCTGCGCGCCGCACTGGAACAGGCGCGCGATGATGACGGGGTACGCGCGATCCTGCTGACCGGGGCGGGGCGGGGCTTTTGCGCCGGGCAGGATCTGGGCGATCGCGACCCGCGCAAGGGCGGCCCAGCGCCCGATCTTGGCTGGACGCTGGCGACGTTCTACAACCCGCTGGTGCGGCTGATCCGGTCGATCGACAAGCCGGTGATCTGCGCGGTCAATGGCGTGGCCGCCGGGGCCGGTGCCAATATCGCCCTGGCCTGCGACATCGTGTTCGCCGCCCGCAGCGCGCGCTTCATCCAGTCCTTTGCCAAGGTCGGGCTGATCCCCGATGGCGGCGGGTCATGGTCGCTGCCCCATCTGATCGGCGAGGCCCGGGCCAAGGCCCTTGCCCTGACCGCCACCCCCCTGCCCGCCGACACGGCCGAGGCCTGGGGTATGATCTGGAAAGCCGTCGATGATGCCGACCTGATGGATCAGGCGATGGCGATGGCGCGCGATCTGGCGCAAGGCCCGACCCTGGGCCTGGGCCTGACCAAGCGCGCCATTCAGGCCGCCGCCGATCAGTCGCTGGATCAGCATCTGGACCTGGAGCGCGACCTTCAGCAAAAGGCGGGCTTCTCGGCCGATTACGCAGAAGGCGTGGCGGCCTTTCTGGACAAACGCAAGCCGGAGTTCAAAGGCAAATGACCCAAAGCGCGAAAGACATGACCCCGCAAGAGCTGGCCGAGGCCTCGGCCCGCGCCATGTGGAACGACGACGCCGCCAGTCAGCGCCTGGGGATGGAGATGACCCACATCGCCCCCGGCCAGGCCACGCTGTCGATGACCATCACCCGCGACATGTCGAACGGACAGGGCAATTGCCACGGCGGCTATATCTTTGCCCTGGGCGACAGCGCCTTTGCCTTTGCCTGCAACAGCTACAACCAGATCACCGTCGCCCAGCATTGTTCCGTCAGCTACCTGATCCCTGGCCGCATCGGTGACCGCCTGACCGCCACCGCGACCGAGGTTCACCGTGCCGGGCGCAGCGGCATCTATGACGTCCGCATCACCAATCAGGACGGCGCGCATGTCGCCCAGTTCCGCGGCCATTCGCGCACGGTGAAGGGCACGCACATACCCGATTAATCTTTCCTGGGGAGGGGAGAGCCATGGAAGACCTTAGCCCGCGTCCCGGTGATCTGGACCCGATCGAGACCGCCTCGCGCGATGAAATCGCGGCGCTTCAGTTCCACCGGATGAAGCGCAGCCTGCGCCACGCCTATGCCAACTCGCCCTTCTACAAAAAGCGGTTCGACGATCACGGCGTGCATCCCGAGGATCTGAGGACGCTGGCCGATCTGGCGAAGTTCCCCTTTACCACCAAGGCCGACCTGCGTGACACCTATCCCTTTGGCATGTTCGCCGTGCCGCAAAAGGATCTGGTGCGGGTGCATGGGTCGTCAGGCACCACCGGCAAGCCGACCGTGGTGGGCTATACCAAGCACGACATCAATGTCTGGGCCGATGTGGTGGCGCGGTCGATCCGGGCGTCGGGCGGGCGGCCGGGCGACATGGTGCATGTCGCCTATGGCTATGGGCTGTTCACCGGCGGGCTTGGCGCGCATTACGGTGCCGAACGGCTGGGCTGCACGGTCGTCCCGATCTCGGGCGGGATGACCGAACGGCAGGTCACCTTGATGCAGGATTTCAAGCCGCGCATCATCATGGTCACGCCCAGCTACATGCTGTCGATCCTGGATGAGTTCCGCCGCCAAGGGATCGACCCGCGCGAATCCAGCCTGCAAGTCGGCATCTTCGGGGCCGAACCCTGGACCAATGCGATGCGCGAGGAAATCCAGCAGGCGTTCGACATGCACGCCGTCGACATCTACGGCCTGTCCGAAATCATGGGGCCGGGCGTGGCCAATGAATGCGTGGAAACCAAGGACGGCCTGCACGTCTGGGAGGACCATTTCTACCCCGAGATCATCGACCCCGATACCGGCCAGGTGCTGCCCGATGGCGAAATGGGCGAGCTGGTCTTTACCACGCTGACCAAAGAGGGGCTGCCGATGGTGCGCTATCGCACCCGCGATCTGACCCGGCTGCTGCCCGGCACCGCGCGCACGATGCGGCGGATCGACAAGATCACCGGGCGCAGCGACGACATGATGATCTTGCGCGGGGTCAACGTATTCCCCACCCAGATCGAGGAGCAGATCCTGAAATGCGCGGGCCTGGCCCCGCATTTCCAGATCGAACTGACGCGCGGCAAGAACCGGATGGACAACATGATGATCCATGTCGAATGCACCCCCGACCGCGCTGCGGCCGAGGCGCGCCATGCCTCGGCGGTGGAACTGGCCCATCACATCAAATCGGTGGTCGGTGTCACCACGCGCGTTACCGTGCACGACCCCGACGGAGTGGCGCGGTCCGAGGGCAAGGCCAAGCGGGTGATCGACAACCGGCCCAAGGAATGACTGCAAAGGGTTGACTGGGCCACGCCGCTGGCAGGCCGCGCGCGAATGAACTATATAGCCGTCCGGCCCTTTCGGGCGGCAGAGGGACGAACAGCATGGCACGCAGCCGGGCAGTGGATTTTCAGGAAAAGCAGCGCGGCATCCTGCACAGCGCGGCGGCGGTTTTCGCCGATCTGGGGATGGACAAGGCGTCGATGGCGCAAATCGCCGCGCATTCCGGCGTGTCCAAAGCGCTGCTGTATCACTATTATCCGTCCAAGGATGCGCTGATCCTGGACATCATCCGCAGCCATCTTGAGGATCTGGACGCGGCGGTGGCGCAGGCCGACGATCCGGCACTGGACCCGCCCGACCGGCTGCGGCAACTGGTGCGCACCGTGCTGGACAATTACCGTGACGCCGACAACCATCACAAGGTGCAGTTGAACGGCACCTCGGCGCTGTCAGCCGATCAGATGGCGGAACTGCACGGCATCGAACGCCGCATCGTGCGCCGCTTTTCGGCGGTGCTGGCGCAGATCAATCCCGACCTGAACAGCGGCCGGCCGCTGCTGATGCCGGTCACCATGTCGCTGTTCGGCATGATGAACTGGGTCTACATGTGGTTCAAGGACGGCGGCCCCATCACGCGCGAGGATTACGCCGACGTGGCCACCACCCTGATCCTTGAAGGGATCAAGGCCGTCCGCTAACCCGCCACGCGGCGCAGAAAGGCGCGGGTGCGGTCGTCCTGCGGCGCGTCGAAGATCTGCGCGGGCGTGCCTTGTTCGACGATGCGCCCACCCTCCATGAAGATGATGCGGTCGGCGATCTCGCGCGCGAACTGCATTTCATGGGTGACGATCATCATCGTCTGGCGGCCATCGGCGATCTGCCGGATCAGGTCCAGCACCTCGCCCACCCATTCCGGGTCCAGCGCGCTGGTCGGTTCGTCAAACAGCATCAGATCGCCGTCCATCGCCATCGCCCGGCCAATGCCGACCCGCTGCTGCTGGCCACCCGACAGCGCGGCGGGATAGGCGTCGCCCCGGTCGCCCAGCCCGATCCGGTCCAGGATCTGATCGGCCCGCGCCTCGGCCTGATCGCGCGGCAGGCCACGCACCACGCGCAGCCCCTCGGTGATGTTCTGGCGGGCGGTCTTGTTGGCAAACAGGCCGTAGTTCTGGAATACGAAGCTGGTGCGCCGACGCAAAGCCAGGATCTGCCCGCGACTGGCCTGGGCCGCGTCGACCGTCAGATCACCGATGCGGATGGTGCCCGCATCGGGCCGGTCCAGAAAGTTGACGCAGCGCAGCAGGGTGGATTTCCCGGTGCCGGACGGGCCGATGATCGCCACCCGCTCACCCGGTTCAAGGCACAGGTCGATGCCGTCCAGAATGGTGCGATCCCCGAACCGCTTGACCAGGCCGTTGATGGCAATCGCGCAGGTGTTCATCGCTGATGGGCCTTGTTCAGTCGGGCCTCCAGCGCGCGCTGCCCGATCGACAGCGCCTCGACCAGCACCCAATAGATGCAGGCGACGACCAGAAAGGCCTCAAGGTAAAGGAAACTGCCGGCCGCCTCTTTCTGCGCGGCGCCCATCATCTCGGTCACGCCCAGGGTGAAGGCCAGCGAGGTCGATTTGATCAGGTCGATGAAGTAATTCATCAGCGTCGGCGCGGCGACGCGCGCCGCCTGCGGCAGGATGATCCGGCGCAAAAGCTGCCCCTGCGTCATCCCGATCGAGGCCGCCGCCTCCCATTGGCTGCGGTCGACACCGATGATCGCGGCGCGGATGCTTTCCGCCATATAGGCCGAAAAGTGCAGCGTCAGCCCGATGACGGCGGCGGTGATCCCGTCCAGCCCGGTCAGTGCCGGAAACAGTTGCGGCAGGCCGTAATAGAACAGGAACAGTTGCACCAACAGCGGCGTGCCGCGGAAAAAGCTGATGAACACCGCCACCGCAGGCGCCAGCAACGGCACCCGCAGCACGCGGATGATCGCCAGCACCGCCGCCAGCACAAGCGCCGCGACCATGGCGATGGACGCCATGGTCAGGGTGCGCGGGACATAGCCCAGGATGATCGGGATCAGGTCGACCATATAGGCCGTGTCAAGCGGGCGCATGAATCAGTCGTTCGCGGATTTCGTCACGTCCTGATCCAGCCACTTTTCCGAGATCTCGGCAAGCTTTCCGTTTTCTTTCAGCGTGGTGATCGCCGCATCGAAGCGATCCCGCAGCGCCTGACCGGCCGCGTCATTGCGGAACGGCAGGGCATTGTGGATCTCGCTGAACGGCTCGCCTGCAAGGGCCAGCGGCAGGGGCGACTTGGCGATCACCTGCGCCGAGGACACGCGGTCCATGACAAAGGCATCGACCCGGCCCAAAGCGGTGTCCTGTTCGATATTCGTCTCATAGGTGCGGATGTCGATCTGATCGGCATAGGGCAGTTCGCGCAGCAGCGCCTCGAAGTTCGAGCCCAGGTTCACGGCAACCGACTTGCCCTTCAGCGATTCCGGCCCGGTGATCGTGGCCTCATTGCCCGCCTTGACCACGACCTGCGCGCCGTCGAACACATAGGGCTGGCTGAAGGCGAACTTTGCCTGACGCTCGGGGGTGATGGTGATCTGGTTGGCGATCGTGTCGATGCGCCCGGCCTCCAGCGCGCCCACCTGACCCGAGAAGGACATGGTGACGAACTCGATCTGATCGCCGGTGACCTCGCCAATGGCGTTCAGGAAGTCGATCTCGAAGCCCTGAAGCTGATCGGCGCGCACGAAGGTAAAGGGGAAATACCCGCCCGAGGTGCCGACACGGACAGTGTCCGCCGCAACCGGCTGGGCAAGGGCGAAAGCGGCGATGGCCGCCAGAAGGGTCTGACGCATGATGATTTCCTTGGGTCGTGATGGCTGTTAACTGGCCCCTTCACGATAGAACCGCAACCACCCCCGGCGCTTGGCGGCAAAATAAGAACATCGCCCCGCGTCGCGCCGGGCCTGCGAAACCCTGTCCCGCGACCGTGCGCGCCGCCGCCATTCTGTCCTGCCGCGGCAGGATGCGTCAGAACATCTGCCCTTTCTTCTTGGTCGAAATATCCCGCGTGGGTCCGGGGGCGCGAAGCCCCCGGCTGCCTTACGCCCCGTCCTTGGCGACCATCGTCAGCACGTCATAATGCGCCACCACCTCGGCCTTCTGGTTGGTCACCCGGCAATCCCACCGCACTTCGCCGTAATCGGCCCCGGCGCGCGGGTTGATCTCCTTGCAGGTCAGGGTCACGCCAAGCACATCGCCAGGGTTCACAGGGGTCAGGAACCGCAGGTTGTCGATGCCGTAATTGGCCAGAACCGGGCCGGGCGCGGGATCGACGAACAGGCCCGCCGCGAAGCTGACGATCAGATAGCCATGGGCAACCCGGCCATCAAAGAACGGGTTCGCACGCGCCGCCGCTTCATCCATATGGGCGTAAAAGGTATCGCCGGTGAAGCCCGCGAAATGTTCGATATCGTCCAGCGTCACCTGCCGGGTCGCGGTCACGATCTGGTCACCGATCCGCAGCCGCGCCAGCGATTTGCGGAACGGATGTTCGCCTGCCTGCACCGGGGCACCCGCGACCCAGCGGCCGGTGATCGCCGCCAGCATCTCGGGCGTGCCCTGGATCGCGCTGCGCTGCATGTAATGGGTGACGCCGCGCATCCCGCCCAGTTCCTCGCCGCCGCCGGCCCGACCGGGGCCGCCATGCACCAGCATCGGCAAGGGCGAGCCATGCCCGGTCGAGGATTTGGCGCTGCCGCGGTTGCCCACCATGACCCGGCCATGGAAGGGCGCGAGGCCCAGCGTCACCTCGCGTACGAAGTCGGCATCGTTGGTAAAGACCGAGCTGACCAGCGACCCCTTGCCGCGCCGCACCAGATCGACCACCTCATCCACCCCGCGATAGGGCATGACGGTGGCGACCGGGCCGAAGGCCTCGACATCATGAACGGCTGTGGCGGCTTCCGGCTTGGCGCAATGCAGCAGCACAGGGTTCAGGAACGCCCCCGCCTTGGCATCGCCGGACACCACATCAACCGCATCGGGATCACCTGCGACGATCCGGGCATCGGCGCACAGGTCACGAATGCGGCCCTGCACCTCGGCCCGTTGGTCAAGGCTGGCCAGCGGCCCCATCCGCACTGCCGCATCGGCGGGATCGCCCAAGGCGGTCTTGCCTAGCCGCGCGCCGATCGCCGCGATCACCGCCTCGGTCAGCGGCTCGGGCACGAAAACGCGGCGGATCGCGGTGCATTTCTGACCCGCCTTCGTCGTCATCTCGCGCGCGACCTCTTTCACGAACAGGTCGAACTCGGGGCTGTCGGGGCTTGCATCAAGGCCCAGCACGGCGGCGTTCAGGCTGTCGGCCTCCATGGTGAACCGGGTGCCGTTGCCGATGATCGCCGGATGCGCCTTCAGCTTGCGCCCGGTCGCGGCAGAGCCGGTAAAGGTTACCACATCCTGCCCGGTCACATGATCCAGAAGATCGCCCACCGACCCGCAGATCAAGGACAGCGCGCCATCGGGAAGGATACCGCTGTCGATGATGCGGCGCACCATCAACTCGGTCAGATAGGCGGTCTGGCTGGCGGGTTTGACGATGGCGGGAACCCCGGCCAGCAGCGTCGGCGCCAGCTTTTCCAGCATCCCCCAGCAGGGGAAGTTGAAGGCGTTGATATGGATCGCCGCCCCCTCCAGCGGGGTCAGGATGTGCTGGCCGACAAAGCTGCCGTCGCGCGACAGGATTTCGACGTCGCCATCCACCATGACGCGGGTGTTCGGCCATTCGCGCCGCCCCTTGCTGGCATAGGACAAGAGCGTGCCGATCCCGCCCTCGATGTCGATCCAGCCGTCGCTGCGGGTCGCGCCGGTGGCTAGGCTTTCGGCATAAAACAGCTCTTTGTCGTCCATCAGCGCCTGGCCGAGGGCCTTCAGCATCAGCGCCCGGTCATGCAGCGACATGGCACGCAGCCGCGCCCCTGCGGCGCGGGCATGATCCAGCGCGGCGGCCATGTCGAGGCCGCTGGCGTCGATCTGCGCCACCGGCGCGCCGGTCGCGGCGTTCAGCAGCGTCGCGCCGTCGCCTGCGCCACTTACCCATTGGCCACAGACATAGCTTTGCAACCGGCGGGGCCGATGGATCGCGGTCATGGTGGTTCCTTTCCTTACAGGCCCAGTTCGGCCAAAGCCTTGTCGACAGCCGCGTTCCAGCGGGCGGCAAGGGTTGCGTTGTCGTCATGGCGCAGGCCCATGCGCGCCAGCCGCGCGAACCGTTCAGATTGCGCGCCGCCAAAGCTGGCCGCCACGCGCGGCCGCCAATAAGCGACCGAAGCCCGCACGCCGTCTGGATCGGACCCGACCAGCCGTTCCATCCCGGCCTGCGCCAGTTCAAGGTGGCGCTGTTCGCGCGGCAGGATGGCGCGGAAGACCTCGGCCAGCGGCTGATAGCTGACCCGCGCCAGTTCGGCCAATTGCACGGTGCCCGCCAGCCCCATCAGCAGGTTGAACACCACCGCATCTGTCCAGCCCTGCAAGGGATAGTGAAACACCGCCAGTCGCATGTCGCCCGCCTGCCGCGTCGCGCCAATGTCGGCATCGCGCGGCAGCCGCGCCTGCCACGGATGCTGCGTCGCGTAGCGCGCCTGATCGGCGCCGAATGTCCCCATGATCGCCAGCACGCGCTGTGCGTGATCGGCCTTTTCCAGCACGATCCGCGCCGCCGCGATGCGTTCGGTGATGCCGGGCGCGTCATTGATGACATCGGCAAAGCCCGCAGAACCAGCCAGTTCGCTGTCCACAAAGGACGCCATCATCCGCATCACCTCACCGCGATAGCGCGCGGGGACGTTTTCCGGGCTGCCCAGCTTGCCGCCCTGGGCCAGATAGTCGTCGATCGTCATGGTCGCGTCGCTCATGGCAGCCCCCTATTCGTCGAAGGTGACGACAAGTTTGTCGGTCAGCGGGAAGCACTGGCAGGTCAGGATGTAGCCCGCGCGCACCTCGTAATCCTCGAGCGCGTGGTTGGTGACCATCTCGACCTCGCCTTCGATCACGCGGGCGCGGCAGGTCGAACAGACCCCGGCCTTGCAGGCATAGGGCGCGTCAAGCGCAGCATCGAGCGCGGCCTCCAGGACGGTCTGGCCCTGCTTCGGCATCTTGAAGCTGCGGGTGGTGCCATCCAGCGTGACGGTGGTGTCGCAGGTGGCAGCGCTGCCCTGCGCCGCGGATTGGCGGCGTTCGGCCAGACGGCCCGGTTGCGCACTGGCGAACAGTTCGAACTTGATCTGGGCATCGTCCAGCCCGGCATCCTTCAGCGCCCTGGCGATGGCCAGCATCATCGGCTCGGGGCCACAGATGAAGGCCATGTCGGTCGCCTTGATGTCGATCCAGCCCTCGTTGAACAGCGTCGCGCATTTCGCGGCGTCGATGCGGCCGGTGAACAGGTCGATGTCCTGCGCGTCGGATTCAAGGATATGGATGACCGAGAACCGCCCCAGATGGGTGTTCTTCAGATCCTCGATTTCCTCGCGCAGCATGATCGTGTTGATCTGGCGGTTGGCATAGACCAGCGTCGCGGTGGACTGCGGTTCGCGCGCCAGCACCGTCTTGATGATCGACAGGATCGGCGTGATCCCCGAGCCACCCGCAAAGAACAGATAGCCGCGCGCCGATGACGGGTCGATGGGCGCGTGGAAATGGCCCATCGGCGGCATCGCCTCCAGCACGTCGCCGGGGCGCAGGCTGTCGTTGGCCCAGCCGGAAAACGCCCCGCCCTCGACGCGGCGGATGCCGACCCGCAGGGTGCCGTCGTCCAGGCCAGAGCAGATCGAATACGACCGGCGCAGCTCCTGACCGTCGAATGCGCGGCGGAAGGTCAGGTATTGGCCTTGGGTAAAGGTAAAGTCCCCGTCCTGCGGGGTCAGCGTCACGATCACCGAATCGCGCGTATCATGGGTGACATCGGTGACGGTCAAGGGGTGGAAACGGGCCATCGGGCGACCTTTCAGATGCATTTGAAATAGTCGAAGGGTTCCAGGCAGGTCTTGCAGCGATATTGCGCCTTGCACGGCGTTGACCCGAACTGGCTGATCTTTTCGGTATCGGCTGACCCGCAGCGCGGGCAGGCGATGGTCATGTTATGCCCCGCCAACGCCCCGGCGCGGGCATGGCCGGTGGCGGCGGTGCCGTCGATGGGCGGCGCGATGCCATAGGCGCGCAGCTTGTCGCGGCCCTCGGGTGTGATCCAGTCGGTCGTCCAGGGCGGCGACAGGCGACGGTCCAGCCGCAGGTCGGTGATTCCGTTGGCCCGCAGCGCGGTTTCGATATCCAGGTTGATGACGCCGGTCGCGGGGCAGCCCGAATAGGTGGGGGTCACGGTCACGACCAGCGTGTCGCCGTCATAGCCGACGTCGCGTATGATCCCCAGATCGGTCAGGCTGATGACCGGAATCTCGGGGTCGGGCACCTGCCCCAACCACGCCCAGACCTGTTCGACCGGGGCGCGCATTCTACCAGGTCAGCCCCGGATAGGCGCGTTGCAGGAACTGCATGTCGGCCAGAATATAGCCCAGGGCCTCGGTATGGATGCCCGACTTGCCGCCCTTGTGCTGATAGCTGCCCGCAGGTTTGGCCAGCGTGGCCTGCGCCAGCGTGGCATCGACGATCGCATCCCAGCCCGGCTTCAGACTGGCGGGGTCGGGGGCAATGCCTGCCTCGGCCAGTTCGGCATCGCCGGTGGCGGGCATGAACATCTCGCCAGTATAGGGCCAAAGGTCGTCCAAGGCCTCTTGCATGCGGCGGTGGCTTTCATCGCTGCCATCGCCCAGACGCACCACCAGATCGCGCGATCGGTCCAGGTGATAGGCGACCTCTTTCGCGGCCTTGGCGGCGATCTCGGCCACGCGCGCGTCGGAGGAGTTGACCAGCTCGGCCAGCAGCACATGCTGGAAGGCATCGAACAGGAACTGCCGCATCAGCGTCTTGCCAAAGTCGCCGTTCGGGCGTTCGACCAGCAGCACGTTGCGAAAGGCGGCCACGTCACGCAGATAGGCCAGGTCGTCGGCGCTGCGCCCTGCCCCCTCGACCGCGCCCGCCAGACCCAGCCACAATTGCGTCTGCCCGATCAGGTCCAGCGCGGTATTGGCAAGGGCGATGTCTTCCTCAAGCACCGGGGAATGGCCGCACCATTCGCTGATCCGATGCCCCAGGATCAGCGTGTTGTCGCCGGTGCGCAGCAGAAACTGAAACAGCGCATCCGACATCACATCTTCCCCACTTCCTCGGGGATGTCGAAGAAGGTCGGGTGACGATAGACCTTGGCGTTCGACGGCTCGAACAGCGGCCCCTTGTCGCTTGGCGCACTGGCGGCGATGTCGGCGGATTTCACCACCCAGATGCTGACGCCCTCGTTGCGGCGGGTATAGACGTCGCGGGCGTGGTTGATCGCCATTTCGGCGTCGGGCGCGTGCAGGCTGCCGACGTGACGGTGGTTCAGGCCGTGCTGACCACGGATGAACACCTCCCACAGGGGCCATTGGCTAGACATCGGGTTTCCTCCCCCCAAGTGACTCTGTGCGGGCCGAGCGGCCCGGCCTTTTATTCTGCGGCCATGCGGCGCGCGGCGGCTTTTTCGGCATGGGCCATCAGCCCGTCGCGGAACCAGGCGCCGTCCTCCCACGCCTTGACGCGGGCGCCCAGGCGTTCCTTGTTGCAGGGACCGTTGCCCTTGATGACCTGAAAGAACTCGGACCAGTCGGGGTCGCTGAAGTCATAGCCGCCCTTGCCGTCGTTCTTGTCGGGATTCCAGGCCAGCTTGTCGTCCGGGATCGTCAGGCCCAGATAGTCGGCCTGCGGCACGGTCTGATCCACGAACCGCTGGCGCAGGTCGTCATTGGTGTTGATCTTGATCTTCCACGCCATCGACTGCGCCGAATGCACGCTGTCCTTGTCGGATGGGCCGAACATCATCAGCGCCGGATACCAGAAGCGGTTGATCGCGTCCTGCGCCATGGCCTTTTGTTCCGGGCTGCCGGCGCACATCTTCATCATGATGTCATAGCCCTGACGCTGGTGGAAACTTTCCTCTTTGCAGATGCGGATCATGGCGCGGGAATAGGGGCCGTAGCTGGTCTTTTGCAGCTGCACCTGATTCATGATCGCCGCGCCATCAACCAGCCAGCCGACCGCGCCGATATCGGCCCAGTTCAGCGTCGGATAGTTGAAGATGCTGGAATATTTCATGTCGCCCGAATGCAGCAGGTCCAGCAGCTCATCCCGGCTGACGCCCAGCGTTTCGGCGGCACAATACAGATAAAGGCCATGCCCGGCCTCATCCTGCACCTTGGCCAGAAGGATCGCCTTGCGCTCCAGCGTAGGGGCGCGGGTGATCCAGTTGCCTTCGGGTAGCTGGCCGACGATTTCCGAATGCGCGTGCTGGCCGATCTGGCGGATCAGCGTGCGGCGGTAATCCTCGGGCATCCATTCCTTCGGCTCGATCTTTTCGCCACGGTCCACGCGGTCCTGAAAGGCGCGTTCCTGCGGCGTCATCTCATCCTTGGATTTGACGCGGTTGCTGTCGGTCTTGACCATCTGTGCATACATGATTGTCCCCCTTCAGATCCGTTCGATGATGATAGCGATGCCTTGGCCCACGCCCACGCACATCGCGCAAAGGCCATAGCGCCCGCCGGTGCGCTGCAACTGATAAAGCGCCGTGGTGACCAGACGCGCCCCCGACATGCCCAGCGGATGCCCAAGGGCAATCGCGCCACCGTTCGGGTTCACCCTCGCATCGTCATCGGCCAGGCCAAGGTCGCGCAGAACGGCAAGCGATTGGGCGGCGAAGGCCTCATTCAGTTCGATCACATCCATCTGGTCCAGCGTCAGGCCGGTTCGCTCCAGCACCTTGCGCACGGCGGGCACCGGGCCGATCCCCATGATGCGCGGGGCGACACCAGCGGCAGCCATCGCCACCACACGGGCGCGCGGCGTCAGCCCGTGCGCCTGCGCGGCGGCGGGGCTGGCCAGGATCAGCGCACAGGCCCCGTCATTGACGCCCGAGGCATTCGCCGCCGTCACCGTCAGATCCGGCCCGTTGACCCCCTTCAGCCGCGCCATCTGGTCGGGCGTGGTCTCAGGGCGCGGGTGCTCGTCGGTGTCGACGATTCGCGGATCGCCCTTTTTCTGCGGAATGTTGACAGGGGCGATTTCATCGGCGAACAGGCCCGCCGCCTGTGCCGCCGCCCATTTCGCCTGACTGCGCAGGGCAAAAGCATCCTGATCGGCGCGGCTGATACCCCAGTCGGCGGCAACGTTGTCGGCGGTCTGCGGCATCGAGTCGGTGCCGTGATCGGCCTTCATCCGTGGGTTCACGAAGCGCCAGCCGATCGTCGTGTCATAGACCGCATTGGCGCGGGAAAAGGCGGTGTCGGCCTTGGGCATGACGAAGGGCGCGCGGCTCATCGATTCGACGCCGCCAGCGATCACCAGATCGCAATCGCCGGCCTTGATCGCCCGCGCGGCCATGCCGACCGCATCCATGCCCGACCCGCACAGGCGGTTGACGGTGGTGCCCGGCACCTCGATCGGCAGCCCGGCCAGCAGCGCGGCCATGCGGGCGACGTTCCGGTTATCCTCGCCCGCCTGGTTGGCGCAGCCATAGATCAGGTCATCGACCGCCGACCAGTTGACGCCGGGATTGCGATCCATCAGCGCCCGCAATGGTTCGGCGGCCAGATCATCGGCGCGCACGCCCGACAAGGCCCCGCCATAGCGCCCGATGGGCGTGCGGATGGCGTCACAGATCAGGGCCTCGGTCATGCTGGCTTCCCCTCCCCTTTGGTCACCGGCGCGATCGTTTATTGACCGATCGGTCGGTCATTTATACGGCCAGAGCCGCCCATCTTGTCAAGCAAACTGTGGCAAAGCCGGGTTCCGACAACAAGAAGCCCCGGCCGCTGGGCCGGGGCATGGGGTTCACCACGGAGGGTGGGGGCGATCAGGCGCCCTTCGGCCAGGTGAAGTCGGGGCGCAGCCCCTCATAGACCGGGCGGCCGTCGTCCGGCTTGGCGTAGCCTTTCGATTCGTCCCAGAAGGCGTGATAGGTGGCTTTCGGGAAATTGGCGTCGTCATAGCCCATGACGTTCGGCACGGCGACGCGGATGCGGCCCTGCTTGTCGTCCAGCATCAACACCGCGCCGCAATCTTCGCAGATCACGATTTCCAGCGGGCCGTTGGGGTTGTCCTTGTTGAAGGGCACGCGCTTGGTCGGGCCCGAGCCGTCAACCTTGACGTCGCCATGATTGAAGAACACGACATGCGTGGTGTGCTGGCCGGTGACCGACTTGCAGACGTTGCAATGGCATTCGTGGTTGTCGATGGGATTCGCGGCGGTCACCTTATGGTGTGCGCAGCCGCCCGTATACGTGGCCATCAGAAGATCCTCCCTTGGGAAAGTCCGCGCCCGGCGGGCACGGCACGCGCATATCCTATGCCGAAGCGGCGGATAAGTCAGTCATCCGAAGGGCTGAGGCGCCCGCACAACAGAGGCGGATTGCGGCGCAATGGGCGCATGTGTGGGCGCATGTGTGGGGGCGTTTGCGGGGGTAAAACGCGGGCGGCAGGACGCGGCGCAACACCGGCTTGCCACAAAGACAAGGGCCGGGGTTTCCCCCGGCCCGCTGTTCTTACTTCTCGTCGACGATCTGAACCAGATGCGGGATCTTGGCGATCATGCCGCGAACCGCCGGGGAATCTTCCAGCTCGCGCGTGCGGTGCATCTTGTTCAGGCCCAGGCCGATCAGCGTCTGGCGCTGGATCTCGGGGCGGCGGATCGGCGAACCGACCTGCTTCACAGTGATGGTTTTCTTGGCCATGCTCCGGTCTCCTTACGCTTCGACGGCTTCTTCGGCCGGCTTGGCGTCCGATTTCAGGATGTCGCCCACCTTCTTGCCGCGACGGGCGGCGACCTGGCGGGGCGAGGCCTCTTTCTTCAGGCCGTCGATGGTGGCGCGGATCATGTTGTAGGGGTTCTGCGACCCCAGCGACTTGGCCACGACATCCTGGACGCCCAGCATCTCGAACACGGCGCGCATCGGACCACCGGCGATGATCCCGGTCCCCGCGACGGCGGTGCGCATCACGACCTTGCCGGCGCCGTGGCGGCCTTCGATGTCGTGGTGCAGGGTGCGGCCATCGCGCAGCGGCACGCGGACCAGGCTGCGCTTCGCCTGCTCGGTGGCCTTGCGGATCGCCTCGGGCACTTCCTTCGCCTTGCCCTTGCCGAAGCCGACGCGGCCACGCTGGTCACCAACAACGACCAGAGCCGCAAAGCCAAAGCGCTTGCCGCCCTTGACGGTTTTCGACACGCGGTTGATCGCAACCAGACGATCGGCGAATTCCGGGGTTTCCTCGCGCTCTTCGCGGCGGCCCCGGCGGTTGTCACGTTCTGCCATACGGCATTCCTTTCAAGTTGGCGCAAGCGGCGCCGATTTTGTCCAATCCTGGTGGGCGGCACGGGTGCCGCCCCCGGATCATCGGGGTGGCGTCGCCGCCACCCACCACGTCAGAACTTCAGCCCGCCTTCGCGCGCCGCATCCGCCAGGGCCTTGATCTTGCCGTGGAAGATGAAACCGCCACGGTCGAAGACGACATCCTCGACCCCGGCCTTCTTGGCCCGCTCGGCGATGGTGGCGCCGATCTTGGCGGCCGCCTCGACGTTGTTCTTGCCGACGAAGCCCAGATCCTTTTCCAGGGTCGAGGCCGCAGCCAGCGTCTTGCCGGCCACGTCGTCGATCAGCTGGACGCTGATGTTCTTCGACGACCGATGCACGGACAGCCGCGGACGGCCATTCGACATCGCCTTCAGTTTGTTGCGAACGCGCAGGCGGCGCTTCGCAAACAGCTCTTGCTTTTTCAGTGCCATTGTCGCGCCCCTTACTTCTTCTTGCCTTCCTTGCGGAAGATGAACTCGCCCTTATAGCGGATGCCTTTGCCCTTGTAGGGCTCGGGCTTGCGCCATTCGCGGATGTTCGCGGCCACCTGGCCGACCTGCTGTTCGTCGATGCCTTCAACGACGATTTCGGTCTGCTTGGGGGCGGTCACGGTGACACCCTGGGGCACCTCGAAGTTGACTTCGTGGCTATAGCCCAGCGACAGCTTCAGCACGTTGCCGTTCATCGCAGCGCGGTAACCGACGCCCTGGATTTCCAGCTCTTTCTTGAAGCCTTCCGACACGCCGACGGTCAGGTTCTCGATCATCGACCGCGACATGCCCCATTGCTGGCGCGCGCGCTTGGACGTGCCGCGCGGGGTGACGGTGATCGCACCGTCCTCCATCGCCAGCGTCACATCGTCGGTGGCGGTAAAGCTGCGGGTGCCTCTCGGCCCTTTCACTTCGACCGTCTGGCCCTTGATTTCGGCACTCACACCCTTGGGAAGGGCGACCGGTTTCTTACCAATCCGAGACATTGTCCCCTCCTTAGAACACGGTGCAGAGAACTTCGCCGCCGACATTGGCGTTGCGAGCGTTCGCATCGGTCATCACGCCCTTGGGGGTCGACACGATCGACAGACCCAGGCCGTTGCGAACCGACGGGATTTCCTTGACCGAGGCATAGACGCGGCGACCGGGGGTCGAGACGCGCTTCAGCTCACGGATGACGGGGGTGCCTTCAAAGTACTTCAGGCTGATTTCCAGCGCCGGATGGCCATCGGCCCCGGTCACGGCTTCATAGCCGCGGATATAGCCTTCGTCTTTCAGCACATCCAGAACCCAGGCGCGCAGCTTGCTGGCCGGGGTGCGGACGGTGGATTTGCCACGCAGCGAAGCGTTGCGGATGCGGGTCAGCATATCGCCGAGGGGATCGTTCATCGCCATGATGCGTTCTCCTTACCAGCTCGACTTGACCATGCCCGGGATCTGGCCGAACGAGGCCAGTTCACGCAGCATGATCCGCGACAGTTTCAGTTTGCGATAGTAGGCGTGCGGACGACCGGTCAGCTGGCAGCGGTTGTGCAGACGCACAGCACTGCTGTTGCGCGGCAGTTCCGCCAGCTTCATCGTCGCCTTGAAACGCTCTTCCATCGGCTTGGACTGATCTTCGATGACCGCTTTCAGGGCGGCACGCTTGGCGGCATATTTCTGCACCAGGCGGGCGCGCTTCTTTTCGCGTTCAACCATGGAAACTTTGGCCATTGGTGTCTTTTCCTTCCCGCGCTCAGCTATTGAAGGGCATGTTGAACAGCTTCAACAGCGCCTTGGCTTCCGCGTCGGTTTTCGCGGTGGTGCAGATGATGATGTCCATACCCAGAACCTCGTCGACCTTGTCGAAGTCGATTTCCGGGAAGACGATGTGTTCCTTCAGGCCCATGGCATAGTTGCCACGACCGTCGAAGGCCGTGCCCTTGACGCCACGGAAGTCACGCACGCGCGGCAGCGCGATGGTGATCAGACGGTCCAGGAATTCATACATCCGGTCGCCACGCAGGGTGACTTTGGTGCCCAGCGGCATTTCCTCACGGACGCGGAAGCCGGCGATCGACTTCTTGGCCTTGGTGATGACTGCCTTCTGGCCGGCAATCCGCGACAGTTCGTCGGCGGCCTGCTTGACCTTCTTGGTGTCCTTGACGGCTTCGCCGACGCCCATGTTCAGGACGATCTTGTCCAGGCGCGGGATCTGCATGTCGTTGGAATAGCCGAATTCTTCCTTCAGCGCCGCACGGATGCGGGCCTTGTAGTCGGCTTTCAGGCGCGGGGTGTAGTTCGCTTGGTCCAGCATTAGATCGCATCCCCCGTGGTCTTGGCGAAGCGCACCTTCTTGTCGTCTTCCATGCGGAAGCCGACGCGGGTGGGTTTGCCGTTCTTGTCCAGCAGCGCCAGGTTCGACAGGTCGATCGGCATCGCCTTCGACACGCGGCCGCCCTGGGTGGTCTGGGTCTGACGCTGGTGACGGATGGCCATGTTCACGCCATCGACCACCGCCTTGTTGTCCTTCGGCATGACCGCCGAAATCTCACCGGTCTTGCCCTTGTCCTTGCCGGCCAGGACGACGACCTTGTCGCCTTTCTTCAGCTTGGCAGCCATTACAGCACCTCCGGGGCAAGCGAGATGATCTTCATGAAGTTCTTGGCCCGCAGCTCGCGCACGACCGGCCCGAAGATGCGGGTGCCGACCGGTTCGCCCTGGTTGTTCAGGATGACGGCGGCGTTGCGGTCGAAACGGATCGAGGTGCCGTCTTCACGGCGAACGTCCTTGGCGGTGCGAACGACGACGGCCTTGCGGACGTCACCTTTCTTCACACGGCCTTTCGGAATCGCCTCTTTCACCGACACCACGATGATGTCGCCGACCGAGGCGTAACGGCGGTGCGAACCGCCCAGAACCTTGATGCACTGCACCCGGCGCGCGCCGGAGTTGTCAGCAACATCCAGATTGGTCTGCATCTGGATCATAGGGTTACTCCCGACCTTTGGGGACAGCCGATGCGGGCAGCCCCAGGGTTTCGATCAAACTGGGTCAGGCCGACGTATCGACCAGAACTTCCCAGCGTTTCGTCTTCGAGATCGGCGCACATTCGACGATGCGAACGCTGTCACCGACCTTGAATTGGTTCTGCGCGTCATGCGCACGGTATTTCTTCGACTTCCGCACGGTCTTTTGCAGCAGCGGGTGCTTGAAGCGGCGCTCGACCAGAACGGTGATGGTCTGGTCGTTCTTGTCCGAGGTGACGGTGCCCTGCAGGATACGTTTCGGCATTCTCAGGCCCCCTTACTTCGCGTCGGACATGATGGCGGCCTCGGCGGCCTTCTGGTTCAGCACCGTCTTGATGCGGGCGACGTCACGGCGGACGACGCGCATGCGGGCGGTGTTCTCAAGCTGGCCGGTGGCCTGCTGGAAGCGCAGGTTGAAGGCTTCTTTCTTCAGCGCAACCAGCTGATCCTTCAGCTGGTCGGGCGTCTTGGTCGACAATTCCTTGGCGTTCATCCGCCTTTTCCTTTCAACATCACCGGCAGGCCCCTGCAACACAGGGAAACCCTGATTCCGGTGGAGTTCGCAACGAAGGCTTGCCCATAGCCGGGCTGGCCGCCTTTGGCAAGGGAAATCCGCCAATGGCGGGGGCGGCGCCAGTTTCCGCAGCCGGGCCAAGACCGCGCGACAACGCCAGACGCAAACGGGGCCGCGCAATGGCGGCCCCGTCAGCACTTTCGGCAGATCAGTGGCAGAACGCCTGCGCGGCCTGGGTCACCACATCGGTGTCACGCTCGCCGTCCATGGGCAGGTCGATCCAGGTGTCGCCATTATTGGTGACTTCCTCGATCTTCTTGCCCTTCGCGTCATCCTCGCTGAAATAGGCGACGGTCGGCATCGCATAGACATTCTTGGTGCAGTTGATGTCGAAGGTCGCGGTCAGCGACTTGTGACCGGCTTCGGTCGGAAACTCGAGGTTCATCAGCGCGTCAAAGGCGACGTGACGATCTTTGGTGGCTTCCATTTCCGACTGCACCAGCGTGTTCGGCATCACCGTCAGATTGGCACCGCCACCGATGAACTTGGCGCCGTTCTTCGTCGCCTCATCCACGGTCGGGGCGGCCGGCATCTCGGCGTAGCTGGCCGGAACGATGGTCTGCGCCAGCACATATTTGTCGTCGCCCGGCTTGCCATCGGCATCCAGCTGGATCAGTTGATGTTCGCTGACCAGATAGGCGCGCTTGTCCTCGTCATCCAGGGTGATGGTGTTGCCATCCTTGCCCCAGGTGAACGTGCCGTCCTCGACGAACTCGCCATCCTTTTCGCCCAGATAGGTCTCGACGATCTGATAGGTGTTGTCGTCACCCAGCAGAATCACGGTCTGGATACCTTCGCAGCTTGCGCAGGGCAGCACGCCTTCATAGCGGCCGGCCCAGTCAAGGGCAGTGCGGGCGCTGTCGGCCATGGCGATCATCGGCATCAGGGCAACGCCCGCGGCCAGGGTGAAACGGGTCAATTTGGTCATCTGGTCGATCTCCCGAACCAAGTTGTTTAGCTGGCGTCACTATAGCCGCGCGGCCGGCCTCGGCAATTCACGTTGCTGACAGGCGGTTGAGGGCCGCATCCATCAAAACTGGATGGTCTCGACCGTTTCATGACAAAACCCCCGCCACAGGGGCGGGGGCTTCTGATCTTGTCGGAAGAACTGGGGATTACCAGTCTTCGCGGGCCACGATGCGGGTGGTGACCGGCAGCTTCATAGCGCCCAGACGCAGGGCTTCACGCGCGATGTCTTCGGCAACGCCGTCGATCTCGAACATGATCCGGCCGGGATGGACGCGGGCGGCCCAATAGTCGACCGAGCCTTTACCCTTACCCATACGCACTTCGGTCGGCTTCGACGAGACCGGCAGGTCCGGGAAAATCCGGATCCAGACGCGGCCCTGGCGCTTCATGTGGCGGGTGATCGCGCGGCGGGCCGCTTCGATCTGGCGGGCGGTGACGCGCTCCGGCTCGGTCGCCTTCAGGGCGAAGGAACCGAAGTTCAGCAGAAAGCCGCCCTTCGCTTCGCCGTGGATGCGGCCTTTGTGCGCCTTGCGGAACTTCGTCCGTTTCGGTTGCAGCATTTACGTTACTCCTTCTCAGCGCGCGTCACGGTCGCCACGATCGCGGCGAGGGCCGCGCGGGGCGCCGGACGGACCGTCCTGCGCCTCGGCGGCGCGACGGTCACGGGCCTGCGGATCATGTTCCATGATCTCGCCTTTGAAGATCCAGACCTTGATGCCGATGATCCCATAGGGGGTCATGGCCTCGTCCAGCGCATAGTCGATGTCGGCGCGCAGGGTGTGCAGCGGCACGCGGCCTTCGCGATACCACTCGGTCCGCGCGATCTCGGCGCCACCCAGACGGCCAGCGACGTTGACGCGGATACCCAGGGCACCCATACGCATGGCGTTCTGCACCGCGCGCTTCATGGCGCGACGGAACGACACGCGACGCTCAAGCTGCTGGGCGATCGATTCCGCCACCAGCTGCGCGTCCAGTTCCGGCTTGCGGACCTCGACGATGTTCAGGTGCAGCTCGCTGTCGGTGAAGTTCGCCAGCTTCTTGCGCAGGGTTTCAATATCGGCGCCTTTCTTGCCGATGATGACACCCGGACGCGCGGCATGGATCGTGACGCGGCACTTCTTGTGCGGACGTTCGATGATGACGCGGCTGATGCCGGCCTGCTTGGCTTCTTCATGGATGAAGTCGCGCATCTTCAGGTCTTCCAGCAACAGGTTGCCGTATTCCTTGTTGTCGGCGAACCAGCGGCTGTCCCAGGTGCGGTTGACCTGGAGGCGCATCCCGATGGGGTTAACCTTCTGTCCCATTACGCATTCCCCTCAGCACGGGCCTCGACCTGGCGCACCTTGATGGTGATTTCCGAAAACGGCTTCATGATCTTGCCGAACCGGCCACGGGCACGCGGACGGCCACGCTTCATCACCAGGTTCTTGCCGACCCAGGCTTCGGCGACGACAAGGCTGTCGACGTCAAGGCCGTGGTTGTTTTCAGCGTTGGCAATGGCCGATTGCAGGCATTTCTTCACATCGCCAGCGATGCGGCGCTTGCTGAAGGTCAGGTCCGACAGGGCCTTTTCCACCTTCTTGCCACGGATCATGGCGGCGACCAGATTAAGCTTCTGCGGGCTGGTGCGCAGCATCTTGGTCTTGGCCATCGCCTCGTTATCCGCCACGCGGCGCGGATTTTGTTCCTTACCCATGACGCTTACTTCCTCTTCGCTTTCTTGTCGGCGGCGTGACCGTAATAGGTCCGCGTCGGCGAATATTCACCGAACTTCTGGCCGATCATTTCTTCGGTCACGTTGACCGGAATGTGCTTCTGACCATTGTAGACGGCAAAGGTCAGGCCGACGAATTGCGGCAGGATCGTCGAGCGACGCGACCAGATCTTGATGACGTCCGACTTGCCGGATTCGCGCGCCTTTTCTGCCTTCTTCAGCAGAAACGCGTCGACGAACGGGCCTTTCCAAACAGAACGTGCCATGGATTAACGCCCCTTCTTCGCGTGACGCGACCGGACAATGTACTTGTCGGTCTTCTTGTTCTTGCGGGTCTTGTTGCCCTTGGTGCCCTTGCCCCACGGGGTGACCGGGTGACGGCCGCCCGAGGTCCGGCCCTCACCACCACCATGCGGGTGGTCGATCGGGTTCATGGCAACACCACGCACGGTCGGACGCACACCCTTGTGGCGCATACGGCCGGCCTTGCCGAAGTTCTGGTTGGAATGGTCGCTGTTGGACACGGCACCGATGGTGGCCATGCATTCCTGACGAACCATGCGCAGCTCGCCCGAGGACAGGCGGATCTGGGCATAGCCGCCGTCGCGACCGACGAACTGGGCATAGGTGCCGGCGGCGCGCGCCAGCTGGCCGCCCTTGCCCGGCTTCAGTTCGACGTTGTGAACGATCGTGCCGATCGGCATCCCGCTGAAGGGCATCGCATTGCCCGGCTTCACGTCGACCTTGGAACCGGCGACAACCTTGTCGCCAATCGCCAGGCGCTGCGGGGCCAGGATATAGGCCAGCTCGCCATCTTCATACTTGATCAGCGCGATGAAGGCGGTGCGGTTCGGATCGTATTCGATCCGCTCGACGACGCCCGCCACATCAAACTTGCGGCGCTTGAAATCCACAATGCGGTACAGGCGCTTCGCGCCACCGCCCTTGTGCCACATCGTGACGCGCCCGGTGTTGTTGCGGCCACCCGTCTTGGTCAAACCCTCGGTAAGGGCTTTGACCGGACGGCCTTTCCACAGCTCCGAACGGTCGATCAGAACCAGCCCACGCTGGCCCGGCGTCGTCGGCTTATACGACTTGAGTGCCATGCTTTCTGTCTTCCGTTGTTGGTGGCGGGTTGCCCCGCCTGTCGGTTTGTAGGACCCCGAAGGTTCCCGGATTCAAAAATCACCGGCCCCGGAACGAATCCGAGGCCGCGCGATCCGCGGCATGTAGCAGGGTTGCGGCGGGGGGGCAAGTGGGGATGGGTGGGGATATGGCCTGCCCGCGCATCGTGACGAAGCACACCACCCCGAATGAGACTGGTCGCAACCCCAAGGAGTTTCGATGCAAGATATCCCCATCCGCTGCCACGCCGTCAGCCTTGTCGCCGTCCGCGTTCTGAATGACACGAACGAAGTTCTTCTCCTCCGCCGCACCAGATCCCTGCGCGGGGAGTGGTGCCAGGTCGCAGGCACCATCGAAGCCGAAGAGACCGCGTGGGAGGCCGCCATTCGCGAACTCGCCGAGGAAACCGGCCTCTCCCCCAGTGCGCTCTTCTCAGCCGATGTCTGCGAGCAGTTCTATGAGGCGCATCTGGACGCTATCAGCATCCTTCCGGTCTTTGTCGCCTATATTGACCCGGTTGCTGCTGTCCGACTGAACGCTGAACACAGCGAATATCGCTGGGTGCCCTTTGATGAGGCCGAAAGGATGGTTCCCTTCGCGGGCCAGCGAAAGGTTCTCCGCCATGTTGAGGTCGAGTTCATGCTGCGAAACCCAAGCCAGCACCTGAGAATCGACAACTTCTGAAAGGTCAAAGACCTTTCATCCGTTCGATCAGCAGTCCAACAAACCAAAAGCCCCCGCACAATGGCGGGGGCTTTCGTCATTCTGACAGACCGATCACAGACCGGTCGACACGTCGATCGTCTGACCGTCTTCCAGCATGACATAGGCCTTTTTCACGTCGCTGCGCTGACCGGGTTGGCCGCGGAAGCGCTTGACCTTGCCTTTGGTCACGACGGTGTTCACCGCCTTGACCTTCACACCAAACAGCGCCTCGACGGCCTCTTTGATCTGCGGCTTGTTGCTGTCACGGGCGACCTCAAACACGACCGCACCGTTTTCGCTGGCCATGGTGGCCTTTTCGGTGATGATCGGCTTGCGGATCACATCGTAATGTTCGGGTTTCGCGCTCATTTCAGGCGAGCCTCCAGAGCTTCGACACCCGCCTTCGTGATCACCAGAGTGTCACGCTTCAGGATGTCATAGACATTGGCGCCCATCGTCGGCAGCACGTCGATGCCGTCGATGTTGCGCGCGGCGCGGGCGAAGCCTTCGTCAACCTCGGCACCGTCGATGACCAGAACGCGCTTCCACCCCATTTCCTTGGCCTGCTTGGCCAGGACCGAGGTTTTGGCATCCGCCATCTTCAGGTCGTCCAGGATCACCAGCGCACCGGCAGCGGCCTTGGCCGACAGGGCGTGCTTCAGACCCAGGGCGCGGACCTTCTTGGGCAGGTCATGGGCGTGGCTGCGCGGGGTCGGGCCTTTGTAGACACCACCCTTGCGGAAGATCGGCGCCTTGCGGGAACCGTGGCGGGCGCCGCCGGTGCCTTTCTGGCGATAGATCTTCTTGGTCGAATAGGACACATCCGACTTGCCCAGCGTGGAATGCGTGCCGGCCTGCGCCTTGGCGCGCTGCCAACGGACAACGCGGTGCAGGATGTCGGCGCGCGGTTCCAGACCGAAAATCGCGTCATCCAGATCGACCGAGCCGGCCTTCTTGGCGTCCAGCGAGATCACATCAAGTTTCATTCCTTGCTCTCCCCTTCGGGCGCTTCGGCAGCGGCAGCGGCTTCAGCCTCGGCAGCGGCCATGGCGGCGGCTTCAGCCTCCATCGCGGCCTTGCGGGCGGCTTCTTCCTCGGCGGCGGCGGCGGCGGCGGCTTCTTCGGCCAGACGCTGGGCTTCACGCTGCTTGGACCGGGTCGCGGCGGGCAGCATCACGTTTTCGGGCTGCGGCTTCTTCACCGCGTCCTTGATCGTGACCCAGCCACCTTTGGAACCGGGGACCGAGCCTTTGACCATGATCAGGCCGCGCTCGCTGTCGGTGCGCACGACTTGCAGGTTCTGGGTCGTCACACGGACGGCACCCAGGTGACCGGCCATCTTCTTGCCCTTGAACACCTTGCCCGGATCCTGGCACTGACCGGTCGAACCGTGCGAGCGGTGGCTGATCGACACACCGTGGCTGGCCCGCAGACCGCCAAAGTTGTGACGCTTCATCGCACCGGCAAAGCCCTTACCGATCGAGGTACCGGCGATGTCGACGAACTGGCCGGCGAAATAGTGGTCGGCGATGATTTCCTCGCCCACGCCGATCAGGTTGTCTTCCGACACGCGGAACTCGGCGATCTTGCGCTTGGGTTCCACATTCGCCTTGGCGAAGTGGCCGCGCAGACCGGCCGACACGCGCTTGGCCTTGGCAGCACCGGCGCCAAGCTGGACGGCGGTATAGCCATCCTTGTCGGCGGTGCGCTGCGCGACCACTTGCAGGTTATCCAGATGAAGAACGGTGACAGGAACCTGACGACCGTCTTCCATGAACAGCCGGGTCATGCCCAGCTTCTTGGCGATCACACCAGAACGCATGTTCGCCTCCTTAAACCTTGATCTCGACATCGACGCCAGCGGCCAGGTCGAGCTTCATCAGCGCGTCCACGGTCTGCGGGGTCGGGTCGACGATGTCCAACAGGCGCTTGTGAGTGCGGATTTCCCACTGGTCGCGCGACTTCTTGTCGATATGCGGACCACGCAGCACGGTGAACTTTTCAATCTTGTTGGGCAGCGGGATCGGGCCGCGGACCTGCGCACCGGTGCGCTTGGCCGTGTTGACGATTTCCTGGGTGCTGGCGTCCAGCACGCGGTAATCGAAGGCCTTCAGCCGGATGCGGATATTCTGACCTTGCATCAGGTGTTCCCTCAAATCAGGAGGGTTCAAGTCGAGAGGCTGACGACACCTCATGCGGCGCCAGCGTCGGACCACGTAAAAACCGCGAGGCCGCCCCGTTGCGGACGGCCACAGCAGATGCCGCCGATTCTTGCGGGACCGGCGGCGATGGGCGGGGATTAAGGGGTGCGGGGCCGGGTGTCAAGGGGTGGTGATACACAGGTTTCTCTACAGCCTGTTCCAGCCCACATCCTTTATATCGACCAAAGCGTCGCCTCTTCTCAACTCCATCAGCCCGTTGCTGACTAGCACATCAATATCCACCCTTGGAAATAGGCGTCGCATACAAGCCTGCACCTCTGCGTCGACTTTGGCCTCGGCTTCCATTACATCCAACCGAAGCAGATGCATGGCACGCATGACCGCCATACAACCGTCATGAACGTATAGTCGCGCGTTTTCTTCTCTGAAAAAGTGGTGCGCGAAGTAATCTCTTTCCTTTTTAAGTGCATTCAGGCGCGGAAAAAACTCTGATAGCGCGCCTGCCCTGTGCAAAGCTTGGAGCAGGCTTCCAAAGGTCATTGTAAAGGCTTCCCGCTCGATTGCTTCCGCTCGGTTGTGCAAGGTTCCAGTGCTTCGAATAGACCCCGAGTGGAGTTCTTGCTGGAGCCGAACGTACAGGACGAGATTATGGAGCGCCGCCTCTAGAAGCGCAAATCTGGAAAATAGCAACCCAAAGTGAGCAAGCACCTCTTTTTCCAGGACTGTACCCTCCCCCCACAATTCCGGAAACTCTTCTTCAAAGCTCTTCATAAGCGGTCCTCGCGATTGCGGCATCACCAAGCTTATGTAGCGCAGCATTATGATATTACATCAGTAACCAGTTTAGTCGCGCCAAGGCGCAGCCTGCGCGCACCCGGCCCACCCCTAGCTCACACTTAAGCGCATCTTACCCCAACGTAAAAGGCCGCCCGTTCGGGCGGCCTTTCGTTTGTCGCAATCGCGTCAGATCACGCGATGATCTTCGCCACGACGCCGGCGCCGACGGTGCGGCCGCCTTCGCGGATGGCGAAGCGCAGCTTCTCTTCCATCGCGATCGGGGCGATCAGTTCGACCTCGAACTTCAGGTTGTCGCCCGGCATCACCATCTCGGTGCCTTCCGGCAGCTTGACGGTCCCGGTCACGTCCGTGGTGCGGAAGTAGAACTGCGGGCGGTAGTTCGCGAAGAACGGCGTGTGACGGCCGCCTTCTTCCTTGGTCAGGATATAGGCCTCGGCTTCGAACTTGGTGTGCGGCTTCACCGAGCCGGGCTTGCACAGCACCTGGCCACGTTCCACGCCGTCACGATCCACGCCGCGCAGCAGCGCACCGATGTTGTCGCCAGCCTCACCGCGATCCAGCAGCTTGCGGAACATTTCCACGCCGGTGCAGGTCGACTTCTTGGTCGGGCGGATGCCGACGATTTCAACTTCGTCACCGACGTTGATCACGCCACGCTCGACCCGGCCGGTCACAACCGTGCCGCGGCCCGAGATCGAGAACACGTCTTCGATCGGCATCAGGAACGGCTGGTCAACCGCGCGCGCCGGGGTCGGGATGTAGCTGTCAACCGCCGCGATCAGCTCGCGGATCGAGTTCTCGCCGATCTCCGGGTCACGGCCTTCCATCGCCGCCAGGGCCGAGCCCTTGACGATCGGAAT